>DAIDMK010000016.1 GCA_027449025.1 Lutibacter sp. | reverse complement strand
TATTTTACTGTATTGTAATACGAAGATTTTAAAGTGCCTTCTTTTATTTCTAAAATAGCTGCCATTTCTCGAAATTTAAAACCGATAATCAAATTTCATTTGACGGCAAAATGCATAAAATGCATTCAGAAGAATTAGGTCTCAATATTCCTAAAGATTATTTCTCTAAATCTAAAATAGAAATTTTAGAAAAAGTTGCAAATCAAAAAAAATCGAAATTTACTATTTTTTCCAGAGAAAGAATTTTATGGTCTGTTGCGGCGAGTATTGCAATAATTTTATCATGGTATATAGTTAGACCTTATTTTTTGTCAATAGTTCAACAGCCAGCATATTTTTTTCAATATATTTTACTGTATTGTAATACGAAGATTTTAAAGTGCCTTCTTTTATTTCTAAAATAGCTGCCATTTCTCGAAATTTTAAATCGTCATAATATTTCATTTGAAATATAATCCGTTCTTTTTCAGGAATTTCAGACAAAATTCGCTGTAGTTTTAATTGAATTTCATCACCCTCAAAAAATGCGTCTTCCTCTAGATTATTTAAATATTTAGAACCAACTTCATCTAACGATAAGTGATACTTTTTTTTATTTTCTTCTAAAAACCTGAGTGATTCATTGTATGCAATACGATACATCCAGGTATGCAAGGTGCTTTTTTGCTGAAAATTGGGAAGACTTTTGTAAATTCTTAAAAAGGTATTTTGAAGCACATCATCAGCGTTTTCGTGGGTAATTACCAATTTTCTGATATGCCAATACAAACGCTCCTGATAAAGATCCAATAATTTTTTAAAAGCTTTATCTTTTTCTTTATTATCCAATAAATTTTTTATGAATTCGCCTTCGCTAGTCAAACTCCCTTTTGTTTAGTTAATAAAACAACCTTAATTTATTTATGATAACATCATAATTTTATTAGACCTTTAAAAATCAAAAAAGTTTAAAACTTTATACTTTTATTTTTTTAGCGCTTGCAATTATGAAAATAAATTAAAATTATTTAGCCAATTTATAAGTGTTTATATATGAATTTTATCTCTTAACTTTTTAAAAACAAAACTATTAACAGAATTAAGCATTGATTTATTTTAATTGATAATTCAACCTGCGTTAAGGATAGAACTGCTTGTTTGAGCTCTTTTTTTGTTGCTTTTCACAACGAAAAAAAGCGAGTAGTGATAGCCTGACCCAAGGGGTAACGCCCAAATATTATAAAAAACTTTCTAAAGCCAACTCGTAACTTTGCAATCCGAAACCGGCAATAACGCCCTTTGCATTGGGCGCAATATAGGAAACGTGGCGAAATTCCTCGCGCGTGTAAACATTGGAAATGTGCACTTCAACCACCTGAGTTTCAATACCTTTAACAGCATCGCCAATAGCAACGGAAGTGTGGGTATAAGCACCGGCGTTTAAAATAATACCGTTAAAACTAAAGCCAACTTCGTGCAATTTATTGATAATTTCACCTTCAATATTACTTTGAAAATAGTGCAATTCAACATCCGAATATTTCTTTTTTAAAGTTTCAAAAAATTGGTCGAACGTTATATTCCCATATATTAAAGGCTCACGTCTGCCTAATAAATTTAAGTTTGGTCCATTTAGAATTAGTATTTTCATTTTTTAATTATTGAAGTGTAAATATATTACTTAATTTTAACAAATGAAATGCACATAACCCAAACATATCATAAACATCAATAATAATATGCGAATTAAAACAATAATTGTTTCGGAATGAAATGGAATAACGCTTTACACGATTATCAGTTTTATTTAAAAATAGAAAAAGGCTTGTCGCAAAATACCATCGACAGCTATTCGCGCGACGTAAAAAAGTTGATGTTGTATTTGGAGGAAAATGAGATGATTATTTCGCCCATTTCCATAAATCAGGAGGATTTTAAGCAATTTATTTATGAAACTTCGAAACTTATCAATGCGCGATCACAAGCACGTTTAATTTCGGGCATTCGAAATTTTTTCAATTATTTGATTTTTGAAGAATACCGAAAAGACAATCCGACCGAATTGATTGAAACGCCTAAAATTGGCAGGAAACTGCCAGATACTTTGGCTTTAAAAGAAATAGATTTGCTCATTGGCGCCATCGATTTAAGCGAGCCGCAAGGCGAGAGAAACCGCACCATTTTAGAAACTTTATACAGTTGCGGTTTGCGCGTTTCTGAACTCACAGATTTGAAGATTTCCGATTTATTTTTTGAAGAAGATTTTATAAGGGTTATTGGAAAAGGCAATAAACAGCGTTTTGTGCCCATCAATGCACAAACTGAAAAGTATATTTCGTTTTATATCAACTCAATCAGAACCCATATTACCGTTCAAAAAGGTTTTGAAGACACAGTTTTTTTAAACAGAAGAGGAAAAAAATTAACCCGTGTGATGATTTTTACGATTATCAAAAATCTGGCAATTAAAGCCGGCATCAAAAAGAAAATAAGTCCGCATACTTTTCGCCATTCATTTGCCACACATTTGTTAGAACGCGGTGCTGATTTAAGGGCAATACAGCAAATGTTGGGACACGAAAGCATTACCACCACTGAAATTTATATGCACTTGGACAAAAGTTTTTTAAAACAAGTAATCAATAATTTTCATCCAAGAAAATAAGCCGTTTTGTGAGCGTTTACAAGTTTTTTGATGACCTTTACTTTTTAACGTAGATGTGCTTGTTTAACCCCAAAAGCAGCCATGTTTATCCTCTTCTATGATTTTTACGAATTCTTTTAGGCTGTTTACTTTTGGTGTTGGCTTGTAACCATGCCATTTCATATCAGACATAAACCAAAAGATTTTCCAAGTATTTTCATTTTTTACAAATGTTGTTTTTGCAATATTACATTCCATTTTTATATTTGGATTGTTCCAAACTGGGCGAATTTCAAAAACGACAATATTTTGACCTTCAATTTTGTAATTAATATCTAATTCGTCTCTAATTTCTTCTGGAGGACGCGCATTGATTAAGTAACCTTCCATTACTTCAATAATTTCTATTTCGTTTTCAAATTCTAATGCCATATCATTTAATATCAATTTTGAATTTTTTCAGTAATATTCTTTTAAGCAATTTTTTTAAACAACTGTGTCTAAGCATGATACTAAAGAAAAATTAACTTTAGGTATTTTAGGCACTCCAAACTTTAGGCACTTATTTATTCCGGACATAAATCAATTTAAATCGCACACCACTTTGCACGCGTTGGTCAATTTCAAATTGGTTGAGAGACTTAAACAAAGGTGTCAGTTTTTCAAAACCAAAATTTCTGGAGTCGAAATTGGGTTGTTTTTTCAGAATCAATGAACCCACATCGCCCAAAAAAGCCCATCCGTCTTCATCTGCAGTATCCGAAACAACTTGTTTAAGGAACTTTATTACTTTTGGCGTTATTTTGTCTAAATTTGGTTTCTTTAACGCCCCTTTTTCATCTTTAGTTTCACTGTAAGGTTCCAAAATTTCCAGATATATAAATTTATCGCAAGCCACAATAAAGGGGTCGGGCGTTTTCTTTTCCCCAATTCCGTAAACCTGCATTCCCGATTCCCTGAGTCTTGTTGCCAATCGCGTAAAATCGCTGTCGGATGAAACCAAACAAAAACCATTAACATTATTAGAATATAAAATATCCATGGCATCTATAATCATTGCAGAATCTGTGGCATTTTTTCCTGTGGTATAGCCATATTGCTGTATGGGCGTAATGGCATTTTCCAGCAAAATTGTTTTCCATTTACCCAATTGAGGCTTTGTCCAGTCTCCATAAATTCTTTTAATGGTTGGTGTGCCATACAGGGCAATTTCCTCCATCATTTCCTTAATATATTTTGATGGGACGTTATCTCCATCAATTAAAACAGCTAATTTTATGTCTTTTACCATTATATGAAATTATTTGCTATTTTTATTCTATTATACTTATAATCAACAATTTACCTATTTTATTTCGAGAATTATATAAAGATAATTCAAAGAAATCAAAGTAAAAAACTAACAGGTTTCAAAATAAAAAAAAATTAATATATCGCTAAATTAGTTAAACCCAATTATAAAACCGTACCTTTGCGGCTAATATTATATTTAAAATTTTTAACAATGAGTAAAGGAACAGTAAAATTCTTCAATGAAGCAAAAGGATTTGGTTTTATTAGTGAAGAAGGTTCAAACAAAGAACATTTTGTACACATTTCTGGATTAATCGACGAAGTACGCGAAGGTGACGAAGTTGAATTCGATTTACAGGAAGGTAAAAAAGGATTAAACGCAGTGAATGTAAAAGTTATTTAATATATACTTACCTTTTTACAAAGTAGAGCCTGTCATTTTTGACAGGCTTTTTTTTTAGCAATAACAAAATCATACTAAAATATAAAACAAAATAACAAGGGTAATTTGTGAAAATTGGAGACTCAGATAGTATTGGCAGAAATTAAAATTGCTTCATTTCCAATGATTTAACCAAAACAACATAAATCCAATCAATTCACCTACCTTTGCACCCGTTAAATAAAATACATGACATTTAAAGATTTAGAAATTATTGAACCTATCCTGAAAGCCTTAAGTGCTGAAGGTTACACTCACCCCACTCCAATCCAAGAACAATCAATTCCAATTTTGCTTAATCGTAACGACCTTTTGGGTTGTGCGCAAACAGGCACCGGAAAAACGGCAGCATTCGCCGTTCCTATATTACAACACTTATTCCTTGACCATAAAAGCACCAGCAAAAATCAGCGTAAAATTAGAGCGTTAATTATTACGCCTACACGAGAATTGGCTATCCAAATTTCGGACAGTTTTACGGCTTATGGAAAATTTACCGGAATTAAAAATACCGTTATTTTTGGCGGTGTTAAGCAGGGCGGACAAACAGATACGCTTCGTAGAGGCGTTGACGTGCTTGTTGCAACACCAGGAAGATTGCTCGACTTGATGAATCAGGGCTACATTTCATTAAAAGATGTGGAATATTTTGTGCTGGATGAAGCCGACCATATGTTGGATATGGGTTTTATTCACGACATTAAAAAAATTATTGCCAAATTACCTACAAAACGACAATCCTTGTTTTTTTCAGCAACAATGCCTGCAGATATCGTGGATTTATCCCGAAAAATATTGGGTAACCCACAAAGAGTGACCGTAAAACCAGAGCAGGCAACTGCCGAAAAGGTGGAACAGGCCATTTATTTTGTAAGTAAAAAAAGCAAACCTAAACTATTGGTGCATTTGTTGGAAAACCAAGCAGTGGAATCTACACTTGTCTTTTCGAGAACGAAACACGGGGCTGATAAAATTGTGCGGTTTTTGCAGAAAGCCGACATAAGTGCCGCCGCCATTCACGGCAATAAATCTCAAGGTGCGCGACAACGGGCTTTGGGCGATTTTAAAAGTGGTGAAACAAGCGTTTTGGTTGCCACGGATATTGCCGCCCGAGGCATAGACATTGATGAATTGTCACTTGTAATAAACTACGATTTGCCAAATATTCCCGAAACTTATGTTCACCGTATTGGAAGAACCGGACGCGCAAGCGCCAGCGGAATTGCCATTTCGTTTTGCGATGCAGAGGAAAGAGCATTTTTACGCGATATTCAAAAATTAATCGACCAAAAAATTCCTGTGGTAACAGAGCATCCTTTTATTGCTGATAGCATTGATGATGCGCCGGTAGATGTTGAAAAATCACAAAAAAAATCCCGTCCCAAAAAATCGGGTAACGGTGGCGGAAGAAATAATGGCTGGAAACACCGCAAACCTGCAGCAAAAAAACAAGGCTAGCAAAACACAGCAAGTATAAAAACGAAGAAGGCTATCAGAAATGACAGCCTTTTTTGTTTTTTTTTGGATTATATAAAGATTAATATCTTTTTTTCCCACCAAATTTGTTGTCACGCTTTGGCGCATCAGTTTTTGGTTTTGCTTTACTCACAACAATAGTGCTGTTGTCGTATTGACACTCATCAAGCTCTTCAATTGCTTTTAAAGCATCGTCGGCGTTCTTCATTTCCACGAAGCCAAATCTTTTAGATTCGCCTGTTTCTTTGTCAGTAATAACTTTTGCAGAAATTACCTCTCCATACTCTTCAAATAATCCCTGTAAGTCCTCACTAGTGGTAGAAGAACTTAATTTTGCTACGAAAATGTTCATGTTTTAAATAAAATGTTATATAATTTAAAGTTAAAAAAATTGGAGTAAGCAAAATCGACTGAATAAAGCAATACTAGAATTTTTATTGAATGCGCAAATGTAGAAAAATAATTCTAATCTTTTTTATAATTACCTAACTATCTTACACACTGTAAAAAGAATAGATATCACGTGTTTTTAACTATTGAATTTTGGATTTTAAAAGCCAATTTTTTACTATTCTGGGCGTTCCCCCGCCGAAAAGGCGCGGTCGCGCTATCCGCTAAATCTTTTTTTCCATTTCATTTCAAAAAAGGATACCGCTGCTATCGCTAACGCAAATCGAATTACAATTTTGATTTACGATGTACGATTTTTGATTTACGATGTACGATGTACGATTTTTGATTTACGATGTACGATTTTTGATTTACGATGTACGATTTTTAATTAGGAACTTTTTCGATTTTGGTCAAAAATTAATATTTACCTTACGCACGGATTACAAATCCGCGACATCAGGGCACGGATTACAAATCCGCGACATCAGGGCACGGATTACAAATCCGCGACATCAGGTGTACGATTTTTGATTTACGATGTACGATTTTTGATTAGGAACTTTTTCGATTTTGGTCAAAAATTAATATTTACTTACGCACGGATTACAAATCCGCGACATCAGGGGTTCCCCCTTTGGGGGTTAGGGGGCTTAGGAGGCATTGTAACTGCCCTCACAACTGCCTTATCCCCATAACGTTCCCGCATTTTATCCATGGCGTGATATAAATTTATCATTTTGGCATTGTCTTCAAACAAATTAATTTGCTGTCCGCCACCTACCAAATCACTAAACTTTATACCTATTAACCTAACCAATAACCGCCTTTGGTACAAGCTCTTATAGAGTTCCATAACAACCGGCAAAATGGCATGGTCTGCAGAACTATACGCTATTTTTTTTTGTTTTGTATAGGTTTGAAAATCGGAATAGCGGATTTTAAAAGTAATGCACGCAGTTAATTTATTGCTTCTGCGCAATTGAAAAATCAAACTTTCTGTCATGGCAACAATATTGCTTTTTAGTTTTTCAAGATCCGTGGTGTCTTTCTCAAAGGTGTTTTCTGTTGAAATAGATTTTCGCTCGTGGTATTTTACAACTGGAGAATTATCAATACCATTTGCCTTTTTCCAAATGCCGCTGCCCTGTTTTCCAAAAACTTTGGTCATCATGTCAATCGGCATTTCCTGAACGGTTTTTATGCGTTTAATGCCCAAGTCGCACAATATATTATAGGTTTTTTCGCCCACCATAGGGATTTTACGGACAGATAACGGCGCCAGGAAAAACTTTTCGGTGCCGCTGTTTATTTTCATTTCATTGTTGGGTTTTGCTTCCCCTGTGGCGATTTTTGAGACGGTTTTGTTAACAGACAAGCCAAAAGAAATGGGCAATCCGGTTTCTTTCATTATTTTTTTGCGCAATTCCGAAGCCAATTGATGGCAGCCAAAAAACTTGTCCGTTCCCGTTAAATCGATATAAAATTCATCTATCGACGACTTTTCATATAAAGGAACGGATTCATTGACAACATCGGTTACTTGTTTTGAAAATTTGGTATAAATTCCCGAATTTCCACGCAATACAATGGCTTCCGGACATAATTGTTTTGCCATGCGCATAGGCATGGCCGAATGAACGCCAAATTTCCGGGCTTCATAACTGCAGGAAGCCACCACGCCCCTATCGGAAGTTCCGCCAATTAAAATGGGTTTTCCTTCCAGTTGGCTGTCCATCAATCGTTCGCAGGACACAAAAAAAGTATCCAAATCCATATGTACAATAGAACGTTCCAGCGTGCTCATACCATTACTTTTTTAGGGATATCAGCATACCTCGGATCCTGGATAATTGCCAATTTTTCCATTTTTTCTATTTCAACCGTGATGCAATCAAATTCTTCCACAACTTTCCCCGTTAATTCATACACGCCTCTTCCTTTAAAGGGATATTTTTTAGCAGCTGGCGGAAAATGTACGGTATCAAGATGAGCTCCTTTTACATCCACAAAATTTCCGAAATACATGAAATCGCCTTTGGAAGTGCTTACTCTTTTTGTCGTCACATAATATCCGTAAACCCTTACCATTTTTCCAATATAATGTACCAAATCATTTGCAAGCAATTGTTGATGAATTGGTTGTATCAATAAATCAAACGGACTGCACAAGGGGAAACCCAGGTATTGGATTTCGTCAAAGGCATCTTCAAATTGGCTGCAACTGAGTTGTGGCGTGTTGTACACAATTTTCTCCGATTTAAAAAGTGTGGAAACATGGGTTTCCAAACATACTTTATTCACTTTCATATAAGCTTCCCATAACAATTCCCGTTTATTTCTCCCCGTAAACCGAAAGGCATTTATTTTAATTAAAATTGAAAGCTGTTCCAACGAAATGGCAACGCGTTCAATAAAATCGTCCAAATCTAAAAACAAACCGTTTTTATTTCGCTCATTTACAATTTTTGTCGCATTTTTTATTTCAAAACTTTCCAGCATCATAAAACCCAAATAAATGGCATTCCCTTCTATATGATTCTGATAATAAGACTTGTTAATGGTTGGCGGATGAATAATTCCACCGTTCATCCGCGCTTCGTGCACATAATATTCCGGCTGGTAAAATCCGCCGAAATTGTTAAGCGTTGCCACCAAATATTCCAGCGGATAATAGGCTTTTAAAAATAGGCTTTGGTAGCTTTCAACGGCATAGGAAGCCGAATGCCCTTTGGCAAAAGCGTAACCGGCAAAACTCTCAATTTGCCGCCAAATTTCTGAAGTCAGTTCATAGCTATGTCCTTGATTTTTACAATTTTCGAAAAACTGGCTTTTCACTTTTAAAAATTCCTCTCTTGATCTGAATTTGCCGCTCATTCCGCGCCGTAACATATCCGCTTCCCCCAAACTTAATCCACCAAAATGATGCGCCACTTTTATAACATCTTCCTGATAAACCATCACGCCGAAAGTTTCCGGCATTATTTTAAGCAATATCGGATTCGCTTCTTTTCTGCGTTCCGGATTTCTGTAGCGCAAAATATATTCCCGCATCATCCCCGATTTTGCCACGCCAGGTCGTATAACCGAACTTGCCGCCACCAATCCCAAATAATTATCCACCTGCAATTTTTTTAGCAACATCCGCATCGCGGGAGATTCCACATAAAAACAAGCAATGGCCTTGGCGTTTTTCAACAGGTATTTAATTTTTGAATCTTCCTTAAAACGCTTGATATCGTGAATGTCTATATCAGGATGATTTGGATGGTTGTATTTTACAATGTCAACGGCTTCCCTTATTTTTCCCAAACCGCGCTGACTCAAAATATCAAATTTATACAAGCCAATATCCTCTGCCACAACCATATCAAACATGGTGGTTGAAAATCCTTTTGGAGGTAAATACGTAGCGGTATAATAGTCAATTGGCTTTTCTGAAATTAAAATTCCCCCAGGATGAATGCCCAAATAATTTGGAAATCCCTGAATGTATTTGCTGTAAACCAACACCAATTTCGATAAGTCGTCCAATTCATTTGGATTGAAATTTCCTATAGAAAGCTTGTCTATTTCTTCTTTCGGAAGTCCGAAAACTTTCCCCAATTCCCGAACCGAAGCCCTGTATTTAAACGTGTTGTAAACAGCAATCAACGAGGTGTTTTTAAATCGATTAAAAATAAAATTCATCACATCATCCCGGTCGCGCCAGGAAAAATCCAGATCGAAATCGGGCGGATTTATTCTGTATAAATTGATAAAACGTTCAAAATATAAATCCAGTTCAATGGGATCAACATCGGTAATTCGCAGCAAATACGCCACAAGACTGTTGGCGCCACTTCCCCTGCCAACATAGTAATATTTTTTGCTTCGGGCATATTTCAATATTTTCCAATTGATTAAAAAATAGGAAACAAATTGCTTTTGCTGAATCATTTCAAGCTCTTTTTCCAATCGGACAAACACGCGTTTTCCCAATTTTTTGTAACGATAGTTTAAGCCGTCATAAGCCAGTTTTTTCAGTAGTTTAAAATCCAGTGCTGAATTGTTGCTATAAGTTTTCTGATTTTTAGGCGCATTTTTGGAAAAATCAAAATCGATGTGGCAATTGTCTAAAATACGTTGTGTATTTTCAATAATTTGCGGGTATTCCTCAAACATATTTTTCAATGCCTTTTCAGAAATCATCATATCCGATGCTTCTCCCTGCTCCGATTTTGGCAGTTTACTGAGCAAAACATTGTTGTCAATGGCTCGCAGTAATCTGTGCGTGTTAAATCCTTTTTTATGCTGAAATGAAACCGTTTTCAACACCACCAATTTCTCCTGGTAAAATCGCCATTCTGAAAACTTCAGCAGATTTAAATCAGAAGGTTTTACGCCCATAAACTCATTTTCTTCAAGTTCCATAAGCGTATTTTGATACGGATAAATTACATACGTATCCGGAATGTATTTTGCGCGTTTGGGGATCTCTATTTTATTGGAATGCAAAAATTCTGACAGGTATTTATTCAGTTGCTGCAGCGCCTCATTATTTTTCGCTAGCATCACAAATTGTTGTTGCGCACCATTTCTGAAATCCACCCCCAAAACAGGTTTTATATGGTATTTTGAAGCCAAACGCACAAAATCCAAGTTGGCAGAAGTGTTGTTAATATCGGTCAAAGCCATCGCCGTAATATTGTACTGAAATGCCAACTGCAACAAGGCTTCCAGCGCTATTGTACCATATTTTAAACTATAATATGAGTGCGTGTTCAAATACATTTCTTCTGAAAAGATTAGGCGGTATTCTTTTTTTTGCTAAATTAGCTCAAAATATTAGCAATTGTTGCTCATAAATTTAGCATTATGAATTATTTATCACAAAACATCAAACACATGAGAACTTTAAAAGGTTTGACGCAGGAACAATTTGCGGAAGATTTAAAAGTTTCTCGCTCAAGAATAAGCTCTTATGAAGAAAACAGGGCCATTCCTCCTATTGAATTTTTAATTGATTTATCCAATTATTTTAAGATTCCCATTGATATTTTAATCAAAAATGATTTGTCGGGTGCAAAAGATGTTTCGTTTATCGAAATTGGAAACAGAAGGGTTTTATTTCCCATTACCGTCGATGGCACCAACGAAGATTTGATAGAAATTATTCCGGTTGAAGCTTCCGCAGGTTATTTAAGAGGCTATGCCGACCCGGAATATATTGAACATTTAGAAAAAATTAAATTGCCATTTTTACCAACTGGAACACACCGGGCATTTCCCATAAAAGGAGATTCTATGCTGCCGGTGAAAAGCGGTTCTTATATTGTGGCACGTTTTGTTGAAGAAATTAGCAACTTAAAAGACGGTAAAACGTATATTGTGCTCACGTTGAATGATGGCATTGTTTACAAGCGGGTTTTTAATAAAATAGCAGAAAACAATATGCTTTTGCTGGCTTCCGACAACAAAAAATACGACCCTTATTATGTGCCTGTTGATGAAGTGCTGGAATTGTGGGAGTTTACCTGCAGCATCAATACACAGGAATACGAGGAACACGAATTAAAAATAAGCAGCATTGCCTCTATGTTAAATCAGTTGGGTATTGAATTAAAGGCACTGGAAAAATCGATCAAATAAAAATGTACACAATAGTTGATATAGAAACCACCGGACACAGCTCCAAAATAACAGAAATTTCCATTTTTGTGTATGATGGAGAAAAAGTAATTGATGAGTTTACGTCACTTGTAAATCCGGAATGCAGCATCCCTCCTTTTATTACCAATTTAACGGGAATTACCAATGCGATGGTGAGCAATGCCCCTAAATTTTATGAAATTGCCAAAAAAGTAGCCGAAATTACTAAGGACACCATCTTTGTGGCGCACAACGTAAACTTTGATTACAACATCATACAAAAAGAATTTAAAGATTTAGGATTTGAATTTAAACGAAAAAAACTGTGCACGGTACGGTTATCACGAAATTTAATTCCAAATTTAAGATCGTACAGCTTGGGCGCACTTTGCGTTACGCAAAATATTGTAATTAAAGATAGGCACCGAGCAAAAGGAGACGCGGAAGCCACTGTGATTTTATTCGAAAAACTGTTGTTTTTAGATACCAATCAAACGGTATTCAATTCCTTTTTAAATCCGCGCTCAAAACAATCCACCTTGCCGCCTTTGTTGCCGAAAAAAACGGTTGATGAACTTTCAGAAAATTCGGGGGTTTACTATTTTAAAAATGAAAAAAATGAAGTTATTTATGTTGGAAAAGCTAAAAATATAAAGCAACGCGTGCTGAGCCATTTTTACGACAAGACCAAAAAAGAAATTACCATGTGCCTGGAAACCAGCAACGTTTCTTATATTGAAACCGGCAGTGAATTGCTCGCCTTGCTATTGGAATCTTCGGAAATAAAAAAAATATACCCCAAATACAACCGGGCACAAAGAAGGGTGCAGGAAAGTATCGGAATGTTTACTTATGAAGACCGAGATGGCATCATGCACTTGGCTTATAACCGATTGAAATTAATTACATCTCCTTTAATGAAATTTTCCAATGTTACGGAATGCCGAATTTTTATGGAAAAATTATGTGAAGAATTTGAATTATGTCCAAAATATTGTCATTTACAAACCAATGTCTCCACCTGTTTTCATTACCAAATAAAGAAATGCAAAGGCGTTTGTAAAGAAGAAGAACCTGTAGAATTGTATAATTTAAGGGTACAAAAGGCTATTGATTCCTTAAAATTTAATACGGAAAACTTTATCATAAAAGAAACTGGCAGAACCACCAATGAATATGCGTATGTTTTGGTTCTTAATGGTATTTATAAAGGATTTGGATATGCAAGCAAGAAAAAAAAGATTACATCCGTTGAAGATTATTTTGATTTGCTAAACGCTCAAAAAGAAAATAATGACGTACGCCGAATTTTAAATAGTTATGTAGGTAAAAATAGCACAAGTATTGTTCCGTTAGATTATGTCCCCAAACCTTTCGAGCTCAACTTTTCCTAAATTTAATTTGATTTTCTGCTTAAATGAAAAAAAATTGCGGTAGTTAAAAGCTTATCCAGCCATTAATTACCGCAAAAAATTTACTTTATATTATTCCTAAAAATTATCTCGAGTAATTTGGTGATTCTTTTGTGATGGTTACATTGTGCGGATGGCTCTCACGCATTCCGGCAGCGGTAATTTTAACAAACTTTGCCTGTTTTTGAGCTTCGATATCTTTTGCACCGCAATAGCCCATACCTGCACGTAAACCGCCAATAAACTGAACCATCGTTTCATTTAATTCCCCTTTATAAGGAACCCTGCCTACAATTCCTTCTGGAACTAATTTTTTAATATCGTCTTCAACATCCTGAAAATAACGATCTTTTGACCCATGTTCCATGGCTTCAATAGATCCCATTCCGCGATACGATTTAAATTTTCGTCCTTCATAAATAATGGTTTCACCAGGTGATTCTTTTGTCCCTGCCAATAATGAGCCCAGCATCACACTGTCTGCCCCAGCAGCAATTGCTTTGGGAATATCTCCCGTATAACGAATACCGCCATCAGCTATTACGGGCACTCCAGATCCTTTAATGGCATTCGCCACCTCAATAATGGCCGAAAGTTGCGGAAAACCAACACCTGCAATTACACGGGTTGTGCAAATAGATCCAGGTCCAATTCCTACTTTCACCGCATCAGCGCCAGCTTTAACTAAATATTTGGCAGCTTCACCTGTTGCAATATTACCCACAACAATATCAATATCTGGGTAAACTCCTTTAATTTGTTTTAAAACGGTAACCACGCCTTTTGTATGTCCGTGTGCCGTATCAATAATTAAGGCATCAACTCCGACTGTTATTAGTGCAGAGGCTCTTTCAAGCGCATCCGCAGTAACGCCAATTGCGGCAGCTACACGCAAACGTCCATATTGGTCTTTATTTGCATTCGGGTTTTCCAATACCTTAATAATATCTCTATAAGTTATTAGTCCGACTAATTTATAATCGGCATCAACAACCGGAAGTTTTTCAATTTTATTTTCCTGAAGAATCAATTCTGCCTGTTTTAATGAAGTTCCGGCAGCTACGGTAATCAGGTTTTTAGTGGTCATTACTTCATGAATTTTACGCTTATTGTCTCCTTCAAAACGCAAATCCCTGTTGGTTATAATTCCAATTAGTTTTCCTGCTTTATCAACCACAGGAATCCCTCCTATGCCATATTCTTTCATTAAGCTTTTAGCAACAAATACCGTTTCATCTTTAGTGATGGTTATTGGGTCTATAATCATCCCCGATTCTGAACGCTTCACTTTTTTAACTTCTGCAGCCTGTTTTTCTATGGACATGTTTTTATGCAACACGCCTATTCCTCCTTCACGCGCCATGGCAATTGCCATATTCGATTCGGTAACGGTATCCATCGCTGCGGAAACGATAGGAACATTTAGTGTGATATTTTTTGTGAATTTTGTCTGAATTTTTACCTCACGCGGTAGAACTTCTGAAAATGCTGGAATTAATAGTACGTCATCGTAGGTTAAACCTTCACCTACTATTTTTGAAGAATCTAAAATCATAATGCAATCAACTTATAAATTAATTGCGTGCAAATTTAGACTATTTAATTTAAATAGCGCTATTTATGACTTTTTTGAAAATAAAATTTGATATCCTATTGCTATAGTTGCCGATACAAAACTAAAAGTCATTAATATCCCTGAAAATATCACCAAATATTTAAACCATGAAACGCCTCTCCAGAGCAGATAAATGCCACCAAAAGTTAAGATGATAGAGAAAAAAGGTTCTATCATTAAAAAATATTTAAACTTTTTATTGATGGATGTTGTGGAGAGAATTAATGAAAGCAAAAAGAAAATTACCGACAAGGATAAAATGTGATTATGCACAATGGTTAGAATTTCTGTCTCGCTTTTTTTGAATTTCATCACCGTTGCTTCTTCATCATTCTCATTTCCTAAATAATTCGATTCAATACCTGCTGGTTGCATGGAAGTTGTATTGTTTACAAAACTCAATCCACCATAAAAACCCACACTAAGTACAATAATAAAAACAAAAATGAGTGATTTTATTTCTTTAGGAAATTGATGTATGAGTCCGTGTAGTTGCATTATAATTGTTTTTTATTGTGTAAAATTGTGACTGTTTTCAACAATTTATTTACCTCGTTGGTCATCGATTTCGCTGAAATTGTGGCTCCGGAAATTGCTGCAATATCTTTTTGGTAAATTAAAATTTCATTTGTTGTTTTACCGTTAAACTGATTTAGCCATCGCTTGCTTCCTACTTCTGAGCCGTGATCTTCCCTGTAAATCAAGATTTTTACTTTAGAAACAATAAGGTCTTTGTCAAAAATAACAATAAAATCAAAATAATCAGCCTTTCCATAAGCTTGTCCCAAATAATAATAACCCACTATTTTTTCTTCATTCTTTATTTTGAAAAAATTGGTGTCATCAATTTTTAGCGGAAGCGTTTCATTTACATCAGCAGAAACGGAAATTGGCTGTTTTGAATACTTTACAATATTAAACACCGTTTTAATTTCCTTTTCAATTAAAGCTTCGGTCCTTTTATTGGTTGTGAAGCTTGAAATAATGAGAACTAAAATTGTTAAAAAGGCTATTTTTTTCATCTGTTCAATTTTTATTTTTTTGTTGGTACAGCTGCTGTTCGCCATTAATCATTTCTCTGTGTGTCAAAATTTGTTATGGCTCGTTTCATCTGTTTAAATTTTATTTTTTAGCGGTAACAGATGCTGTTCGCTATTAATCATTGCTTTGTGTATCAAAATTTGATATGCTCGTTTCATTTTATATGTGAGATTTATTAATCATAGTGATAAAAATGAGACCATCTGAAAAGTTGGCTTAACCGCAAAGAAGGCATAATGTTCTCGAAGTGTTAAATCCTTTGAATCAGTTCTTTACGTTCCTTGCAAAAACCTAACGTTCTTCGCGGTTAAATAATGCAGTATTTTTAGACAGCCTCATTAAATTATATTTTTAGAATGAAACCGCAACGCCAGCATTAAACTGTTTTGCTGTATCGCTGCCTGCAACTGCATTGTTCATTAACTGATAATCCATTTTAAAAGCAGCACCATTTGCTACTTTATAATTCAATCCGAAAATGAGCTCATCTCTGTCATAAGCATCATTGGCAACTAAATTTCCTGCTGTATCTGCGTGGGTATTGTGTTTTTCATAACGTAAAAACGGGGTTAATTTTTCTACGCCTTTTAAATTGAAACTGTAAGCCACCTCACCGTATAATCCGTACATTTCAGAGCCTAAATCCTTGCCTGTTAACAAATTATAATCTTCTGTATCCGTTAAATTTGTATGAATGTATTGTCCTCTCAATTCTAAATTATTGTATTTGTAACGCGCATCCAATCCAATCATTGAAATACCAACTGTTGATGCATCAATTGAAGGGTCATCCGTTTGGGTTTTTCCAAAATAACCAGAGAGACCAACGCGAAGTCCGGCAATACCATAATAGTCCAATTTAGTTGATAAATTTGGTGAATTCACCACAGATTCAGCACCTTTTTGACGACCTTTTCGCAATCCATCCGTTCCACGCAAAATCCCTGCTCCATCAGCATAAGATTTAAATCCGTTAAATACATAGGCTTGATATTTTAGCGATGCATTGACCATATTTCCTGAGATGCCGATTCCAATTTCCCTCCAAGTTGTTGGTACAATGTAAGAATCAACATTCGGACGCTCAACACCATAAAAGGTTGTTGGCTCATGAAACTCGTTAATAATTCCCATTGGCACTAACATTAAACCAGCCAAAACATTTAAATTTTCGCTTGCTTTGTACTTTAAATACGCTTGCTCAATATAAACCTCTGACACATGTTCATATTCAATCTCTGATACAAAACTTACTTTTTCATTAAATTTGTATCCTAAAAACATGACCAATCTGTGAATATCTAACTCTCCTGGTGTTGCCCCATCAGGTTCATTATAATCTATTTGGGCATACCCACCAATTGATACGCCTTCTGAAATTTTTGTTCCTAAATTTTGAGCGTTATCTTCTGGGTTTTCTTGTGCAAATCCTATGAAACCCGTTATCAATGCCACTACTGCTACTCCTATATTTTTCATTTATGTAATTTAGATTAATTAATTATTTTTATTTAGACTTGTTACAAATAACACGACAAAAATATATAAGATTAAAAGAACAAAAAAGATTTATTTAGAATAATTATAAATAAGCTGACTTAAATCATATTTTAGAAAAATGAAAAAAAATATGTGTGTGATTTAGAGCAGGTTAAATATTAGCTAAAAATTTTCAAAGCCTCATTAAAAGCGCTCTCAAAGCTCATTGCATTGATATTTGCAGCAACTTTTTGTTGATTAAAATAAGAAACTAGTTTTTCGGTAGGCATATTTCCTGTAAGATCATCCTTTGCCATTGGACAACCGCCGTAGCCCATAATGGCTCCATCAAAACGATTGCATCCTGCCTTGTAGGCAGCGTCCACTTTTTCAAACCAAGTTGTTGGTGTTGTATGTAAATGTGCACCAAATTCTATTGTGGGGTATTCCGGAATTAAATTCGAAAAAAGATAATCGATAATTTCTGGTGTTGAACTCCCGACTGTATCTGATAAGGATAAAATTTTAACACCCATTTCCGAAAGTTTTTTTGTCCAATTAGAGACAATTTCAACATTCCAAGGGTCTCCGTATGGATTTCCAAAACCCATGGACAAATACGCAACAACTTCTTTATTGGTTTTGGCAGCAATGTTTAAAATTTCATTCAAAATTTCAACCGATTCAACAATTGTTTTACTGGTATTTCGCATTTGAAAATTTTCGGAAATTGAAAAAGGATATCCTAAATAATTAATTTCCTCAAATTGAGAAGCATCCTCTGCCCCGCGTACATTGGCTACAATTGCCAATAATTTACTTTCTGTATTACGCAGATCAAGTTTTGAAAGCACATCAGCGGTATCCTGCATTTGAGGTATGGCTTTTGGAGAAACAAAACTCCCAAAATCAATAGTATCAAAACCAACCCGAAGCAAGGCATTTATATATTGCGCTTTGGCTTCTGTAGGAATAAAATGCGATTTTATACCTTGCATGGCATCTCTAGGACATTCTATGAGTTTTACTTTTTTCATGGGTTTTCAAATATACAATATCCTATTAAAAAAAGAGTATGAAAAAAGCCATTCCAACAAAAACCAAAATTTTAACCCACTTTATTTTTTTATTAAATGTTGGATTGTTATTTAAGTAGAAAGCAAATTTTCCCGACAATACGGAAACTAATGTAAAAATTATAAGGGATTGAACGATGAATATGATTCCCAGCACATAAAATTGCACGATGGTATTTTGGCTTGAACTGTATAAAAATCCGGGGAAAAATGCCAAAAAGAAAATGGAAACTTTCGGATTTAATACATTCATAAAAAACCCTTGTTTAAAAAGTTTTTTAAAACTTTTCCTGTCAGCTTTCTTATTAAACACCAACTCATCACCAGACTTAAATGTTAAATAAGCCAAATATAACAGGTACATTGCCCCAAATAATTTGATGGAAAAATATATGTTTTCCGATTGTTTTATCAGTGCCGAAACGCCAAAAGCAACCAATGAGGTATGAATAACAACCCCCGAAACCAGTCCGAGCGAGGTAACAATTCCGTATTTTTTGCCATTGGTCATACTCTGCACCAACACATAAATAATGTCTGGTCCCGGCATAAGGGTGAGCAACATAGAAGCAACTAAAAACGATCCTAATATTTCGTAATTCATTTAAATTTTTTACGATTCCAAAGTTATTGTTTTTTAGCAAACAAAAAACTTGTTTCTGTATCTTAAAATAGTCAAGCCAACCATTAAAAATATCGAAACAAGTTTTTACCAATAACCTTTTTTACAGAACCCTATTAAAATTTAAAATTCAATCCCAATTTAAGGTTTCTGCCTTTGGTGGTGTAACCAATGACTTCAACATAGTTTTCATTAAAGATATTATTCGCACTGATGAATATCAAAAAACGGTCTTTTATCAATTGATGGCTCGCAAATAAATCGACCAAACTATAAGCTTTTAAATTGATATTTTTGCCAGTTCCCCATTCGTCAAAATAAGTTCTTTTGGAAATATTTTTAAAACGAACCGATAAATAGGTGTTTTTTAGGCTGTTGCTTTCAATTAATGCCGTAAACTTATTTTTGGGAATGTAATCAGTATCGGAATTTTTTGTAATGTAAGTATGTCCAAATTTGGCGGTGATGCCTTTAAAAATTTCTGTTTTAATTTCTGTCTCAACACCTCTTGCGTTTAATTTTTCATCAGAATTTGAATAGGTTACAAAATCGGGTAAAATAATGGCATTTTCTTCTTCTCTATAAAAGAATACCGAGTTGAATTCAATCTTCTTTTTTAAGGAATAAATAAATCCGAATTCCACACTTTTATCTTCTTCGGGCTCTAAATCCACATTTCCATATTGAGAGAATAATTGGTAAGTGCTTGGCGCAATAAAAGCGGTGCTTAGAGAGGATATAAGTCTGAATTCTTTCGAGAAATTATAAGAAGGATTCACATTATAAACCCAATGATTTCCGTATTCACTGTGATTATTTAAGCGCGCGCCCGCATTGATGTTAAAACCAGATAAGGCATTGTAAACCACTGTAAAATAAGAATCTATGTTATTATAATTCGCTAAGTCATCGCTTATATCACCATAAGTACTGTTGGTTTGGTTGCTTTGTTTCTGGTAATTTAACCCCGTAATTAATTGAAATTTATCTGAAAATTTAAAATCATTTATTACCTCAGCCACAGATGTTTTTCCCGTGTATTCAAAATAGTCTGTGGCATTGGTCCAGCTGTTAAATATGTTTAACAGCCTATCATTTTTGTTGAAAGATAGGCTTGCAGACAACATTCCTTTCTCATAATTAAAGCTTGAAGAAAAACCAAATCGAAGCTGCTCATTTTCTCCATTGTTACTGTCTGAATCTGAAAATGCCCCAGCATCAAAATCGTACACATCTTTGTCGTAATTGCCAGATAACTGAACCCTGATTTTTTCGTTAAATTTGTAGCCTAAATGCACAAAAGTGTTTGTTGCCTCAAATTTGTCACTTTCAAATTTCACTGAGCTATTTTCATCACTGGCTTCAGACAATCCATCAATATTGGAAAAATTTCCAGAAGCCAAATAACTGAATTTCTTTACAATTCCATTGATGGAAATATTCTGGTTGAAGTCGTTTAAATTTAATTTTGAATCGTTTTGGGAATTGTTGGTTCCGGCTGTGATTTCATAATCCATTGAAATTGGTTTATCTACAGGTCGTTTTAATTTGATATTAATCACTCCCGTTGCGGCGCCAGAACCATACAAAGTACTTGCTGCACCATTCATCACTTCAATAGATTCAATTTGGTTTAGTGAAAGCAAACGCAAGTCGAATGTGGCATTTACGCCCGATGGATCGCTTACGGAAACTCCATCAATAAGCACAATCACGTGACGGTCGCGCCCGCCTCTAATAAAAATGCTTTTGTCTTTTCCAGCTGAGCTGTTGGCTCCGTTTATGGTAATTCCTGCAATATTGTCGAGAATATCCGCAACAGATTTCCCTTTCAAATTTTCAATTTCTTCCGGGGTTATTTGGTAAATTATTTTACCTACCAATTCTTTTTTAATGGCAAATTTTGTGGCGGTCACCACAACTTCGTTCAGGTGCTCAATACTGTCTTTTTTTTGTTGAGCCGTTAAGGTTGTTATTGCAAAAAATAAGCAAAACGCACTTGCATGAAATGACTGTTTTTTCATTTTATTGATTTAATAAATTAATAAATAAATCAGGTGTTTATTTTAAGTATAGAAAAAACCATACTCAAACAATTCTCCCGAAAGTTTGAACTATACAGATTTTGGCAGGTCTCCTGGCTTGCGTATTGTTATTCACCTTCCCGTCCTGAACGAACAGTGGCTTAAAGCTAATAACAACCACCAATTTTTTGGCTAAGCTTACAGTTGCGGGAACAGCTTCGGACTTATACCGAATTCCCTTTTCACTTGGTTATACAGAAATATAAACAAGAACCATAATCTGAGGCAAAAGTAATTAATTCAAGCCAACTGGACTATTAAAATTTGAAAATATTACCTTTGCGAAAATTTAATTTTAATGAAGTTGTCAATCTCAAAAATTTTAGCATTTACACTCTTAACACTATTGTTTTCCTGTAAAAATGATAAAAAAAATGAAGTACTTAATGAGAATACCGCTAGAGAAAGCACTATTAAATACGCAAAAGGGTTTGACATTCAGCATTTTAAAAACTACACAAAACTTAGTATAAAAGCACCTTATCAAAATTCAACAGAAATTTTTGAGTTTATACTTGTGGCCCATAAATCAAACAATGATTTAAATACCATTCTAATTCCAATCAATTCCATTGTAGTTACCAGTACCACACATATTCCAATGCTTGAACTGTTGAATGTGGAAGATAAATTGATAGGTTTTCCAAATACCGATTACATTTCCTCATCAAAAACAAGAAGTTTAATTGCCAATGGTTTTGTAAAAGAACTTGGTCACGAGGAAAGTATTAACACGGAATTATTGCTCGATTTAAAACCCGATTTGGTGGTTGGTTTTTCTTTAAACAGCAACAATAAAATGTTTTCGGTTATTGAAAAATTAGGAATTCCTGTGCTTTTAAATGGCGACTGGCTGGAAGAAACACCACTTGGGCGTGCCGAATGGATTAAGTTTTTTGGAGCATTGTTTGACAAAGAAAAAGTGGCAGACAGTATTTTTAATGATATAGAAAAAAATTATTTGGATGCAAAAAATATTGCCTCAAAAGCAAGTCAAAAACCTACGGTAATTTCGGGCGGACTTTTTAAAGATGTGTGGAATTTGCCTGCGGGAGAAAGTTTTGAAGCTACTTTTTTGAAAGATGCAAATACAAATTACCTATGGAAAGATTCTGAAGGAAAAGGAAGCCTTTCTTTAAATATTGAAAATGTTTTCGAAAAAGGAAAAGATGCCGATTTGTGGATATCGCCAAGTTATTATAAAACCTTTGAGCAACTTAAAAACGCAAATGATATATACTCAAAATTCAATGCCTTTCAACACAAAAACATCTTCTCTTTTGTGAATAAACAAGGAGAATTAGGCGGTGTTATTTATTTTGAACTGGCTCCTGCCCGACCGGATTTGGTATTAAAAGATTTGATTAAAATTGCACATCCAAAATTGCTAAAAAACTATGAATTAACCTTTTATGAAAGGCTGAAGTAAAGTTTCAAAGCTACAAGGCTGTCCTCTTTCTTAATTTGACTTTTTAAATTTATTTCCTACTACCGTCAGTTCGAGTGTTTTTGGTTTTAATCATTCACAACTTCCAGGCAATACCCATATGAAACCAAAAAAGTATCGAGAACGCTTCTCGATACTTTTTTGGCTTATATTATTTTGCTTAAATACTTACTGTTTTCTTAGCCAAAAAAACTGGAAGTGACGTGAGTTTTGTTATCCGATTTTTTGTTTTGCCCCAGCCCTCCCTTCAACTCAGTTACCAATAACATTTTTAATTATATTATTATATATCAACAAGTTGCATATTCTGGTTTCATACAAAGTTAAGGTCATTTTATATTAATTTTTTAGTATAAAAATTATTCCTCGGATGACAAAAAAGACGCCAAAGCCTAAACTTAACTCTCCGGGGTTAGGGTGCTTTAAAACAATTTAGTTTGCCCTGCTCCATCAGGTTTGTCATTTTCTAAATTGGAACTATCGTCAGAAGAATCCATACTATTATCAATTATCTCTTCATCATTAACTTCCACCTCTTCTAAAACAGGAGGTTCGTATGGTAATGGTTCCAGGATATTCACTTGCTTAATTTTATCGGCAGTCAATTGATTTCCTTGTGCTTTTATTCCTTTAATTGCAATAAATTCTTCAAAATTAAGTGAGATAGGCTCTAAATTTCGTTTAGAAAACTGCACTTCAGCCATTGGTCTAAAATCTGTAGCTACAATTTCCAAATGCGACTTTGGATGTTCAGAAATAAAAACTTCTTCTTTGTTCGGATTGTCGATCATAAATCGTTTCACAAAGTATTTTTCTTTATCACCATCATAATAAATTGCAGAAATTGGTTTTTCAGGAATCCATTTTTCAAGCACTATCATATCACTATCAAAATGCGTGGTAAGTTCTGGTTTAATGGTTTTAATGATTCCTTTCTGGTTGATAATTAACAATCGATCTTCTGGTTTAAATTCACCCAACAATTCACCTCTTTTATCAACATTTAAACGTTGGACAGTTTCATCAAACCAAATTTTTCGAGGTTTTAGGGTTGAAACGCCTTCCGATTTTAATTCAATTTTTCTAATGGCATGTTTGGTAACGATGTTTCCTTTAGAACCTCGCCCTTTTATAGCCAAGTCTGAAAAATCAATATCCCATTTTAATTTTTTAATACTGCCTGAAGCACGTAAATTAATAGTGATTGTTTCGGCCTCGCCATTTGGGTTTTCCGTAAAATAAAGCACCTGCGACCCTTTATTTCCAGAGCTTAAATCATATTCTTTATCACGCGTAACACCGGTAACATTGAAACGTTTTATATAGCTTGGACCATTTTTGCCGTCTCTATAAATCATATTGTAAACGGTACGCGTATCATTCTTTTTAAACACTGCCACATGAATAATATCTTTTCCTACAAAGGTTTTGGAATCTACTTTTGTAACCATCATTACCCCATCTCTTCTAAAAATTATCACATCATCAATATCGGCACAATCATCAATATATTCGTCCTTTTTTAGTGAAGTTCCCACAAAACCTTCTTCCCTATTTACATACAATTTTGTATTTCGCATTACAACTTTAGTGGCAATAATATCATCAAACAAACGGATTTCGGTTAATCGCTCTTTTCCTTTCCCGTATTTTGATTTTAAGTTTTTAAAATAGTCAATGGCAAATTCAATAATATTGGCCAAATGCCTTTTTACTTCTTCAATTTTTTCTTCCAAACTTTCAATAAATTGTTTGGCTTTGTCAATATCAAATTTTGATATTTTCTTGATGCGAATTTCTGTAAGTCGCACAATATCTTCTTCCGTAATCGGTCGTTTTAAATGTTTTATATGCGGTTTTAAACCTTCATCTATCGCTTTAATTACACCTTCCCAAGTAGCCTGCTCCTCAATATCTCGGTAAATTCTATTTTCAATAAAAATGCGTTCTAAGGAAGCAAAATGCCATTGCTCATCCAATTCATTTAATTGGATTTCAAGTTCTAGCTTCAACAATTCAATAGTATGGTTTGTGGAGCGAATTAAAATTTCAGAAACCCCAATAAATACCGGCTTGTTATCGTCAATCACACAACATAAAGGTGAAATTGGATTTTCACAACTGGTGAAAGCATATAATGCGTCAATGGTTTTATCGGGTGAAATGCCGTTTGGCAAATGCACCAAAATTTCAACATTGGCGGCGGTATTGTCTTCTATTTGTCTAATTTTAATGGTTCCTTTTTCATTGGCTTTTAAAATGGAATCGATTAAAGTGGATGTCGTTGTTCCGAAAGGAATTTCGGTAATAACCAATGTTTTTTTATCAAGCTGACCAATTTTTGCCCTTACTCTGATTTTCCCTCCCCTTTTTCCATCCTGATATGCTGATGCATCCGCAATTCCGCCAGTCAAAAAATCTGGAATCAAGGTAAAAGGTTTCCCTTTTAGATGTTTTATGGAAGCATCAATCAGTTCATTAAAATTATGAGGCAAAATTTTTGTTGATAGTCCAACAGCAATTCCCTCGGCACCTTGAGCCAGTAACAATGGAAACTTAACGGGTAAATCTATTGGTTCTTTCTTTCTCCCGTCGTAGGAGGATTGCCATTCTGTCGTTTTCGGATTAAAAACAACATCCAGCGCAAATTTAGACAAACGCGCTTCAATATAACGAGCTGCAGCAGCTCGGTCACCGGTTAAAATATTCCCCCAGTTTCCCTGCATATCGATCAGCAATTCCTTTTGACCCAGTTGCACCAAGGCATCAGAAATAGAAGCGTCACCGTGTGGATGGTACTGCATAGTATGCCCAACAACGTTTGCTACTTTGTTGTAACGTCCGTCATCCAAATCCTTCATAGAATGCATTATTCTACGCTGAACCGGTTTGAAACCATCTTTTAAAGCAGGAACCGCACGCTCTAAAATAACATATGAGGCATAGTCCAAAAACCAGTCTTTATACATTCCTGTAACCTTGGTAATGGTTTCCTTATTTCCAAACTCCTCGTTTAGATGTTCTTCTAAATGTTCGTTTTCGTTATTTTCTTCTTCCATATTTCCCATCCTTTGTCCTTTAAAAAATATTAAAAGTTGTTTTTTTGATATTAGAAGTTAAATATTAAATATTAAAAGTTCAAAATCTTATAAACACCTCATTATTGTATTTTTATATCTAAAATCGTAAATCAAAAATTTTCTTCAACGATATCCAATTCAAATTTCAAATTTTCTATGATAAATTTTTGTCTATCTGGCGTATTTTTTCCCATATAAAATTCCAATAATTTATCGATAGACATTTCTTTATCAAGCATTACGGGATCTAAACGAATGTCATCGCCTATAAAATTGGCGAATTCATCGGGTGAAATTTCTCCAAGCCCTTTAAATCGTGTAATTTCTGGTTTTCCTCTTAAAGAATCAATGGCATTTTGCTTTTCTTCTGCGGAATAGCAATAGAAAGTTTGTTTTTTATCTCGTACCCTAAATAGCGGCGTATCTAAAATATATAAATGACCTTCTTTGATGAGTTCAGGAAAAAACTGCAAAAAGAAAGTGATTAACAGCAAGCGAATATGCATTCCATCCACATCGGCATCTGTTGCAATTACTATATTATTATACCTTAACTCTTCTATGGATTCTTCAATATTTAAAGCTGCCTGCAACAAATTAAACTCTTCATTTTCATACACAATTTTTTTACTCATTCCATAGGAATTCAATGGTTTCCCACGCAAACTGAATACGGCTTGCGTATTTACATTTCTGGATTTGGTGATAGATCCGCTTGCTGAATCACCTTCGGTAATAAACAAGGTGCTTTCCAAACGATTTTCTTTCTTTAAATCATTTAAATGAACTCGGCAATCGCGTAATTTTTTATTGTGTAAACCAGCTGTTTTTGCACGTTCACGAGCCAATTTTCGAATACCCGACAAATCGTTTCGCTCTTTTTCAGCCTGTAATATCTTCTTCTGGATTCTTTCTGCAGTAATCGGATTTTTATGAAGGTAGTTGTCTAGGTTGGTCTTTACAAAATCGGTAATATATGTCCGTACCGTAGGCAATCCGTCGCCCATTTCCGTAGAACCTAATTTCGTTTTGGTCTGGCTTTCAAAAACCGGTTCCATTACTTTTATGCTAATGGCAGAAACAATGGATTTTCGAATATCAGAAGCTTCATAGTTTTTACCAAAAAACTCTCGTATTGTTTTTACAATGGCCTCTCTAAAAGCATTTTGATGGGTTCCTCCTTGGGTTGTGTGTTGTCCGTTTACAAAAGTATGGTATTCTTCACTGTATTGTGCTTTGCTGTAGGTTATTGCGGTTTCAATATCATTGCCCTTCAAATGAATAACCGGAAACAACATCGAATCTTCAGAAATGTTTTCTTCCAACAAATCTTTCAACCCGTTTTCTGAAAAATATTTTTCTCCGTTAAAAATGATTGTTAAACCTGTGTTTAAGTACACATAATTTTTAATCATTTTTTCAATATACTCATTTCTGTATTTGAATTTTGTAAAAATGCTTTTATCGGGAACAAAGGTCACTTTGGTTCCTTTGCGATGCGTAGTTTCTTCAGGCTTTTCAACGAGGGTGATATTTCCTTTTTCAAACTCAGCGAAAACCGTTTTTCCGTCTCTAAAAGACTGGACTTTAAAATAAGATGACAAAGCGTTTACGGCTTTGGTTCCAACGCCATTTAGACCAACTGATTTTTTAAAAGCCAGAGAATCATATTTTCCACCGGTATTCATTTTAGAAACCACATCCACCACTTTCCCCAACGGAATACCGCGTCCGTAATCGCGAATGGTAACTGTATCTTCTTTTACCAAGACTTCAATAGTTTTGCCAGCACCCATTACATATTCATCAATGGAATTGTCTATAACTTCCTTAATCAGAATATAAATACCGTCATCGGGTGATGAACCATCGCCTAATTTTCCGATATACATTCCGGGACGAAGTCTAATGTGTTCTTTCCAGTCGAGTGATCGAATATTATCCTCGGTATATGCTATTTGATCTGCCATTTATATATGTAAACTTTTGAAGAGGTGCTAAAGTACTATTTTGCTTTAAGAAATAAAAAAAAGTATGTTAAAATTATCAACAGACTTTTCAATAAAATAATATGGACAAATAGGGTAACAAAAACTAACTTCTGGTATATGTCGCTATAAACTAAATCATTTATTATGAAAAATTCAATTATTAGAAGATCAGCAGTCCTTTTATTAAGTGTGCCATTTTTAAGTTGTGACGAAGACACCTACTTTATTTCAATTCGTTCAGCAAATATTGATACCAATTTTTATACTGTTGATAGTCGCAGTAGTGTTTCTTCGATTGCTTCAATGAGTATTTCAGATGCAACAATATCAGGCAATTATTATGTTGGTTTAAAAAGTAACGGAAATAATTAATTTTTGGGTTTCCAAAAAAAAAATCGCCTTAAATAGGGCGATTTTTTTATATTTTAATACAAAATGCTTAAACATTAAACCTAAAATGCATCACATCACCGTCTTGCACAATATATTCTTTACCCTCAACGCGCATTTTTCCAGCTTCTTTTACTTTGGCTTCACTTCCATACTTCACAAAGTCATCATAACTTATTACTTCTGCCCTAATAAATCCCTTTTCAAAATCGGTATGAATCACTCCGGCTGCTTGTGGTGCGGTGTCTCCAATATTGATTGTCCACGCACGCACTTCTTTAACCCCAGCAGTAAAATAAGTTTGTTGATTTAATAGTTTGTAGGCAGTTCTAATTAAAACAGAAGCGCCTGGTTCTTTTAACCCTAAATCCTCCAAAAAAAGTTGGCGCTCTTCAAAGGATTCCAATTCCGTAATATCAGCTTCTGTTCCCACTGCTAAAATAATCACTTCTGCGTTTTCATCTTTTACAGCTTCCTTTATGATATTTACATACTCATTTCCATTTACAGCAGCATTTTCATCCACATTACAAACATATAGTACAGGTTTGTCTGTAATAAATTGCATTGGTTTTATATATTCCTCACGTTCTTTGGCTGTTAAATCAATCGATCTTACAGATTTAGCAGCCTCCAATCCTTTTTTAACTTTTTCTAAAGCATCCAATTCTTTTTGAGCTTCTTTATTGCCTGTTCTGGCTGCTTTTTTTACCTTATCAAGTTTCTTATCTAAGGTTTCTAAATCTTTTAACTGCAATTCAAAATCGATAGTTTCTTTATCTCTTAATGGATCAATAGTTGTGTCAACGTGAACAATATTGTCATTGTCAAAACAACGTATCACATGAATGATTGCATCCGTTTCCCTTATATTTGCTAAAAATTGATTTCCCAAGCCTTCACCTTTGCTTGCACCGCGAACCAGACCTGCTATGTCAACAATATCAACTGTTGCAGTTTGTACACGCACAGGTTTTACCAATTCTTCCAATTTCGTCAATCGGCTGTCAGGTACATTTACAACGCCAATATTTGGTTCAATGGTACAAAACGGAAAGTTTGCGCTTTGCGCTTTCGCATTGGACAAACAATTAAATAATGTCGATTTTCCTACATTTGGCAATCCTACAATCCCAGCTTTCATATGTTAATAATTGTTTTATTTTTTAGGTCATATGTAATTCACATATTTTTTAACGGAAATAATATTTTATTTCCGTTATGCTCATTTCATACTGATATTTTTTATTTTTTTATGCTAAAAAGACAGTCTTTTTACAAGCGTGCAAATATACTGTTTTCAATTATATAAATTTAGGATATCTCAGTTAAAATATTAGCAAAAAGTTATTATCTAAAATTTTCATTTATAATTATAATTACTATATTCGCCTTGAACATTAACCAAAATAATAATGAAAAAATTAAATATTCTATTAGTATTGCTCTGTTTCTTTGCAAATTTTGTAGTTGCACAAGATGTTATTTCAGGGATTATTAAAGACGCTTCAGGTGAGTCTTTGCCAGGCGCCAGCGTACAAGAAAAAGGTACTTCAAATGGTACCGTTGCCGATTTTGATGGAAATTATAAAATATCCGCAAAAAAAGGCGCTACACTTATTTTTAGTTTTATTGGCTACCAGTCACAGGAAATCATAGTGACAAAAAACGTTATAAATGTTAAGTTAGAAAGTGGAGAACAATTAAAGGAAGTTCAAATTGTGGGCTCAAGAAGTACCAAAAGAACTGCCATGGACACGCCTGTTCCAGTTGATGTAATTGATGTGAGTGAAATTGCCACCAAAAACGGAAATATTGAAATTACACAAATTCTGCAATATGCGGCACCTTCATTTAATGCCACAAAACAATCTGGCTCTGATGGCGCCGACCATATCGTTCCTGCATCGTTAAGGGGGCTTGGTCCTGACCAAACTTTGGTTTTAATCAATGGAAAAAGAAGACACCAATCTTCGCTTGTAAATATTTTTGGAACTAGAGGAAGAGGAAATTCGGGAACTGACTTAAATGCAATTCCGGTTGCTGCTATAAAAAGAATAGAAGTTTTAAGAGACGGCGCTTCCGCGCAATATGGTTCTGATGCTATTGCCGGTGTTATAAATATTGTATTAAAAGATAATACCGATGGTGTTACTGGAGGAATTACTTATGGTGCTTATAGTACCGCCATTGGAGATGGCTGGGAAGAAGCAACTGGAGAAACTTTGCACAATGTGGAAGGAAAAAACAGGCTGGACGGAAAAGACAAAAATTTTGATGGGGAAACCACAAAATTAGACCTAAACTATGGCGTAAAAGTTGGTGAAAATGGATTTATAAATTTCACGACTGAATTACTTTCAAAAGAAAAAACATTGCGTCCAGGTTTTGATTGGAGAAAGGGATATGGAAGTGCTGCTGTTGACGCATTCAATTTTATGATTAACACGATGATTCCTGTTTCTGAAAATACTGAAATCTATGCTTTTGGAGGCAGAAATTATAGAGACACCAATGCCAATGCTTTTTCTAGAGATAGTTATGCAAATGGAGATAACCGTTCTGTACCAAGTTTATATCCTAATGGATTTACGCCACAAATTACGTCTAATATTATAGATGCTTCTGTTTCGGCTGGCGTAAGACATACCATGGAAAACGGGTGGAATCTTGATTTTAACAATACTTATGGGAAAAACAGTTTTCATTATTATATCAAAAATTCAAATAACGCTTCTTTGAAAGATGCCTCCCCTACCGATTTTGATGCTGGCGGACATAGCCTTTCTCAAAATACCACTGGGGTAGATTTCAATAAATATTTTGAAGAAGCAGCAAGCGGAATCAACCTTGCTTTTGGTATGGAATACAGAACGGAAAATTTTATTATTTTCTCTGGTGAAGAATCATCTTATGCTTTATATGATGTAGACGGATTGCCAGTGACTAATCCAGCCATACAAACTGTGGCTTTTGACTCAAATGGGGATGATCTTCCTGGCGGTTCTCAGGGATTTCCTGGTTACAGCCCTGACAATGAAGTTGACAGGAGCAGAAGTAACCTAGGTCTTTATGTTGATTCTGAATTCAATTTAAGCGATAATTTTTTGGTTGCAGTGGCTTTGCGTTACGAAGATTACAGCGATTTTGGAAGTACCTTTAACTACAAATTGGCCAGCAGGTTTAAGGTGAATGAAAACTTATCGTTACGCGGTTCCTTATCCACAGGTTTTAGGGCACCTTCATTGGCACAACTTTACTACAATTTAATATTCACAAATATTGTGAACGGTCAATCATTAACCTCCTTGCTTTCCGCCAATAACAGTACCGTTACAAAAGGTTTTGGAATCAATCAATTAACAGAGGAAAAAGCATTAAATGGCAGTATTGGATTTACCTATAAAAAAGGCGGATTTACTGCAACTGTAGATGCTTATTCAATTAGTGTTGATGACAGAATTGTGTTAACTGACAATTTTGATGCTACCGGACTTGGAATCCCAGGTGTTGAAGCTGCACAGTTTTTTGCCAATGGCGTTGACACAAGAACACAAGGTCTTGATATGGTTTTTACTTACAATGCATCCATTAACAGCAATAACTCTTTTAATTTGGGATTAACTGGAAATATTAATGACCTTAAAATTGATAAAATTCACAATGGAAGTCTAAATGAATATACTTTCTTTAGTCCTTTTTCAAGAGCATATCTTGAAGCTGCCGCCCCTGATTATAAATTTGGGCTGAATATGGGCTTTACACATAAGAAATTCAATGCAAATATTAATTTAACACAGTTTAGCGAAGTAAAATTGCAAGATTTTCAGTGGGTAGACACCCCGGCAACTACGCTTGCGGAAGCTAATGCCTTGTATGATGTTGCAACCGATACCTACAAAGCAAAAATGGTTGTTGATTTAAATTTCTCTTATGAAATTTCTAAATCACTTACTTTTACCGTTGGTGGAAATAACATTTTTAACACTTATGCAACGCCTCAATTTGATGGTTGGACTGATCAAGGCGGATTGATGGATTCTGTTCAAATGGGTTCTGACGGCGCTTATTTCTTCGGAAGAATTGGTTTTAAACTGTAAGATTTATTTACAATATACTTAATAAAGAGACTGTCTGAAAAATGAAAATTTCGTCAACCTGAACTTGGTTCAGGTTCCCATAATGATTAATATTCAATATGGTAAGATTCTGAAATAAATTCAGAATGACGAATTTAATTACTTTTTAGACAGTTTTTTTTCTGAAATAGTCTAGAACTAAGAATGCAACTCTAAATACTTCTTTACAAAAGCCTTAATCCCATCTTCTAAATTGGTTTCCGGTTTAAAATTAATATAATTGAATAAACTTTCAACATTGGCGTAAGTACTTTGCACATCACCCGGCTGCATTGGCTTAAACACCATTTTTCCTTTTTTACCTAAGGCTTTTTCAATGGCTGTTATAAAGTCCATTAAAGCAACCGGACTGTTATTTCCAATATTAAATAACTGATATGGTTTTGTGCTTTTTGAAGAAGTTGGTTTTGCTGGATTAAACTTCGGATTATTTTCTTTTGGCGCCAATGGCAATAATCGTTTGATGCTTTCAACAATATCGTCAACATAAGTGAAATCGCGGCTCATATTTCCGTTGTTGAACACTTCAAATTCCTTGTCTTCCACAATGGCTTTAGTGAAAATATGCAGCGCCATATCGGGTCTTCCCCAGGGACCATATACCGTAAAAAATCGCAATCCAGTTGAAGGGATATTGTACAAATTGGCATAAGAATGCGCCATCATTTCATTGGCTTTTTTACTTGCTGCATACATCGCCAAAGGATGGTCGGTACAATTGTCCTCTTGAAAAGGAATTTCTTCACTTAACCCGTAAACAGAACTTGAAGAAGCGAACAATAAATGCTCCACCGGAAAATCCCTGCAACTTTCCAAAATATTTAAAAATCCGGTAATATTGCTATCCACATAAGCGTGCGGATTTTCTAATGAATATCTTACACCTGCCTGTGCTGCCAAGTTTACCACATAATCAAATTGCTGTTCTTTAAAAAGATTTTTAAGCGATGATAAGTCCGTTAGGTCTAATTTTATAAAAGAAATGCCTACCAACTTTTGCAACTTATTATATTCGACAGCATCAGTTTCAAAACCCAAATCTTTTAAACGCGCATATTTTAGTTGAGGATCGTAATAATCATTAATATTGTCCAATCCAACCACTTCATAATTCGATTTCACTAACAATTTTGCCAAATGATGGCCAATAAAACCAGCCATTCCGGTAATTAACACTTTTTTCATATATAGAGATTGGATTTATAATTCAGACAAAAATAAAACTAATTAGCCAAATCACTTAAATCCTTCCAATTTATTTCAGAAAGAATACTAAAAAATTGAAATATACTGCCTAAATTTGACCTTTAAAATAGAAAAAATGAACAAACAATTAATAGAATGCGTTCCAAATATTAGTGAAGGACGCGATATTGCCAAAATAAACGCCATTGCTGCTGTAGTTGAAACTGTTGAAGGTGTAAAATTACTGGAGGTGGACCCTGGGAAAGCAACCAACAGAACGGTGATTACTTTTGTTGGTGAACCAAAAAATGTGATTGAGGCTGCATTTAGACTGATTAAAAAAGCTGCAGAATTAATAGATATGAGCAAACATTCAGGTGAGCATCCGCGCTTTGGTGCAACAGACGTTTGTCCGCTCGTTCCAATATCAGGAATTACTTTAGATGAAGCCGCAGTTTATGCCCATAAATTAGGGGAACGCGTTGGCAAGGAATTAGGAATTCCCGGTTATTATTACGAGAAAGCCGCCACCAGTGAAATCCGCAAAAATTTAGCCAACTGTCGTGCTGGAGAATATGAAGGATTGAAAGATAAATTGGTAAATCCAACTTGGAAACCCGATTTTGGCCCGGCCCAATTTAACGAAACTGTTGCGAGAACAGGTGCTGTAGCAATATCAGCACGCGATTTTTTAATAGCCTACAATATCAATTTAAATACCACTTCAACCAGAAGAGCAAATGCCATCGCTTTCGATATTCGGGAAGCAGGAAGGATAAAACATGAAAACGGCACTTCAGGAAAAGTGATGTTGGATAAAAATGGGGAACCAATTCGTATTCCGGGAAAATTAAAAGCCGTAAAAGGAATTGGCTGGTATATTGAAGAGTATGGAATAGCGCAAATCTCTTACAACCTAACCAATATCAATATAACACCAATGCATATCGCTTTTGACGAAACCGAAAAATGCGCCATTGAAAGAGGTTTGAGAGTTACGGGTTCGGAATTAATTGGATTGATTCCATTAAAAGCGATGTTAGAAGCAGGTGATTATTTTTTGCGTAAACAACAACGTTCTTTAGGAATTTCAGAAGCAGAGAAAATTAAAATCGCTGTAAAATCACTTGGCTTGGATGATTTAAAACCCTTCAACCCAAATGAAAAAATTATCGAATATTTGCTTAAAGACGCTACAAAAAAATTGATCGATTTAACGGTAAGCGGCTTTGCCGAAGAAACAGCTGCGGAATCTGTTGCGCCAGGAGGTGGTTCAATTTCGGCTTATGTTGGCGCTTTAGGAGTCTCCTTGGGAACTATGGTTGCCAATTTATCGTCGCATAAAGCTGGTTGGGATGACAAATGGGAATTCTATTCCGATTGGGCTGTAAAAGGTCAGGCCTATAAAAATAAATTATTGCATTTGGTGGATGAAGACACCATTGCTTTTGGTAAAATTATCGATGGATTTAGGATGCCAAAATCGACCGAGGAAGAAAAAGAAGCACGCAAACAAGCCATAGAAGAAGCGACTATTTATGCAACTGAAATTCCGTTTCTGGTAATGGAAACCGCCTATAATTCTATGGAAGTGATGCAGGCTATGATAAAAGAAGGTATGCAAAGTTCCATTTCCGATGCCGGTGTTGGCGCTTTGTGCGCAAGAACTGCTGTTGTAGGTGCTTACTTTAATGTTAAAATTAATGCTAAAGACATCAAAGACAGGGTTTTTGCCGAAGAAATTATAGCGAAAAGTGAAGTCATCTACCAAAAAGCACTTGCCATTGAAAAAGAGGTGATAGAATTTGTGATGTCGAAGGTTTAAGCCCCCTAGTCCCCGAAGGGGGAATAAAAAAGTTGAAAGCTGAAAGATAAAAGAAAAAGGTTAAAATTAAACTGCTGAAGTTTAATTTTAACCTTTTTTTGTGGATTTCCTAAATTCTTTTTTCCGGTATAATAATAGTTCTCCCTTCGGGGGTTAGGGGGCTATGCTTCTCAAACTCGCTTTTATCGTTTCTATTTTCGCCAAAGCATCTGCTTCTTTGTTGCGTTCGTTTGCGATAACTTGTTCTGGGGCACTGTTTACAAAACGTTCATTGCTTAATTTCTTTTGAACCGACTGCAAAAAACCTTCAATATACTTTAGTTCTTCGAGTAATTTGGCTTTTTCCTCTTCTGTATTGATGTCAGCTTCCATCGGGATAAAATACTCATTGGATTTTACCCTGTAACTCAAAGCCCCTTCCACTTTTTCTGAAACATAGGTTAGAGAGCTTATATTCCCCAGTTTTTCAATAACCGAGTCAAAATAATTTGTAGTATTTTCATTGTTGATTACCGAAAGTTCAATCGTATTCTTAAATGCAATATTTCTGTCTTTTCTGATGGTTCTAACTCCTGAAATCACTTCCGAGGCAAATTTAAAATCATTTATTAAAGTTTCATTTATTGCTGTTGCTTTTGGATATTCCGCAATAATCAACGCCTCATTTGGCGTTCTATCTGTAATATCTTGCCATATTTCTTCCGATAAAAACGGCATAAATGGATGTAATATTTTTAAGTTATCTTCCAAAAAATTAATTGTTGCATTGTAGGTTTTGGCATCAATTGGCATCTGATACCCAGGTTTTACCATTTCTAAAAACCAGGAAGAAAAATCGTTCCAAATTAGTTTATAGGTAATCATTAAAGCTTCACTAATACGGTATTGTTCAAACGATTTTTCAAGTTCACTTAAGGCTTGCTGAAATTTTGAATTGTACCATTCGATTGCCACTTTGGCAGCTATTGGCTGTTCTAAGGTTTCTGAAACTTCCCATCCTTTAATTAAACGGAAGGAATTCCAAATTTTATTGGAGAAATTACGCCCTTGCGCCACCAAATCTTCATCAAACAACAAATCGTTACCAGCTGCGGAACACAATAACATTCCTACACGAACGCCATCTGCGCCAAATTTTTCAATCAATTCGATGGGATCTGGAGAATTTCCTAGGGACTTAGACATTTTCCGACCTTGTTTATCGCGTACAATTCCCGTAAAATAAACATTGGTAAAAGGTTTTTCATTTCTGAATTCATAACCTGCAAAAATCATCCGTGCAACCCAAAAGAAAATAATATCCGGTCCTGTTACCAAATCGTTGGTAGGATAATAGTAATTAATTTCTTTATTGTCAGGATATCTAATTCCGTCGAAAACCGAGATTGGCCATAACCAAGACGAAAACCAAGTGTCTAATGCATCTGGATCTTGTTTAATGTCGTCTGAAGTTAACTTTTTCCCAACTTTTTCCGAAGCCAATTTTACAGCTTCCTCTATTGTTGAAGCCACCACAAAATCGTTTACGCCATCCCCATAAAAATAAGCGGGTATCCGGTGTCCCCACCATAGTTGACGCGAGATATTCCAGTCCCTGATATTTTCTAGCCAATGTTTATAGGTATTGTTATAATGTTTAGGGAAAAAGTGAATTTCCTCATCTTCCAAAACTGCTTTTAAAGCCGGTTTCACAAGGGTATCCATTTTTAAAAACCATTGGGCAGAAATTTTTGGTTCAATAACCTCTTTGGTTCTTTCGGAAGTTCCCACTTTATGAACATAAGATTCAACTTTGGTCAAAGTCTCTAAATTTTCCAATTCTTTGGTAATTTCTTTGCGAACAACAAATCTATCCTTTCCTTCGTAATGAAATCCGAAGGAATTTAACGTGGCATCATCATTAAAAATATCCACCACTTCCAACTGGTGTTTTTCCCCCAAAACTTTATCATTTGGATCGTGTGCAGGTGTTACCTTTAAACAACCTGTTCCAAACTCAATATCAACATATTCATCCTCAATAATTGGGATTACCCTGTTGGCAATTGGAACAATCGCTTTTTTACCTTTTAAATGCGAAAAACGCGGATCATTTGGATTGATACAAATAGCAGTATCACCAAAAATTGTTTCAGGGCGCGTTGTTGCAATGGTTAAAAATTCATTACTGCCTTCTATTTTGTATTTTAGATAATAAAGATTGCCTGCTTTTTCTTCATAAATCACTTCTTCATCAGACAAGGTTGTTTTTGCGGAAGGATCCCAGTTCACCATCCTATAACCGCGATAAATCAACCCTTTTTTATATAAATCGATAAAAACACTGATGACAGATTCACTTAAATCAGTATCCATCGTGAACTTTGTGCGATCCCAATCGCAGGAAGCACCCAATTTTTTAAGCTGTTCCAAAATAATTCCACCGTGCTCATCTGTCCAATTCCAAGCGTGTTTCAAAAATTCATCTCTTGTCAGCTCCGATTTCTGAATCCCTTGTTCTTTCAATTTAGCGACAACTTTTGCCTCAGTTGCAATAGACGCGTGGTCTGTTCCCGGAACCCAACAAGCGTTAAATCCTTTTAGCCTGGCTCTTCTGATTAATATATCCTGAATGGTATTGTTCAACATGTGCCCCATATGTAAAACGCCTGTAACGTTAGGGGGTGGAATTACAATAGTGTACGGCTCTTTTTCATTGGGTGTAGAATGAAAATAGTTATTCTTCATCCAGTACTCGTACCATTTATCTTCTATTTCTTTAGGGCTATATTTTGTTGCTAAACTCATTTTGGTATATTATTTGTAATAGAATTCGCAAATGTACAATTATATGACATATCATAAAAAATTTTGAAAACTTAAAAAAAATACTAACTTTACATTTTAAATAGAAATTATGAAAAAAATAATCACTTTATTCGTTCTGGGATTTTTAACATTCACAATGAATGCCCAAGAAAAACAAGTAACTGAAAAGCCAAAGGATCCAAATTCACCTTCATTTGAGTTTGTTACTGAAGTTATAGATTACGGCAAAATTGCATTGAATTCTAATGGTGTTCGCACCTTTAAATTTAAAAATGTCGGAAAATCTCCTTTAGTAATCAACGACATCAAATCAAGTTGTGGTTGTACCGTACCAAAAAAACCAGATGGTCCAATTATGCCTGGTGACAGCGGAGAAATTGAGGTTAAATATGACACCAATAGACCTGGTGGATTTTCAAAATCAATTACGGTTTCTTCTAATGCAAATGAACCTGTTAAAAGCCTACAAATAAAAGGAATCGTTTTAAAAGAGTAAGTTTAAATTAGTTTTTTTTTTTAAAATGACCTTCAGCAATGAGGGTCGTTTTTATTTAAGTATATCCTTTAATAAGAAATAATATTCATAATCTTTTCCGTTTCTTTCTACAACCAATGAAATCTTGGTATTTTCCTTTTGAAAAAATTTTCCAACTATTTCATCCAATTCCATTTCATAAGTAAACTTTCCGTTAATTTTAATTACAATATCTCCTGCTAACAATCCGGCATCAAATGCTGGAGAACCTTCACGCAAATTATGAATTTTATAGGACGGCTTAAATGTATATTTATAGTTATAGTCCAAAATAACGGTATTTTTATCATTGGCATTGACTTTTGCCAACCCAATTGAAACATTATCTTGTTCTTTTACCAATTGCTTTCCGTTATAAACAAGCTCAATACCACTCATATTATACCTAAATGGCTCCTTAAAAAAACTGCCCTTTTTAAAGGAAATTTTATTGTTCTGATAATCAAATATCAAATTAAATCGCTTCAGAACAGAAGCGCCCAAGCTCCCGTTTCTTTCTTCAAACTGGCGCGCATGTGAAATGGATAAGGAGTCTGGAAAAGACACCGTCGGTTCCTTTAATTCAAATTTTCCAATCACCAATGCCCCAATATAAGTTCTTTTTCCGTAAACAGTACCGCTTAACCCTTCACCTAAAAAATCATTAAAAAACTTTGTTGGCGCCAAAATCTCAGGATGACTATTTTCAAACAGCCATAGGGCATCACTTCCTCCAGAATCAATTAATAGTTTAACGGGAATAATGTTGGTTGAAACAGGGTTTACTTTAATTCCCACGTTAATATATGGCTTCAATTTAAAAAAAGACAAATCAAACGTCTCGCATTTTTTACAAACTTTATGCTTGTATTTATCGGGATTGTAAAAATTGATGCGTTTTTTGCCATAATTAATGTCAACAATAAAATCTTTTAAGAGTTCGTATCCGATAATTCCATGAATGGTAATTCCAAGCTTTGAAGACAAATCGAAACTGTCATCTAAAATCAGATATAAACTTTGATTGTAACCTGTGATATTTCCAAAGGTAAAAAGGTTGCCCTTAGACAAAACTGCCTCAACCGATTCTTCACTACCCAATCCTTGCAACCTAATTTTCTCCTTGTTATGAAGCATAACAGAATCCTTGCTATGCAAATTAAACAACAAAGTTGCGCCAACGCCTGAATCCAGAATAAAATTCAACGACCTGCCATTGACTTCAATGGGAAATATGATTAAATTATTTGAAAGTTTAAACGAAATAGATTGTCTTTTTCCAGCATTTTCAAGTTGAAACCTGCTTTGTGCATTCGTTTTCGTTGCAACAAATAATATAATAATCGAAAATAATACCGTTCTTAAATAGAATTTCAATAATTTTTACCTTTAAGTTTTTGTTAATCTACAAAAACACATCATAATAGCCTAACTTTTATGAAAATTTTAACCATTAACAAATGCGCTTAAAAGACAAGAATTTCAAAATTAATTTCGCAATTTTGCAGTATATTATTTATAAATAAAATACGATGCCTAAAATCTCAATTAAAGGTGCAACTATGCCTGAATCTCCGATTAGAAAATTAGTTCCTTATGCTGAAAATGCTAAAAAAAGAGGAATTAAAGTTTTTCATTTGAATATTGGGCAGCCAGATATTAAAACTCCAAAAGTTGCGCTTGATGCAGTAAAAAATAATACTGTTGAAGTACTTGCTTACAGCCGCTCTGAAGGTTCTGAAGAATATCGAAAAAAAATCACAAATTATTATAACAAAAAAAACATTCCCGTAACTGCTGATGAAATTATTGTCACTACCGGTGGTTCTGAAGCCTTATTGTTCGCCATGGGAAGTATTACAGATCCAGGCGATGAAATTATTATTCCTGAACCATTTTACGCAAACTATTTAGGTTTTTCTACTGCATCAGGCGTGAAAATTGTTCCAGTGATTTCAAAAATTGAAGATAACTTTGCATTGCCTCCAATGGAGGAATTTGAAAAATTAATTTCGTCAAAAACCAAGGCTATTTTAATTTGCAATCCCAACAATCCAACTGGCTATTTGTATTCCAAAGAAGAAATTCAAAAACTGGCTGATATTGTTAAAAAACACGATTTATTTTTAATTGCCGACGAGGTTTATAGAGAATTTATTTACGACAATGAAGAGTACCAATCTGTATTAAGTGGTTTTGGCTTAGACGATAACGCAATCATTATTGATTCCGTTTCAAAACGTTATAGCATGTGTGGCGCCAGAATTGGCTGTTTGGTCAGCAAAAACAAACAAGTCATCAGCACTGTTTTAAAATTCGCCCAAGCAAGGTTAAGTCCGCCTACTTTTGAACAAATTGCAAGTGAAGCCGCTTTGGAAACCCCACAAACTTATTTTGATGAAGTAATTGTTGAGTATAAAGCCCGTAGAGACATTTTAATTGCTGAGCTGAATAAAATTGAAGGTATAAAAGTTGCCACCCCAAAAGGTGCTTTCTATTGTGTTGCAGAACTTCCTGTGGATGATGCTGATAAATTTGCGCAATGGTTGTTAGAAGATTTCAATTTGGACAATCAAACAGTTATGGTAGCTCCTGCAGCTGGATTTTATTCCACCAAAGGATTTGGCACAAAACAAGTCCGAATTGCTTATGTACTCAAAAAAGAGGATCTTGTTCGCTCCGTTGAAATTTTAAGAGCGGCGCTTAAAAAATACAATAAAAAATAGTTGAAAATTCAACAAAACATATCGTTAAAACCATATAATACGTTTGGCATTCATACAAATGCCAAACGTTTTATTTCCGTAAATTCCCTTAAAGACTTAAAGGAATTAATCGCTTCAGAAAAAAATATCTTTATTTTAGGCGGAGGAAGCAATATTTTACTGACCGCCGATGTGGAAAAATTGGTCGTCCACTTAAACACAAAAGGCATTATTGTAAATGATTTTAATGATAAGGTTTTGGTCACTGCTGAAGCTGGTGAAAATTGGCATGAATTGGTGCTTTGGTGCGTTTCCCAAAACTATGGCGGATTGGAAAATTTGGCTTTAATTCCGGGAAATGTGGGTACTTCCCCTATTCAAAATATTGGTGCTTATGGTGTTGAAATTAAAGATGTTTTTCAGCAATTGGAAGCAATTGAAATTTCGACAGGCAAAACCAAAATTTTCACAAATGAAGATTGTAATTTTGGATACCGGAATTCTGTTTTCAAAAATGAATTAAAAGGAAAATACATCATTACCAATGTTACATTTAAACTTACCAAAAAAAATCATTCTGTTAATATTTCTTACGGAGCTATAAGAAATTTATTGACTGAAAAAGAAAATCCTTCCATCAAAGAAATTGCAGACGCTGTAATTGCGATCAGACAAAGTAAACTTCCTGACCCAAAAGAAATTGGAAACAGCGGAAGTTTTTTTAAAAACCCAGTAATACAGGTCGAATTATTTAAAGAATTAACAAAGAAATATCCCGAAATTCCGCATTATATAATTTCCGAAAACGAAATTAAAATTCCCGCAGGTTGGTTAATTGAACAATGCGGATTTAAAGGAAAACGTTTTGGAGATGCCGGCGTTCACGAAAAACAGGCATTGGTTTTGGTGAATTACAACAACGCAAGTGGTAAAGAAATTTACGACTTAGCCCAAAAAATTCAACAATCAGTGATGCAAAATTTCAAAATAGCGCTTGAAGTTGAGGTAAATATCATTTAGACGCTTACTTCCAATAACTTACAATTTTTTGAGACTATCGTTACTTTATTGGCAGTAGCCGGAATTAACACTGTTTCTCCCAAGTTAAGCTTTTCAGCATGCGTATCAATTGAAATTATTGCTTTTCCCTGAACGCACATAAAAATCACAAATGAATCCGTTGCCTCATAATCCAATTCCTTTTCTCCAACAACATGAATAAAATTAGTTGTAAAATACTCACATTTTACAATGGTATTTAATGAATTTATAAAGGTGGAGTACTTGTGTTTTGCTTTAATTTTATCTCTAAAATTGATGGCTTCAATGGCAAGATCTGTATGTAATTCTCTCGAATTTCCTCTGTCATCAACCCTGTCCCAATCATAAATTCTATAGGTAATGTCAGAAGTTTGTTGAATCTCTGCCAAAACAATTCCAGCGCCAATGGTATGAACAGTTCCTGGTTCAATTAAAAATGCATCGCCTGCTTTTACTTTTTCATAATTTAAGATAGAAGGTATTTTCTTTTCATCAACATAATTTAGATATTGAACTGGCGTAATTTCTTTGCTAAATCCCACAACAAGTTTTGAATCTGCATCAGCCTGCATAATATACCACATTTCAGTCTTTCCAAAAGAATTGTGCAGTTTTTTAGCGAGTGTGTCATTTGGATGCACCTGAACAGACAAATCCTCTTTTGCATCAATATATTTAATCAGCAGCGGAAAATTGTTTCCAAAATGCGTATAATTATTTTCTCCAATCAATTCTGCCTTATAGGTTTCTAACAATTCACCTAAGGTTTTTCCTTTTAATTTTCCATTTGAAACCACAGAGACATTTTGGTTGACATCAGATAATTCCCAACTTTCACCAACATTTTTAGCGGTAGATTTTTTATGAAGTTGGGTCATTAATTTTGTTCCTCCCCAAATTTTTTCTTTTAAAATGGGATAAAACTTAATAGGATAATTAAGCATCTAATTTAATAGTTTTTTTAAAGTTTGTATCACAATGTCTAATTCTTCAAAAGTGTTAAATTTACAAAAAGAAAATCGAACCGAGGTTTTTTTCGCCTCTTTTTCGGGCAATATTTCATGTAAAACATGCGACCCCATATTGCTTCCACTTTGACATGCGCTTCCCCCGGAAACCGCAATACCATTTAAGTCTAAATTAAAAAGCAACATTGCATAAGCTTTTGGAAAACGAACATTTAAAATAATATAACTGCTTTCTGTTATACTTTCTGATTGTCCGTTGAACTCAATTCCTTCAAAATTTCGCCTCAATTCTCCAATAAAATAATTTTTGAGTTGTTGGATATAAGTGGATTCCTCATGCATGCTCATGCAAGAAATTTCCAGGGCTTTTTCCATTCCCAAAATACTGTGCATGTTTTCTGTTCCTGCTCTGGCACCACGCTCCTGCTCACCTCCATACAAAATTGGATGAATACCAAATCCTTTTTTTATATAGGCAAATCCAACGCCTTTAGGACCATGAAATTTATGGGCGCTTGCAACAAAAAAATCAATTGGTGTTTGTTTAATATCAATACTTAAATGACCAATGCCTTGCACGGTATCAGAATGAAACAAGGCATTGTTGGCGCTGCACAATTCCGATACTTTTTTAAGATTTAAAATGTTGCCAATTTCATTATTAACAAACATCAAACTCACCAATTTTTTCTCGTCAGATGCTTGAAGTAACTGCTCTAAATGCCTATAATCAACATTCGCTTTTTCATCTAAATCAACATACTTTACAACTATATCAAATTCATTACGCAGCTGTTCTAAGGTATGCAATACGGCGTGATGTTCAATTTTAGATGAAATAATTGTTGTAACGCCTAAATTGGTAATGGCATTTCGAAGTATTAAATTATCCGCTTCGCTTCCGCCAGCAGTAAAAACTATTTCTTGGGCTGATGCATTGAAATGTTTTGCAATATTTTTACGGGCAGTTTCAACCATGGATTTCGCCTTTCGCCCAAAGTGATGAATTGAGGACGGATTCCCATAGACATTGACCATTGCACTTGAAATGGTATCAATTACTTCGGGCAATATGGGTGTAGTGGCAGCGTTGTCTAAGTATATCGTTTTCATTAAAAGCAAAAGTAATTAAAATAGTTGGTTTCATTTGGTGCTGACTTGGCTAAAAATTCTATTTTTGTGTTGAAATTATTTCTTATGAAAAAACTATTGATACTCTTTTTGGCGTTCACTCTAAATGCCTGCAATGATGGGGATTTTGATGTGCCTGACTTTGAATTTACCGAAGAAGTGAATATATGCGGAGAATATGTTTTATATATCTCAAATACCAAAAGCACAGAAGTATTGGTTTTAACACTACCGTCAACAGCGATTGATACCATAGTAAAAGTACGAGTGCTTCCTATTTCATCAACAGTAACAGCAACCTATCGGATTTTTGATAAAGGCATTACTGAAAACTATTTTTGTCAGGACATTCCGCCCATAGAACCAAAAATTTTAAAAGAACTTAAAGCAGATGAAAGAGGAGTTGTAAATATTACAACAACAGAAATATTGAAAGACAGTATAATTACTGGCTATTCTCATGAAATCACCATTTCAGAATTATTATTTAATGATGGTAAGGAACGTATTTACTTTGAAAATTTTTATTTTGGGACATTAGAAACAAAAAACTAATTTTTTAAATTTTGATAGATTCCAACTTCTGTTGCTCCTAAACCGTACTTTTGAAAGGAAGCGTCGTTCCAATAAACATTGTATTTTTTAAATAAAAATTCCAATTCTGTTTTTAAAACTCCGGCGCCCATTCCGTGAATAAAAACTATTTTAGGGATTCTGTTTTTAATCGCAAATTCCAATTTATATTTGGCCGTCTCCAACTGAAGGGTAAGCATATCATAATTGTCCATTCCCTTTGTTGAAGCGATGAGCTGGTTGATGTGCAAATCAACTTCCATAGGTGGTAACTTATCGGGCTTCACATTTGTTTTAAACTGCGGCTTGTTTTTCTTAGAAGAAGTATCATTAATCTTTTCAGACAAATATTCATTGTCAATATCGCTGAATTTAGAAAGTTCTTTCTGACTTTCTCTAATGATTACCAATTCTTTTGGCGCGTATTCATAAGAAAATCCGTCCTCATCCTCAACTACAATTTTAGTAGGATGCACTTCAGTCACTTTTCCTTTTATAACATCATCAATAACAGCAATTTTGTCCCCAATTTTAAAATCCATAGTCCTCTTTTTATTGATTTTTCAAAAATTATTTAACAAAGTTATGACAATAATGTTGTTCAGAAACAGAATTAGGTAACAAAATATTGCCAATATTGAGGAGCAAAATAAAAAATCATTGTTGTTCTATAAAAAAATATTTATTTTTCTGGTTTTACCCGCACCAATCAGACGCTTCAATTATGTTATGAAAAGTAAATCCAGTGATTTCTGCAGTTGTAAATCAAACTTGTATTTATGTAATTGGTCAGGAATTAACGGTAACTATGACATAAGTAAGTTTTTCCCTTAAAAAAAAGCCTTATTTTTGCACGCTAAATCTTATCAAATGAAAAAAATAATTCTAGTCGTTTTTACCTTGTTAATGGTGATTGATTTATGGGCTCAAACATCAGAAACAAAATTATACAATCCCGAAGCCGATGCCAAAACTGATATTCAAAACATGGTTACTAAAGCAAATGCTGAAGGAAAACATGTATTGTTACAAATTGGCGGAAACTGGTGCAGCTGGTGTATTAAGTTTAATAAAAAAGCAACGGAGAACGACACGTTAAAAAGTGTTTTAACCGGGAAATATATCGCCTATCATCTTAATTATTCTAAAGAAAACTGGAATGAGGAAATCTTGGCTGAATTGGGTTATCCTCAACGTTTTGGTTTTCCAGTGTTTGTGGTATTGGATGGAAAAGGAAATAGGTTGCATACCCAAAACAGCGTTTATTTAGAGGAAAACAAAGGCTATTCAACCAAAGAAGTATTGGCGTTTTTTAACAGCTGGTCCCCTACTGCCATAGATCCTAAAAGTTACCCTTCCAAAATAAGAAATTAATTATTACTTATAAAGGGAATACGCAAACAACTATCAATTTTGATTTGTAATTTAAAGTTTTTTTTAATCTAATATTGTAATTCGTAATTCGATCTGCGTATTCTATGATAAAAACCATAAAAATAAATTCAATTAAATTTTGCATTTAACTGATAAATAAACGCAAAGAAAATACGCAAAGGGCAAAGTTTTACGCTAAGTTCGCTAGATGGCTAAAATCTTCTTTGTGCAACTTCGTGGCTCTCCGAGAAACTCCGCGTAATAAAAAGCTATTACACGGAGATTCACAAAGAAAAAACACAAAGATTCACAAAGTATTAAATCGCAATAAACCAATTATTGGACAATCTCTATTTTAACCGCAAATGGCAATTTTGTTTTGGTTAACATTTGATTGCGCCAGACAAAATTCCTAAATCGTAAATCAATTTGGTTAGGGATTAAGTGGTTTGTATGAGCTCTTTTTTTGTTGCTTTTCGCAACAAAACAAAGCGAACCACGAAATACCAGTATTCATGAGTTCCTTATCAACAAAATAAAAATAACGAATAAAGCCCGCCCACGCCATTTGGCGGGGAGCGCCCAAAATAATAGCTGCATTATAAAGCAGTTTTTTAATCATTTAAGTTTGATGAAGTTCCAGACTTGATTGCCTGAAAATTCTAATTGCCAAATCGTCTAATTAGCCATATATTTGCACCTCAAAATTTTATTAATGACTTTTTTAGAAGAAATACGACGCAGACGCACTTTTGGAATTATTTCGCATCCCGATGCGGGAAAAACCACCTTGACCGAAAAATTATTGCTGTTTGGGGGCGCCATACAAGAGGCTGGAGCCGTTAAAAGCAACAAGATAAAGAAAGGTGCCACTTCCGATTTTATGGAGATTGAACGTCAGAGGGGAATTTCGGTGGCCACTTCTGTATTGGCTTTTAACTATAAAGGAAAAAAAATTAATATTTTAGACACGCCCGGTCACAAGGATTTTGCCGAAGATACTTTTAGGACATTGACGGCGGTTGACAGTGTTATTGTTGTGATAGACGTTGCAAAAGGGGTTGAGGAACAAACCGAAAAACTGGTGGAAGTTTGCAGAATGCGCAAAATTCCCATCATTGTTTTTATCAATAAAATGGACAGGGAGGGAAAAGACGCTTTTGATTTGCTGGATGAAGTAGAGCAAAAATTGGGTTTGACAGTAACACCATTGAGCTTTCCTATTGGAATGGGCTACGATTTTAAGGGGATTTACAATATTTACGAAAAGAAAATAAACCTATTTTCTGGAGACAACAAGCTAACCGTTTCCAAGGGAATTGAATTGACAGATATTTCTACGCCGGAACTTGACAAATTTATAGGTGAAAAATCGGCAAATGTTTTACGCGAAGAATTAAATATTTTAACAGAAGTATATCCTGAATTTGATAAAAACGCCTATTTAAACAGTGAATTGCAACCAGTATTTTTTGGATCGGCCTTAAACAATTTTGGGGTTAAGGAATTGCTGGACTGCTTTATTGATATTGCGCCATCGCCTCAGCCCAAAATGGCAGATACGCGCTTGGTGGATTCTAAAGAGGAAACGCTTACCGGGTTTGTATTTAAAATACACGCCAATATGGACCCAAATCATAGAAATCGCTTGGCTTTTGTGAAAATTGTATCGGGGACATTTAAAAGAAATGCGCCCTATTTACATGTGCGATTGAACAAAAAATTCAAATTTTCGAGTCCGAATGCCTTTTTTGCCGAAAAAAAAGAAATTATTGAAGAGTCTTTTCCGGGCGATATCGTTGGGCTTCCAGACACAGGAAACTTTAAAATTGGAGATACGCTTACCCAAGGTGAAGTATTGAACTTTAAAGGCGTTCCTAGCTTCTCGCCAGAACATTTCCGTTACGTAAACAATGCCGATCCGTTGAAATCGAAACAGTTGTATAAAGGATTGGATCAATTGATGGATGAAGGCGTTGCGCAGTTATTTACCTTAGAACTAAACGGCAGAAAAGTTATAGGAACCGTTGGTGCCTTACAATATGAAGTAATTCAATACCGATTGGAACATGAATATGGAGCAAAATGCAGTTACGAAAATTTACATGTGCACAAGGCCTGCTGGGTAGCTCCTAAAGATCCAAAAAGTGAGGAATTCAAAGAGTTTAAACGCGTAAAACAACGTTATTTAGCGCATGATAAACAAGGACAACTGGTATTTTTGGCCGACTCTGCGTTTTCCATCCAAATGACTCAGGAGAAATATCCAAATGTAAAACTGCACTTTACCAGCGAATTTTAGGTGATTTTTAATTGTGGAAATTGACTTGGGAAAATAATTGTAATTAAGTAGTGCCTTAAGTTTGGAGTGTTTAGAGTTGCCTAAAGCAAATTAATTACAACATAACAGCTCATTCAAAATGCTACATTTTTTTAATCTTTTTTCAAAAAAAGGTTGGTTACTAATATCATTAAGACTTTTTTATAATAACTCCTTTTTTAACTTTAAGTACGCCAAACTTTAGGCGCTCTAAGTACTGATTAGTTACAAATAGTTTAGGTTCCCCGGAAAAATAAAATGGTGCTGATGGTTTTGATGATGATTCTTAAATCCAACAATAAATTTCGCTCTTTGATGTAATACAAATCATACATTAATTTTTTATGCTGGTCATCTACAGAATGTGCATAGGGATACTTGACTTGCGCCCATCCAGTTAACCCAGGTTTTACAACATGGCGTATGGCATAGAAAGGGAGTTCTTGCTCGAGCATCCACACAAATTCTGGCCTTTCAGGACGGGGTCCTATCAAACTCATATCTCCTATTAACACATTGATAAACTGTGGAATTTCATCGACTCTTGTTTTCCTTAGAATTCTGCCAAAGATGGTTACCCGACTATCATTTTTTTGTGCCCACTCTGCTCCGTTTATTTCGGCATTTACCACCATGGTACGAAATTTAATAATCTTAAAAATTTTGCCTCTTTTGCCCACTCTTTTTTGCGTGTATAACAATTTTCCTTTATTTGCGAACAAATTACCAATAAAAACAAATGGAATTAACAAAAAGAAAAACAGAATTCCCACAAGTGAAAAAGATACGTCCAAAACACGCATAAATGCCATGTATAAATTATTTTGATGGGTTTTGCTGAAGGTAAAATAGTTATAAAAATCTGAGGTTAATTTTGTCTCAGAAATGCGATGGTTTTCAGCTTCAATAAAATTATCTTCACTTCTGATGGCCATTCCTTTTTCAAACAATGCAATCAACTGTTTGTTTAAGGCTGGCGTTATAAATTGGCTATTATTAGAAGAAATTACAATTTCATTGATCCCCTCTTTTTTAACAATCTCTTCCAAATTTGCATTAGCAATAGCAATATAATTTAACGTGTCATTTCCTTTTAAAACACCATTTGACACATAGGCCACAATACGGTTTGCAGTCTTATTTTGAATGACATAAACCAAATTTTTTAGCTGGGCACTGTCGGCTATTAACAATATATTTTTCAGGAAACGGGGAGAGAATATCAACTGAATGTATAAAAATCTATTCAGAAGAATCGAAAAAAGCATGGTTAGTGAAAAATAGGCCAACTGCAACCTGTTCGAAGGCAATGGCGGAGATATTACAGGGGTAAACACATAAAATAAAGTGACGAAAAATACGGTTATAATAGCACTTTTTAAGGTTAAGTACTTGTCGCTGGCAATCTTTAGGTCGTACATCTCAAAAATTTCCCCAAATACCAAGAGGTAAACTATTAAGGTAGCAACCCATAAATTGTAGCTTGAACTTGAAAAATCAAAATAGTTGAAATTAGAATAAATATTGAGCACATATAAACCCACTATGGTAAATCCAATATCAAGAGCACGTAAATATAGTCGGCGCTCAGATATGTTGAAATAAAAGTTGTTTGTGTTCATTTAAATTCGCTTTACCTTTTCAATTTAGCAAACAGCCAAAGTTATGTAATTTTATTTACAATTTTCTATCGATTGGTTTGTAAAATAATTGCCTGTGCTTTCCCAAATTTTAGATTTTGAAATTTGGATGATGAATTATTTTCTGTCCTCACACCGGAAAAACGGGACAGGCTAATTCAGATGAGAATTAACTGCCTGAACTTTGAGCTTTTGACTTTTGACTTTTGACTTTTTTACAGCAACCAGTATTTTTTTGCGCCATAATACATCCAAATACTAAAATAATAGCCCGACATTAAAATAGATAATTTTTCCACGTCTCGGTAAAAAGTCCACTGATGTTTTAATAAGTTTATTTTATTGTTTGAAAGCGATTGTTTTCGAATTCTGTATATGGCCAAACTTTGCTGAATGCCTTCCACCCTATTTATTTTCTTAAGGTATTTTAACCACAGCCCCATATCCTGCCGGTATTTTATTTCGGGCATAAACTCCTTCCCCAAGCGCGAAATATCTATAAATGCGGTCAAACAACTGACCGTATTGGTTTTTAAAATAGCCTCGTAGGTTGCAAATTCTGGGACAATTAACTCCCCTTTTTTTTGTTTTAAGGTAACGTCATACATTTCATATGAGGCACAAAGAAAACCTTCAGATTGCTTTATTCTTTCAACATTTTCTGCTAAAAACTTTGGTTTCCACACATCATCCGCATCAATAAAAGTCATATAATTTCCTTTTGCCAAGGCAATTCCCATGTTTCTGGCGATAGCCGCACCAGCATTTTTTTTAAGCGGCAACAATTTAATTCGGGTATCATTTTGCGCAAATTCCTCGATAATGGAAACGGATGCATCATTTGAAAAATCGTCCATAATAAACCATTCCCAATTTGTAAAGGTCTGATTTTGCACAGACGCAATGGTTTCTGCAATAAAGGCTGCAGCATTATAACAGGGCGTAATTATGGAGACCAATGGGTTCATTTATACAATATTAGAGATAAAACTTTTCAGTTTTTTATTATTAGGTGTTAAATTTTGCGAATATTCAATACTAAATTCCATGTCATTCTTAAAATACACCTCAATTTCATTTTCCAAATGTGTCAATTGCTTGTTATCTAAAGGTTGTTCTATCAAAAAAGTTAATTTACCTTTCACTTCCTGAACCACTTGATAAGTTAGCAATAAGCCTTGTTTTAATGCCAAATTTTTAAAAATATAATAAAAATACAAGCTGGGATAGGTATTGTTTTTTCCATAAACAGCCTGCCCAATACGCCCTGTAACCTCTTCAATGATTAAATGTTGCATCCCACATTCACAGGTTTTGGTATTAGGTGCCAATTTAATATAATCGCCCAATTTATAACGAATAATAGGGAAAGCTTGCATTTGCAAATTGGTTACCACAATCTCTTGGTCAATTTCTTCCACAATCACGCCCTCCATATTGAGGTGCATATTGCCACTTTTACATTCAAAAGCAATAATTCCCGTTTCAGCAGCACCATATTCACTGATGATTCTTTGTCCAAATGCTTTTTGAATCTCTTCCTGATAGGCTTCAAATACTTTTTCTGAAGTGCCCTTAACCATTTTTAAATTTAAGGGTTTTTCCAAATTATGCGTATTGATTATTTTAGCCGTTTCGTAAATCATAGAGGAATAGCCATGTAAAAATTTGGCATTTTTAAGCTTTTTGATAAAAAAATCAATCGATTCTTTTCGATAATTGAATATCCTGAAACGATTTTGTAAACCATCCAACATCCTTATTTTAAGCACCGCTATTCTTGAAAAATTATAACCCCAAAAATAACCATTGCGTTCCCACGGATTTACCTGGTACCAGGAATATCCTCTATAAATAGACGCGCGGTTAAAAGAATCGGCAGATTCTTCTCTGTTAAATTTCAATGATTCCCCAGAAGTCCCTGAAGTATTTGCCTGAAAAAGCTTATTAAATTTTAGATTTGTGTGAATTTCTTTATTGAAACTTAGCAGCTCATTTTTAGTAATTATGGGAAGTTTTTTGAGATCCTCAAGCGATTGGATGTCGGCAGGTTTCAGCCCTGATAAATCGAATATATTTTTATAATAAACTGTTTTTGAATAAGCAACTGTTATCAATTCCTTCAATTTTTTCAATTGATATGCTTCCAAAGAAGCCAAAGACCAGGTTTCCGATTCTTTCAGAAAATAAAACCAGTTTGACAGAGAAGGATTCCGTAAACGTTCGCCAGTTTTATAAATAAATTTAAACATTTTCCAATAATTTAGTCCATTGTTTTTTTACCATATCCCCATCAAATTTTTTCGCTTTTTCGCGTGCGCTTTTGGACAATTCCTCTGCCTTATTCTGATTTTCCAGTAATTTTACAATTGCTTCAGCCATTGCATTTTCATCATTTATAGGAGTTAAGAGTCCGTCCACCCCATTTTCTATCAAATAAGGCAATCCGCCCGCATTTGTTGAAACAATCGGCAAGCCCAAGGCCATCGCTTCTATAACGCTCACTGGCATATTGTCTATATTGGTCGTATTGATAAAAACGCCATAGTTTTCAGCCAGCTGGTGCCATTGTTCTTTTGGTAAAACGCCTGTAAAAATAACATGGTCTGCCACACCTAACTGTATTGCCAGATCTTTTACTTTGTTTATTGAACCATCCTTATCAGGTCCCACCATACACAAACTTGCATTTTTATAGGATGCTTTCAATTTGGCAAGCACTTTAACAGCCATGACCGGATTGTATATTTTATCAAAAGCCCTTACCCACAACAATTTTGGTTCCAGTTTTGTGCGCAATTTAAAAGGATGTCCCTCAATCGGAATGCTATTGGGAATATAAACTGTTTCAAAATTGTATTTATTGAATTCGTGTGCCAGATACTGAGACGGACACACATTTTTATAGGCATATTTAAAAATCAATATTGACAGAAGTTCAGCATTTTTTAGTCTGTTTGGTAAATTACCGCCGTGGAGTATGGGAATGTATTTTAACGATAAAATTCTGGCCAATTGAGAAGTAATCAGTGCATAGTAAAAGTTTGAGGTGCTGAATGTGTCAATCAGCACCACATCTGCGGTATTTCTATGCTTTAGAATAGTGAAACACATTTCACACAAACGAGCTATTTTATTGATTTTGTCAGAAGCACAAATAACCTCATAGCCTTCGCTTTCCAATTGCTTGGTTAAGGTAGCCATGGCGGAATGGTAGTTTGTTTTTTGGGAGAGGTTATTTCCTATGTAGATTATTTTTTTCAAATTTTATTTTAAATACTATCATTTGTTTTAAATCCGTCATTTTGTTCATTTTCTTTACGCACCATTTTTTATCTATTATTATAGGTGTTCGTGAATCTCCTACGTCGATTTGCTCGCCCAACTTTCGACCCGATATCTATCGGGTCCGCTCAAGGCAAGCGAAAACGAACCAAAAGAAAAGGCACTTTATTGTCAGGTTTTTAACATTAAAGGAATATATTAAATTTTATGGTAAAAATCATAAATCGTATATCGTAAATCAAAATTCATAATTTATGTGCAAGTTAAAAAATTCGTAAATCGTAATTCAAAAATCCTCCAAATCTTCCTTTTTAAATGTAATAACCACTACGCTTAATCCGTAAATAAATCCCGGAAAAGCGATTCGCATGGCGGAGTGGTTGATGGTTAAAAACCAAAACACTAAAAATGATCCCAAAAAGGCACGCGCCAGATAGGGTTGTTTAGACATATGACGCATGGGAACCACTATCAATACTATTAATGCAATGATTCCTATAAGTCCGTGCTCTCCAATTAACCTACCCATTTCATTGTGGGAAGCTGCCTGAATGTCCAATTCATCCATCCTATAATATTTTCCTCCTCCAACGCCAACACCAAAAAAAGGATGCTCCATAAAAGCTGTTATCTCAGACATCAGCAATTTACCACGACCTGTAGTAAAATCTGATTTTTCGTTTCCCGCCGCATTTTTATTGGTATACCTATTTTCAAGCATTCCACCAGTTGCAATAGAGGTGTACATAAATAAAGCAAAGCCAAACAGAACCACCAATCCCGAGTATTTGGCTAAATTTAAGATTTTATTTTCTCTTGCGCGAATGTAATAATAGGTGAATACTGCTATTGCCAAAAAAGCCGTTATCATCCCGCCTCTTGAAAATGTTAATAAACCCCTATATATCAAATAGGTAAACAGCAACATGTCAACACTGAAAAGCGCAAAAATACGCCTTTTAAAAAACAGGTGTACAGCAACAATAAATACGCCCACGCCAATAATGGTAGCCACTTGGTTTGGTCCATAACCTCCGGATGCCTCAAAACTGGCATCTCCACCAAATGAAATATCGCTAACATCAGGCGTTCCAAAATATAGCAAAGCCATTACTGAAATAATGGGCAGCGCCATATAAAACAGCATTTCCATTAGGGTAGTTAGCGCTAAAGGCCGCTTATAGAAATAAATGGCTGAAACGCCCAATAATATAGGCCCGCTTAAATTAAACGCAATGGATTTTCTGATGGATTCGCTAAAAGGAATATCAACAAAAGCGATTCCGATTAGCAATAACAATACATAAATAATATAGCTATTAGAAATGTGGTGATTTCGTTTTTCAACAATTAAACCCACAAAAAGAAATAACAATACAGCATATTTGGGCAATTCATAAAAAATCATCCCACCTGCCATTCTAAATAATACTTCTGCACCCACCAAATAAGCACTCCAATGAATGGCTTCATTGTTTTCATTTTTATTTTTTATGATATACAATACCCCAAAAAACACAATCAATAAGGAATATGCCTTGGCGACAAGTCCAGAAAGCAGCAACACACCCAAAACAAGATGTATAATTCCCAAAATTAAACGGGTATGTGAGCCACTGTTATTCAAGCTGATATATTTCTATTAATTGTTTCATAAAGGCATTTTGACTGTAATTTGTGCTCACATTTTTAAATAAGTTTTCTCCAAATACTTTCCGATGGTTTTCATTTTCAATTAAAAAAAGAAGCGCTTCCGCCAATTTATTAGCATGATTTGGGGGTACTACCAATCCATTTTCAAAGTTTTTGACCACCTTGCTGCATTCTCCAACATCAGTTACCACTACGGGTAATTTAGCCAAACCGTATTCAAGCAAAGCCACCGGCAAACCTTCCGATTTTGAGGCCAAAACGCCAATTGTTGCTTGCTGTAAAATAAATTGTGTGTCTGCACAACTTCCATACAAAAATACACAAGCATTTAAATTATTGGCAGCCATATAGGCTTTCATTTCTATCGCATAGGCATCCTTAAAATCCATTCCCACCAAATGCAGACTCCAGTCTTTGTGCTTTTCCCGCACTATTTTAAAAGCTTTTAACAGGTTCAAATGGTCTTTTGGTGATTTTAAATTGGCCAGACATAGGAGGCGTTTTTTATTTTCGCCTTGCAAATTCGTTATTTTTAAATCTTTCGGATTGAATGAAGCGAAATTTGGTAAATATTTATAGTATTTTGATTTTAGATTTTGTCTTGCCCAATGATGTAACTCATTATTCACAGATAAGACTGATTTGAAAGTTTTTGAAACAAACGTTAAAATAAATTTTTTATCAACTCTTAAATTTTTGCTGTTTCCATAATGGTTATGCCAGATGATGGTTATGTTTGAAAATCTTAATTTACTCAAAAATGCCGTAAAATAAGAGGATGAATGCGCATGGATGATGTCTATTTCATACTTTACAAGATACTGATATAATTTTATCATCGCTGTAAAATCAATTACCCTTTTTTTATTCAAAAATAAATAACCGACATCGGAAGTCAGTTTTGCTTTTAAATCACCCTCCTGCCTTGTGGCACACAAATGCGATTCTACATTGCTTTTGGCCAAGGCATTGGCAATGTTAACCGCCATCATTTCAGCACCTCCGGGGTTTAATGAATCTATGAGCTGTATGACTTTTATTGGTTTGATAGTTTTTTTGATTTACGATTTATGATTTACGAATTGTCGATGCTTAATTAACGTTGATAAATTTTTAATTCTTTTTTAATTTCAAATTTACAGTTTATGCATTAAAAAGATGTAGGGATTGATTTTATTTTTTTATTTTAACTAATAAAAGTGTTTTAAACTCCTTCCATGTTTTTTGTTCATTTTCTTTACTCACCATTTTTATTGTTTTTTATAGGTATTCGTGAATCTCCAACGTCGATTTGCTCGCCTAAGAAAACGAACCAAAAGAAAAGGCACTTTCTCGTCAGGTATTATACTTACGATAAAGAGTTTATGATTTAACTAATTTTAAGATTGTAACTTTTTTATAAAATTTAAATTCAAATTTCAAAATGAACGCTATGATAACTCCCTGTTTCAGCTAAGAAATATAGGTCTTTAGAAAGAAATTAATCACAATTAATTTAATTTTTTTGTTCCCCCTTTGGGGGTTAGGGGGCTATTGCCTTATTAATTCTCTTAACCAAGGCGGGACCTTCGTAAATAAATCCGGTATAAATTTGGATCAGATCTGCACCGGCGTTTAATTTTTCCAGCGCATCTTCAGGGGAATGGATTCCGCCTACACCAATGATAGGAAATGCTTTGTTTGATTTTGTGGCCAGATATTTAATAACTTGAGTGCTTCGATCTTTGATTGGTTTTCCGCTTAAACCGCCATTTCCAATTGCTGCCAATTGCGCTTCGGAGGCTTTCAAACCTTCCCTGTGAATGGAGGTGTTTGAAGCTACTACGCCAGCTATTTTTGTTTCTGCCACCAATTCTATCACTTCATCCAATTGAATCCTATTCAAATCGGGTGCAATTTTTAGTAAAATCGGTTTTTGAGCAGAAAATTCCCCATCAATTTTTTGAAGCTCGTTTAAAAGTTCCAGCAAATAATCTTTGTCCTGTAATTTCGCAAAAGTTCCCACATTTGGACAACTCACATTTACCACAAAATAATCTACGTAAGGATGCAGTACTTTAAAGGCTAATTTATAATCCTCTATGACTTTTTCGGGCAATGTGTCAGTGTTTTTGCCAATATTGCCACCAATAAGAACCCTACATTTATTTCTTTTAAGCTGTTCAACTGCAGCTTCTACGCCCAAGTTGTTAAATCCCATTCGGTTGATAATGCCATTGTCTTCTATCAATCGAAACAATCGCTTTTTCGGATTTCCAGTTTGTGCTTTTGGTGTAACAGTTCCAATTTCTATAAAACCGAATCCGAAATTGGACAGTTCATTATAAAGCACCGCATTTTTATCGAAACCTGCCGCAAGGCCAACCGGATTTTTAAAGGTAAGTCCGAATACCTTTCGTTCCAATCGTTTGTCGTTTACCTGATACAAGCTCTTTAAAATAAAAGGGATTCCTGGTATTTTACAAGCTATTTTGATGAGTGCAAAAGTAACATGGTGGATTTTTTCAGGATCGAAAAGAAAAAATAACGGACGAATGAAGCTTTTATACATTGGTGTTTATTTGCACAAAAATAGCTAAAAAGAAATGTTAAGAAAAATTATTGGCTCCTTTTGTTGGGTGGTGGCAGGGATGAGTTTATTTATCATGCAGTCGCAACTATTTTTTCCCCTGCCCTAAAGGGAGTAATAGTTTCTTACATTTTCATCATAAGCTTTTGTCGAGGCGCCACCTATTATCCGCGCGCCATCATCGCAATGACCCAGTTCTATTGGGTTTTAGAGTTACTCAATAATGGTTTTAATGGTGAACTTTTTTAATTCCCCCTTCGGGGATTAGGGGGCTTTCCGTGCTTCATCACACCCATTACAATCGTTATGTGCACTAAAAATAGCTGCCAACTGTATTCTTTACGCTCCATCCTATCACCCAGACCGCCTTTTTCCAACGCTTTTTCTAGCCGCCAGGCTCTTTAGGTTGCAACATCAGCCATATGTTTTAAACTCCATCCCATGAGATCCTGAAACAAGTTCAGGATGACGTTGAATAGAGGTACAATCATGATTAGATTAATATCGGCAGATGCTGAAATCGAAGATTCACGAACTCCTAAAAAAACAATAAAAAATGGTGAGTACAAGGCACAACTTTCAACTTTGAGCTCTCAACTTTTAACTCTATCTAAGCGTTGCTCCCACATTTTTTTCGAAAGTGGCTTGCAGTTTTTGCATTGTTTTGTCTATTTGCACATCGGTCAGTGTTTTTGTTTCATCTTGCAACAAGAAGCTTAGCGCATAGGATTTTTTTCCTTCTTCCAAGTTCTCGCCCTCATACACATCAAACAAATCTACTTCTTTCAATAAACTTTTTTCTGCCTGAAAGGCCAGATTGTACAATTCTGAAAAAGTGATTTCTTTATTGAGTAACAAGGCAAAATCCCTTTTTACCGATGGAAATTTAGGCAATTCCGACACTTTAATTTGTGATTTTCCAGACAGTTTCAATACATTTTCCCAACTAAAATCGGCAAATAACACTTCTTGTTTGATACCGAATTCTTTCAAAACAGCCCTTTTTACAAGACCCAATTCCGCCAATTTGACTTTGCCTGAATTTAAGGAAATTCCTTCGGAAAACACATCGCTTTTTACTGGTGCAATTTTAATATTTTGAATGCCCAAACGCTGTAACAGCAACTGTGCAACACCTTTCAGGTAAAAGAAATCAGAAGGTTTTTGCGCCATATTCCAATGGGCAGAAGTCCTGTTTCCGGTTACGAATAAAGTCAGGTGTTTTTGCTCTTCATACCCACTTTCAAAATGGTGGTAAGATTTTCCGAATTCGAAGAATTTTAAGGCGTTGCTTTTTCTGTTAATATTATAAATAACAGATTCTAACCCACTGAATAACAATGATTGACGCATCACACCTAAATCGTTGCTTAAAGAATTTAAGATAACCACATTGTGTTCTTCCTTGAGCGTTTCCGACATCGAAGCATAGTCTGCTTTGGTCAAAGAATTGGCCATTGTTTCATTAAATCCAAGAGAAGTTAATTGATTGGCAACCACATTTTCAATTTTAACCCCTTCAAATTCAGAAAAGGAAATTGAGGTGTTCAATTTGTGTGAAAACGCTACATTGTTATAGCCATACACCCGTAATATTTCTTCAATCACATCTGCTTCCCTAGTCACATCTACCCTATAAGAAGGAATACTTAAGCCGAGACCTGCCTCTGTTACACTATTAAATTTTATATCCAAAGAGGCCAGGATGTTTTTAACTGTTTCACTTGGTATTTTTGCACCAATCAATCGATCCATTTTTTCATAAGACAAAAAAACTTGGAAGTCTTCCCTTTTAACAGGATACATATCCACTATTTCAGAAGATACTTTACCTCCGGCAATTTCCACAATTAAATTGGCCGCATGTTTTAGGGCGTATTTGGTGATATTTGGGTCGATTCCTCTTTCAAATCTAAAAGAAGCGTCGGTATTTAAAGCATGTCTTTTTGCTGTTTTACGAATTGAAACTGGATTAAAATAGGCGCTTTCCAAAAATATGGACGTGGTATTTTCCGATACCCCCGAATGCAATCCGCCAAAAACTCCAGCCATACACATCGGTTCTTCATTGCCATTGCAAATCATTAAATCTTCTTCGTGCAATTCGCGTTCCACCCCATCCAAAGTCGTAAATTTGGTGCCTTTTGGCAATGTTTTCACAATAACCTTATTCCCTTTAACTGCAGCAGTATCAAAAGCGTGCAAGGGCTGACCAAGTTCATGAAGTACATAATTGGTCACATCCACCACATTATTGATGGGCTTTATTCCAATGGCTTTTAATCGATTTTGGATCCAAGACGGTGATTCTTTAATGGTAATATTAGAAATTGTCAACCCAACGTATCGCGGTGCTTTTTCAGCATCTTCTACATCCACATCAATTTTCAAAGTCCTGTCATCAACCCTAAAATTGCTTACAGAAGGTGAGATTAGCTCTAATGAAATCTGCTGTTGTAATAAACCAGCACGCAAATCCCTAGCGGTCCCAAAATGGCTCATCGCATCTGCCCTATTTGGCGTCAATCCGATTTCAAATACCTGATCCGATTCCACCTTAAACACATTGGCCACAGAAGTTCCTGCTACCAGTGAGTCTTCTAATACCATGATTCCGTCGTGGTCAGTTCCAATGCCCAATTCGTCTTCGGCACAAATCATTCCGTGACTTTCCTCTCCTCTAATCTTCCCTTTTTTAATCACAAAACCCTCGCCTTTATCATCATACAACATTGTCCCTATAGTAGCCACTGGCACTGTTTGTCCGACTGCCACATTGGGTGCACCACAAACAATTTGCAGCAGCTCTCCAGTTCCTATATCTACGGTAGTAATCTTTAATCGATCGGCATTTGGATGCTGGATACAGGTAATAACTTTACCTACCACCACACCGGCCAAACTTCCTTTAATGGATTCAACAGTTTCTATTCCTTCTACCTCAAGGCCTAAATCGGTTAACAATTCTCCTGTTTTTTCGGCTTCCCAGTCAATCTTCAAAAATTGTTTTAACCAATTGTATGATATTTTCATATGTAAATATTTATTGTTTTTTATTGGTCATATGTAATGCGCATATTTTCATAAGTGATTGTATCGTGTT
>DAIDMK010000015.1 GCA_027449025.1 Lutibacter sp. | reverse complement strand
AAAATAAAAGTAATACCCAAAATTGAATAGAAATAAAAAACCGCCTCAAATTTTAATAGTGAGACGGCTTCTTTTATGTAAAAAATCCCGTATATTAATTTATTATTTACAATTGTTTAATTATATCACATTTGCTTTGAACAATATTAAAACGGAATTCGCCATAAAGAATCTTGAGAATTTTTAGGCATCAAAGCACATGCCATTCGAATTTGGAAAAAGGGTATAATTTATTTGAGCCTGAAAGGACGGACGCAAACATTAGATATTACGATATTGACAATTTGCATAAACTACTAAACGAATCGCTATTGAACAATAATGGTTTAAAAATACCCAAAATTGTCTCTCTGTCTGATGATAAAATGGAATTAAGCGTGATAGGTCTTGTTTTTAAAGTAGGTTTTGAAAGCTGTGCATTAAATTAATTCAAATTGGCTATCCTATTGTTGATGTAGGAATGCGTCAATTAAATCAAAACGGTTATATGCACAATTGCGTTCGGATGATTACTACAAGATTTTTGTGCAAACTACCTGTTTTTGGACTTCAAAATTTATTTTAGGCGCCTAAAATCGTTGCTAATTATATAATAATTAATTTTTATATCTGATTTTTTATAATTTCTTATAAAAGAGTGTTAAAATAATCAATTCTATATATTTTCGGTAAATGTTCTCCGAATCGGAAGGAATTTTCTATTTTAAAAAGATAAAAAATGTAGGATACTTCTTTTTGTGTCAAAAAATATATTTTTAATTCATTTAATAACAGTCGTTTAAAATGATTATTTGGATTAATTCTAAATAATTTTATAGCCAGATTAGCTGACATATGTCATTATAAATTCTACTTTATTGGTATATTTTTACACCATAAATTTGAATAGTTAATTAAATTATTTATAAAATAAAGGAATTCGAAAAAAAGTTATTTTGTAAATTTTTTCAGCGTAAATATAAAGTATAATGAAACAAGAAAGTGTAAAACTAATTTGTGATGCGAATGAAGCTGTAGCCATCATTGCCCACAAAACGAACGAGGTTTGTGCAATTTACCCAATCACACCGTCATCTCCAATGGGGGAACATGCGGAAGTGTATAGTTCAAAAGGCCAAACAAATATTTGGGGAAACATTCCAAGAATTGTTGAAATGCAAAGTGAAGGCGGTGCTGCAGGCGCTGTCCATGGCTCACTTCAGGGAGGCGCTCTAACAACAACATTTACCGCATCTCAAGGATTGTTGTTAATGATACCTAATATGTATAAAATTGCCGGAGAATTGTTACCAGCTGTAATCCATGTGGCCGCAAGAACAATTGCAACACATGCATTATCAATTTTTGGTGACCATTCTGATGTTATGGCAACCCGACCAACTGGATTTTCTATGTTGTTTGCAGGATCAGTTCAAGAAGCACACGATTTTGCATTAATTTCACAGGTATCTGCCTTAAGAAGCAGGGTTCCTTTTTTAAATATTTTTGATGGATTTAGAACGTCTCATGAAATTTCCAAAATTGATGGAATTCCTGATAATGTCATAAAAGCAATGATGCCGGAAGAGGAAGTGATGAATCATACAAAACATTCTTTAGATCCTGACAATCCTGTAATTAGAGGAACTGCACAAAATCCTGATGTTTTCTTTCAAGCACGTGAAGCTGCAAATACTTATTACCAAAATGTTCCTGGAATTGTTCAAAAAACAATGGACGAATTCTATAAACATACTGGCAGAAAATATAGTTTATTCTACTATATTGGTCATCCAGAAGCAGAAAAAGTTATTGTAGTTATGGGGTCAGGTGATGGACCAATTCGAGAAACCATTGATACTTTGGTTGAAAAAGGTGAAAAAGTTGGTGCGTTAATCGTTCGATTATACCGCCCTTTCTCTGTATATGATTTTATTGAAAACATTCCAAAAACAGCTAAAAAAATTGCGGTTTTAGACAGAACAAAAGAACCAGGAAGTGTTGGGGAACCTTTATATTTAGATGTGGTATCTGCATTTGTTGAAATGGGTGAAACCATTCCTACAATTATTGGTGGTCGTTACGGACTTTCTTCAAAAGAGTTTACACCTGCAATGGTTAAAGGAATTTATGATGAATTAGATGAAAATTCGCCTAAAAACCATTTTACGATTGGTATTAACGATGACGTAACCAATACAAGTTTAACATACGACCCGAGTTTTAAAACTAAAAAAGACACTTTTAATTGTATGTTTTATGGATTGGGATCAGATGGTACAGTTGGCGCAAATAAAAACTCTATTAAAATCATTGGTGAAACTACCGATAATTATGTACAGGGATATTTTGTGTACGACTCTAAAAAAGCAGGTGCACAAACAGTTTCTCATTTGCGTTTTGGGCCAGAGCCAATTTATTCAACCTATTTAATTAACAAAGCAAACTTTATTGCCTGTCATCAATTTAATTTTATCTATAAATATGATATTCTAAAAAATATTAAAGAAGGGGGCACATTTTTATTGAACACACCTCATTCAAAATACAAAATTTGGTCAGAGCTGCCAAGTGTAATGCAACGTAGAATTATTGATAACGATATTGAGTTTTACGTAGTTGACGCCACAAAAGTAGCTCAAGATGCAGATCTTGGTAAACGTACAAATACGATTTTACAAACATGTTTCTTCGCCATATCAGGCGTGCTTCCTAAAGACGAAGCTATCAAAAAAATTAAGGACGCCATTGTAAAATCATATTCACATAAAGGTGATGCTGTTGTGCAAATGAATTTTAATGCAGTTGATAAATCATTAGAAAATCTTCAAAAAGTTGAATATCCTCGTCACACAACAAATAATAATGGTTTAACACCAATGATGACAGCCAATGCCGATGATTTCACCAAAGAAATTTTAGGAACTATATTGGCAGGTAAAGGAGATTCATTGCCAGTAAGTGCATTTTCTGTAGATGGAACGTTTCCAACAGGAACAACACAATATGAAAAACGCGGTATTGCCGATTTCGTTCCTGTTTGGGATGATGCAGATCTTTGTACTCAGTGTAATAAATGTGTTACTATTTGTCCGCACGCTGCAATTCGGGCTAAAGTTGTACCTAATGAGTTATTGATAAATGCGCCTGAATCACTAAAAAGTGTACCTGCAAAAGGAAGACCATTTAACAGTGAAACTGAAAGTTACATATTGCAAGTTTCTCCTCTAGATTGTACAGGTTGCGATTTATGTGTAGCAGTTTGTCCAGCTGAAAGCAAGGAAGTTCCTGGCACTTTCGCCATTAACTTAACTGATTTGCGAAAAGTTCAAGAAGTAGAAAATGCAAATTGGAATCACTTTATTGATTTACCAGATTATGACAGAAAACAATTGGTAACTTCTACAGTTAAAGGATCACAGTTTTTAGAACCGTTATTTGAATTCTCTGGTGCTTGCCCTGGATGTGGCGAAACACCTTATATTAAATTAGTTACACAATTATATGGAGACAGTATCTTAATTGCAAATGCTACTGGCTGTTCATCTATCTATGGCGGTAATTTACCAACAACACCTTATAAAACAAATAAGGATGGTCGCGGACCTGCTTGGGCAAACTCTCTGTTTGAAGATAATGCTGAGTTTGGTTTGGGTATGCAATTGGCATTGACCAAAAAACAAGAAATAACAGTTGATTTATTAAAATCTTTGGAAAGTAAAATAGGCAGTACTCTAGTAAATAACATACTAAATAATGCTGAAGAAAATGAAACGCTTAAAGAACAAAAAATAAATCAAATTAAAGAATTAAATGAAATTTTAGATACCATTGATTCTTATGAGGCTAAAAAACTAAGAAACCTTTCTGAATACTTACGCAAAAAAGCAGTTTGGATATTTGGTGGTGATGGTTGGGCTTATGATATTGGATATGGTGGTTTAGATCACGTATTTTCATCAGGAGAAAATGTTAATGTTTTAGTGATGGATACTGAAGTTTATTCGAATACTGGCGGACAAGCATCTAAAGCTACCCAGATGGGTGCAAGTGCCAAGTTTGCAATTTCAGGAAAAACGACCTCTAAGAAAAGTTTGGCTTTACAGGCAGTTTCTTATGGAAATGTTTATGTGGCACAAATAGCCATTGGCGCTAAAGATAACCAAACGCTAAAAGCAATTGAAGAAGCTGCAGCTTATCCAGGACCATCATTAATTATTGCTTATTCTCATTGTGTGGAACATGGTTATAACTTAAAAGATGGGGCTATTCATCAAGAAAAAGCAGTTGAAACAGGGTATTGGCCATTATTTAGATTTAATCCTTTGGCTGAAAAAGGAAAGAAATTTAAATTGGATTCCAAAACGCCTTCTGCTCCTATAAGTGAATTTATGTACACAGAAACTCGTTTTACAAGAGTTGTGAGTGAAAATCCTGAATTGGCTAAAGAGTTATTGGATAAAGCCCAAGAGCAAGTTGAAGTTAACTGGGAAAGATTAGAACTTTATAGAAATTTATAAGTTAATTTAATTTAAAAGTGCCAAGTAATAAAATACTTGGCACTTTTTTTATACCTTTAAGTACTTATTGTAAAAGCTTGATTTTTCACAATAAGTGAAGGATTTAGAAGGACTCATAGTTTTCTTTTTGGGTAATATTATAAAAATATAAAAAATGAAATCAAGATCAGAAGCTTTTTTTAATGAAGCGGAAAAAAAATTGAAATCGGCAAAAGAGGAATTATTTAAACCCGCCGAAGATATTGTTAGTTATTCAGTTTGTAAAAATGCTCAGTTTGCCATTGAGAACTTTCTTAAAGGGTATTTAACAAAAAACAAGATGGAATTTGAGCCAAACGAAACTATAGCAACGCTGTACCATAAATGCGCAAGTATCGACAAACATTTCACTTCCATAGATTTAAATGCGATAGGTTGTAAAAATCATGCAATTGATTCTCGTTATTGTTCAGAAATTAACTCTGTAAGCGCATGCTATGATGTCGCAGATAGCATTGACACGTATCTAAGAAAAAATAAAATCGTTTAAAAAACGATGATTTTTTCGTTTGAAAAAAAAAACTTACTGTACATTTGCGTAAAATAAATATTAAATGAATTATATTTTATTTGATGGTACAGTTCGCAATTCATTATTGCCATTAACCTTCACAAAACCCGTTGCCGATTTAAGGATAGGGATACTTACCATTCGTGAAAAATGGGAAACATATTTGGATTCTACCACAACAACGCTTACTGAGGACTATTTAGAAGAAAAATTTCCTATGGTTGAAATGGCGCAAAATATTATGATTAATGCTTCGTTTTTGCCAACACTTTCCTTAGTGGAAAAAATAATGGAATTAAAAGAAAATGAGGCCATTTTTAAAGATGAAGAGGTGATTGCTTTTTTTACGACTGACTCGCAAGAAACAGTTGATTTTGATCACTACAAGCAAATAGAATTTGATTCAGAATTGATTCAAATTAAAAATACTTGGGATTTGTTTTCTTTCAATGAAATTGCTTTAAAAGCAGATTTTGAATTAATTACTGAAGGAAGGGTGTCGCAACCGATTCCTGATGACGTTCATTATGTAAACAAGGAAAATATTTTTATTGAGGAAGGTGCGGAAATCTTATTTTCTGTATTAAATGCAAGTAAAGGGCCTATTTATATAGGGAAAGACGTTATAGTGATGGAAGGCAGTTTAATTCGCGGACCTTTTGCTATCGGTGAACATTCAGTGGTGAAAATGGGTACAAGAATTTATGGAGCGACCACTATCGGTGAATATTGTACTATTGGAGGAGAAGTAAATAATTCTATTTTATCTAGCCATTCAAACAAAGGGCACGACGGCTTTTTAGGAAATTCAGTATTGGGAGAATGGTGTAATATTGGGGCTGATTCTAACAATTCAAATTTGAAAAATAATTATTGTGAAGTTCGTTTGTGGAATTATGAAACGGAGAATTTCGCCAAAACTGGATTACAATTTTGCGGTTTAATTATGGGCGACCACTCTAAATGTGCCATTAATACCATGTTTAATACAGGAACAGTTGTGGGCGTAAGTGCAAATATTTTCGGAGGGAACTTTCCCAGAAATTTTATTCCTTCATTTAGCTGGGGCGGAGCATCGGGTTTTTCAACCTACCAATTAAACAAAGTATATGAAACCGCAAGGTTGGCGATGAAAAGGAAGGGAGTTGATTTTGATGAAAAAGAGCAACGAATTCTCGAACATATTTTTGAAATCACCAAAAAATACAGAAATTTTTAAATAAAAAAGGGTCTTAAAATTCATATTTCAAGACCCTTTTTACTTAGCAGCAAATTAATTAGCTTTTTATTTGTTCCTTTCTAAATTTCTCAAACTTATTTTCCAAGTTTTTTGGCCAGCTATTGTTGCTTAAATCTACATCGGCAGTTTGCTCGTCGGGATCAATCGTGATTTTTGTAATTGCTTTGCTCGACGGAAAGACTTTTGTGACTTCTGCATCATTCTTTCTCCAAATTTCTGCAGGATATTGCTTGCGTTCTTTTGAACCATCTTCATATTCAAACTCAACAACAATTGGCATCACCAAGTCTCCCGGTTTTTCAAAAACCAATTCGTAAAAATATTTGGGACTTTTCAATGTCGCTTTTTCTTCTGAAGAAAAATTTTCATTGATATAATCGCTCAACAAATTATAATCTTCAGGTTTTTTTGACTTCAAATCATTGTTAAATTCTGGACTGTCTTCAGAAACCAAGTACAATGCTGGAGGCAATTGATCTACGGTAATACCATATCGTTTTGCCATATTTTCGGCACGTTCGGTTGGTTTGTTGGTCACATAAAACTTTTTTACATCTTTTATGCCAATATCATTGGCGCCAGTGGTATAAAACCAACCTCTCCAAAACCAATCTAAATCCATGGCAGATGCATCTTCCATTGTTCTAAAGAAATCGGCAGGCGTTGGGTGTTTAAAAGCCCAGCGTTTTGCGTAGGTTTTAAATGCATGGTCAAACAATTCAGGACCCATTATGGTATGTCGCAATATCCACAATCCAGCCGCCGGCTTCGCATAGGCATTGCTTGAAAAGTCGAACAAATCTTCACCTTCAGCCATAATTGGAGATAATTGAGATTGATCACCTTTCATATATGGAACAATATTTTTTGGCAAACCTCTGCTTAAGGGGTAATTATCTTCATATTCCATTTGAGCGAGCATTTGAACAAATGAATTTAATCCTTCATCCATCCAAGTCCATTCTCGCTCATCAGAATTAATAATCATAGGAAAAAAATTGTGTCCAACTTCATGTATGGTTGTTCCTAACATTCTATATTTTGTTTGATCGCTATAAGTTCCATCAGGATTTGGTCTTCCCGGATTGAAACAAATTTGGGGATATTCCATACCCATTTGTCCATCAACCGAAATGGCCTTGTGATAAGGATAGTCAATTGTATGTTTTGAATAGGTGATCAAGGTTTGCGCCACAGCCCTGGTTGAATGATCGCCATATAATGGATTTGCTTCTTTTGAGTAATAAGAATAGGCCATAACGGTTTTTCCATTAATGTCAACTGCCATTGCATCCCAAATAAATTTCCTGGATGTAGCAAAAGCATAATCTCTCACATTTTCAGCATAAAATTTCCAGGTTTTGGTTTCCTTAGATTTTGTTTTTTCTATTTTTGTAGCTTCTTCTTGCGTTACAATAATAACAGGATTGTCGAAAGATTTTCTGGCTTCTGCCAATCTTTTTTGTTGGGTTTTTGTAAGCACTTCATTTTCATTTGTAAGCACACCTGTTGCGCCTAACATATGATCTTTTGGAGTTGTAATGCTCACATCATAATTTCCAAATTCTAAAGCAAATTCACTTCTGCCAAAAAATTGTTTATTTTGCCATCCACTCACATTGTTATAAACACATAGTCTCGGAAAAAATTGCGCAATTACATAGCTGTTATTTCCATCGGCAGGAAAATGCTCAAAACCCGATCTTCCGCCTTGTTCGATATGGTTATTAATATTATACCACCATTTTATTTTAAATGAAAATTTTTCACCGCTTGCCAAAGGTTTTTCCAAATTTAAACGCATCATGGTTTGATTGATTAAATATGAAGCATCACTGCCGTCTATATTTTTTACATACTCGATTTTGAACCCCCCGTCAAATGGTTTTATGAATTTTTCTGAAAATTGTGATGGCGTAAAAAGTTGTGCTGAATTCTCTGACTGAATATCTGGGGTTTTTGAATCTGCAGCGCGCATATTTTGATCTAACTGCAACCATAAATATTCCAAATTATCTTTAGAATTGTTGTGATAAGTAATAATTTGTTCACCATAAATACGGTTATTGTCCTCATCTAAAACAATATCCATGTTATAATCTACCTGTTGTTGGGTGTATTCATGTCCAGGCGCACCAGACGCTTTGTGTTCATTGTTTGGGGTAGGAAGCTCTTCGTGTAATTGTTTAAATTTACTGTTGTTGTAGTGTGCTTTTTCTTGGGCAGTTAAGGGCGAAATCACTGTCAACAATAGGAAATAAATAAAAAGTAATTTTTTCATGAAATTAAGAAGTTTTAATAAATAATTAGTTAAAAAAGCCACCCAATTGAGTGGCTTCTTTTACTAGGCTTTAATTTGATTTTTTTTAAATTTTTCGAATTTATTCTCAGTTTTTTTAGGCCAGCTGTTGTTGTTTAAATTTATATCGGCCGTTTGTTCATCTGGATCAACTGTAATTTTTATAATGGCTTTGCTTGATGGAAAAACCTTGGTGACTTCGGCATCATTATTACGCCAAATTTCTGCAGGATATTGCTTGCGCTCTTTTGAGCCGTCTTCAAATTCAAATTCAACAATAATAGGCATCACCAAATCACCTGGTTTTTCAAAAACCAATTCATAGAAATATTTTGGTGCTTTTAATGATGATTTTTCTTCAGCAGAAAAATTTTCATTGATATAATCACTCAACATATTATAATCTTCCGGTTTTTTGGATTTTAAATCATTTTTAAATTCTGGACTGTCTTCAGAAACCAAATACAAGGCCGGAGGTAATTTATCAACGGTGATTCCGTAACGTTTTGCCATATTCTCGGCACGTTCCGTTGGCTTATCGGTCACATAATATTTTTTCACGTCTTTGATTCCGATATCATTGGCGCCTGTTGTGTAAAACCAGCCTCTCCAAAACCAGTCTAAGTCTACCGCTGAAGCATCTTCCATTGTTCTGAAAAAATCAGCAGGCGTTGGATGTTTAAATTTCCATCTTTCGGCATAAGTTTTAAAAGCGTGGTCAAATAATTCATGGCCCATAACGGTTTCTCTTAAAATAAATAAGCCAGCTGCAGGTTTTCCATAGGCATTTGACCCAAAGTCGGTCAAATCCTCGCCTTGCGACATAATTGGCTCTAAGCCGCTTTGGTCACCAGACATATATCTGACAATGTTTTTCGGATGGTCAGTTAATGGAAAAAGTATTGGGTCGTAAATATTTTCCGCATAAATTTCTAAAAATGAATTGAGACCTTCGTCCATCCAAGTCCACATACGCTCGTCTGAATTTACAATCATTGGAAAGAAATTATGCCCAACTTCGTGGGTGATAACGCCAATCATTCCTTTTTTGGTTCTGTCGGTATACTCTCCATCTTTATTTGGTCTTCCGCCGTTCCAACAAATCATTGGGTATTCCATTCCCTGACGTTCCGCATTGATTGAAGTTGCATGCGGATAAGGATAATCAAAAGTGAAGTCGGAATACACTTTTAATGTGTTTGCAACCACTCTTGTTGAATGCTCTTCCCAAAGTGGATTTCCTTCATTTGGATATAATGAATAAGCCATTATTGTTTTTCCGTTAAGATTTACAGCCATCGCATCCCATATTAATTTTCTGGAAGATGCAAAGGCAAAATCCCTTACGTTTTCAGCATAAAATTTCCAGATTTTTGTTTCTTTTGATCTGCCTTTTTCAGCGGCTAAAGCTTCTTCAGGCGTTACAATAAAAACCGGATTTTCAAAAGTGTTTTTTGAGTCTTCATATCTTTTAAGTTGGGCTGAAGTAAAAACATCTTTCGGATTTTGGAGCAAGCCTGTTGCGTTTAAAATATGATCCTTTGGCGTGGTTATGGCAACGTCATAATTTCCAAATTCCAAAGCAAACTCGCTTCGTCCCAAAAATTGCAAGTTTTGCCATCCTTCTACATTATTGTACACTGCCAAACGTGGGAAAAATTGGGCAATTACATATAAATTATTTCCGTCAGGGAAAGGTTCATAGCCAGATCGACCACGATCAGCGATATAATCGTTGACTAGGTACCACCATTTTATTTTAAAGACATATTTTTCACCTGATGCCAATGGCTTCGGTAAATTGATGCGCATCATCGTTTTGTTAATGAGATAGCTTATGTCTTTTCCGTTGATATCTTTTATAAACTCAATGTTAAAACCACCTTGAAAAGGTTTTCCCATAAAGGTTTTTGTAAACTTGGATGGAGAATACATCACATCAGGTCCGCCACCGCTAATTTCGGGCGTATTAGAATCTGGAGCACGCATATTTTGATCTAGCTGCACCCACAAATATTCTAAATTATCTTTGGAATTGTTATAATAAGTAATGGTTTCATCACCAAATATTTTATCATTATCTTCATCCAAAACAATATTCATTTTATAATCAACTTGCTGTTGTGTATATTCATGACCCACAGCGCCGGAAGCTTTGTGCTCATTGTTGGGTGTTGGCAATTCTTCATGCAATTGCTTGAATTTGCTGGTGTTGTAATGTGCTTTTTGTGATGTTGTTTTTTGCTCAACTCCTTGGGCAAAAAAGGTAGTGGTGAAAATGGTTAATAAGGCTGTAACTAATAATTTTTTCATTATAAAAAGTTTTGATCTAAATGGTTGGCACAATTTAATTAATTTTTAATAATACTTTGTGATTACCGTTAAAATTTTAATAGACTTTTGTAATTCGATTTGTTTAAGTAAAAAGTTTTATTGAAATCTTTTACTTTTATTTTTACAATATTTTTCTGGTCACTAAAGTCTTCCGTTAATATATTGTTGAAAATTTCAATAGATTTAAGTTCTTTAATTTCAGTTATTTCCAAATAAAATCGGACAACATCAACGTCATACTCTTTTCCTATATATTTAAATACTTGATTTTTGCCATTCAAAGAGATTTGTAAATGTTCCTGAAGGTATTTTTTATAATAATCATCTATATTCCCAATTTCAGTTTTACTGGCCAAATTTAATTGTTTTCCGCTAGATTTATTGAGTGTAAATTCAATATCCTCAATAAAAACACCTAAAGTAATTTGGATCGATTGCTTTTCTTTTAGGTATTCAATTTCACATAAACTCACATAATACTTGTGCATTGTAAACGCAAACAAGGGAAGTACCAATAAAATTATTATAGTATTTTTTAATCGCATGAGGAGTGTAAATAATGTAGTTAATAAATAAAAATTATCCCAAAGGTAAGTATAATGTCTATCATTATTGTCTGGTTAAATTTTTAAAAACAAACAGACCGCCCCGATGGGGCTTAAATAATTGAAATTTTTCATTTTTATACAAACATTTAGCTCCTACAGAGCTGTTTCAGTCCCAGAGGGACGACCTATTTGTAGAAAAATAGATTTTTCCAAAAACAAGCCCCAGCGGGGCGAACTGTTTATCAAGTCCCATTTTGATTGAGATAAATCATTTTTTATGAATTTTTATCGAACCACAATGAATGTCTATATAAAATTAATTACTCTTTTGTTGGTTGTACTTTTTACTTTGTTTTATAATAAAATCCTTAAGCAAAAACTCATCACTATTGTAAAAGTCGCTTAATCCATTATCTTCACAATAATACAAAAACAAATAAATTTCTTCTTCTTTGATATTTAGGTGAACGGTAAAAAAATCGATTCCTACATTATTATAAACATTTTCAAGAAAAATTTGTTTTTGTTTTTTAATATGCATTTCTTCCTCTTTTCTTTCTTTTCTATTTTGGAATATATTATTGGTGAGTAACTTAGTAATTTCACTAAAATTAACTCCAGAATTACCGTACGTTGGATCTGTAAATTTTCTGGTATTCGGTGCATTTTTTAAGGTTGTGTTATCATTATCTAAAACAGCTCCTTTTGGTAAAGAAACTTTTCCCAAGTTTAGTCGCATTTTTTGCCCAATTTCAACTTCATCTAACTCATTGATACCCTGCTCAAGATAAACTACAAGGGTTTTACTTTCAATATGACTGTCTGAAATTTTAATAATACGTTGCCGGTAGGCAACTGAAGAAAATTGAATAGAATCTCCAATGGATGCATACATTGTATAATTACCGTTTTTATCACTTGAAGTTCCTAAATTTGAGGTTAAATTTACAATGTTAATGTCTGGTAAAACGATGGAGTCACCGCGAACATTGCCATTCAACATAACCGCTTTTTTTTGCGCTAATGAATTCGAATAAACAAATACCAAAAAAACGATAGTTACAAAAATATTTTTACTCTTTAATTTCATGATAGCTTTTACTTTCTTCCTGCAAAATTTGAATTACTTTCAATAAATTGTTGTTATAATATTCCCCAATAATATTCCTGTCTTCACAGTAGGCTAAAAAGTGATATATTTTTTCTTCGGGAATGTGTAGCTTATCTGTAAAATAAGCCAAACCAAACTGTTTTATTATTTTTGAAGGGAATTGTTTTTTGCGGGCAATTTCTCGTTTTAACCTTTGTTCTGCCTCATAACGTCTGTCGGGTAAACCCAAAACACCACCTCCCATACTAAAAGGATTTACATTTGGCGCCTCTAAAAATCCATGAGTATCAGCTGGCAAAGACTTTTTTAAATCTCCAGGTTTAAGTAAAAATGTATGATTTGGCGATGCGCCAGATGGCACTTTATTAATGTCATAATTCAAATTTCCTGTTAAACCCTCAATAAAAACTTCATCCAGTTCATTAACAGATGGAATTAATTCAACCATAATTCTTTTATATTTTATGTAGTTTCTAGTTATGCTGATTTCTTTTCTTTCATATTCAATAGAAGAAAAAAGCAAGGTGTCATTTAATGAAACCATTATTTCAAAATCACCGTCATCATTACTTACGGTTCCCAATTTGGTGTTTAGGTTAACGATATGCACATTGCTAACTGAATTGTTAGAGCTAATTATTTTTCCTGAAATGAGTGCACATTTTTCTTGTGAAAAGCTCTTCATAGCAAAAAAAACGAGCAAAAATAAGCAGGTTAGTTTTCTTTTCATCATAACAAAGAAAGCATTTCAATTCATATAAAAATTACAGATAATTATAAATTTTTGTTAAGATTGAAAATGAGTATATTTGGTGAAACTTTGTTGAAATGAAATAAGCATTGCAAATTTTGTCTCTCAAAGGAAGGATTAATGACTAATTCACTGGTCTATCGGCAGGCAGGTCTAAGCAGGCAGGCAGCACCTGTTATAGCTAAAAAATAAAATTTAAACAGATGAATGAGCATAACGCATACACAATACAATCACCTATGAAAATATGCGCATTACATATGCCCAATAAAAAATAATAAATAGTTACATATGAAAAAATTATTGATTGCCAGCAGTTCATCAGTGCACGGAAAAGGATATTTAGAATATATTTTACCCGAGTTGGCAGAATTTTTTAAAGGTGTAAATGAAATTTTATTTATTCCTTATGCGCGTCCCGGCGGAATTACGCATGAAGCTTATACCGAGGTAGCAAGAAAAGGCTTTGAAAGCATTGATATTCGTATTAAAGGAATTCACGAATATAGCAATCCGATGGATGCCGTTAACCAAGCAAAAGGTATTTTTATTGGCGGCGGAAACACTTTTCTATTGGTGAAGCAATTGTACGATTTGAAGTTGCTATCAACCATTAAAAATGTGGTTGAAAATGGAACGCCTTACTTTGGGACCAGCGCTGGAAGCAATATTTGCGGATTAACCATGCAAAACACCAACGATATGCCCATTATTTATCCGCCAAGTTTTGACACGTTTGGGTTTGTGAATTTCAATTTAAATTGTCATTATTTAGATCCGGACCCAACTTCAACGCATATGGGCGAAACTAGGGAAACCCGTATTAATGAATACCATACGCTTAATAAAACGGCAGTTTTAGGACTTAGGGAAGGAAGTTGGCTGCATATAAAAAAGGGTAAAATAATTTTAAAAGGATCTTTAAATGCACGTTTGTTTCAACAAAACAAGCCAGCACTAGAATTGCCACCAAATACCGATTTAAGTTTTTTAACGTAAACGGAGTGCCCTTGCAATTAGTTGTGCGTCAGGTGATTTTTTTACTTCTTTAGAAAGAAGTTTGTATGCATTGCTAATTCTGGTAGTATCAACTGTTGATGATTTCAATTGGTCGCTTAAAACCATGGCGGAAACATAAGAATCGCTGTTGGATTTTACAAAATTAAAACTGTAGTCGGTGAATTCTTTTTCAATTTTTTTCAATTCATTTCCAACTTCATCCAGTTTTTTAACATCATTTTCTAGACGAGCCTTTTGGAATCTTGGAAATAAATAATCAATTTTTTTAAAGATACTTTTTGAAACCAATTTGTAATCGTTCAATTTGGTGTTTAATTCGGAACCTTTAATAACAGGTTTTTCTATTTGATCTGGATCTATAAAAATTTCGAAATGTGTGTTTTCAATAATGAAAATAATTGCTGTAGATGAATTTTCAAAAGATAACATGAATCGTTCTGGATAGTCAACAATTCCTTGTAAAACAAAGTTATTATTCTCAATTTTAGCCGAATCAACCGGCTGCACGTCATTATTATTAATTTTACTCAAATAAACCTTATCTGACAAAAAAGATTTCAATGTTCCACGCAACACGAATCCATTTTTTTTAGACTCAGTTTCCTTTTCTAATTGGCTTTTAGGATTATTGCAGCTGAAAATGAAAAGGCTAAATAAACAAGCTATAACTATCTTTTTCAATGCAATTTGTGTTTAAATTTAATAATTTACATACTCAACAATCTCCAATCCGTAACCGGTCATACCAATACGTTTTTTAACTGCTGGCGCATTTGATAAAACACGCAGTTTGGTAATTTCTAAATCGTGTAAAATTTGGGCACCGATACCAAAATCTTTATCATCTGGCTGAATTTGAGGTACTTTATGTTCCACATTTTTTTGAGCTTCCCTTAATAAAGACAACCGATTTATGAGATTAAAGGATTGATTTTCCTGGCTGATAAATACAGCTGCTCCTTTTCCTTCGTCATTAATCATTTTAAAGATTTTAGAAAACTTGTCGTCGGGTTTGGCAGTTAACAATCGAAGGATATCATTATTGATTAATGATGAATTGACGCGCACCAAAATTGGTTCATCTGGTTCCCAGGTACCTTTGGTCAAGGCAATATGAACTTGATTGTTTGTGGTTTGTTTGTAGGCTCTCAATTGAAATTCACCGAAACGGGTTTGCAAATTGAAATTTTCAATTTTATCGATTAATGAATCATATTTCATGCGATAAGCCACCAACTCTTCAATAGAAATAATTTTCAATTTAAATTTTTTGGCGACTTCTATCAATTGTGGCAGCCGTGCCATTGTTCCATCTTCATTTAAAATTTCCACCAAAATTCCCGCAGGCTGAAATCCAGCCAAACGTGCTAAATCAATAGAAGCTTCTGTATGCCCGGTTCTGCGCAAAACGCCGCCTTCTTTCGCTCTTAAAGGGAAAATATGGCCTGGTCTTCCAAAATCTTCTGGTTTCGTTTCTTTTGAGGTGATTGCTTTTATTGTTTTAGCTCTGTCATGAACAGAAATTCCGGTTGAGCATCCGCTTCCAATTAAATCAATTGAAACTGTGAATTGCGTATTGTGTAGAACGGTATTTTTGTTTACCATAAGCGGTAATCCAAGCTCATCTGCACGACTTTCAGTTAAAGGAGCACAAATTAAACCCCTGCCGTGCTTAGCCATAAAATTAATCATCTCTGGGGTAACACATTCTGCAGCAGCAATAAAATCACCTTCATTTTCTCTATCCTGGTCATCAACAACAATAATCATTTTACCGTTTTTGATGTCTTCTATCGCTTCTTGTATGGTGTTAAGTTTAATTGTACTTGTGGAAGTTTTCATTATTTAATTGAGATTTTTCTATGAATTAATTTGTTGAATATCTTTTGAATCTTGTTAAAAAGGACATCTATATTAAAAATACCCATTCCTTTAGTCGCTCTTCTGGTTAACAAAAGTCCAAAAGGCAGCAATATTAATGTTGATAACCAACTCCCTAATATTGCCGAAATAGCGCTTTCTTCTGATAAGTTTCTTCCCAATTGAGAGATGAAAAAGTAAATGACAAAAATAGTAATTGCCATAATCAAAGGCAAGCCAAAGCCACCTTTTCTTATAATTGAACCTAAAGGCGCGCCAATAAAAAACAAGACAAGGCAGGCCAAAGAGAAGGAGATTCTGTAATAAAATTCAAAATCATATAGGTTAAGGATCTTTCTCTTGTCTTTAAAATCTTTTATTTGATATTTATTTCTGTCAATAGTTCGGTTAAGTATTTGAACCGATTCATTGAGTATGGTACTTTTATTCCTTTGGTTAAAATTATCCAGTATTTCTGGTGCTAATTTTTTGTTTAAGACCGAATCGGGGTATTTGAATAATTTTTTCGCATAGATGGTATTATAAAAAATTTCGGCCCTGTTATGTGTGTAAGTATCATATTCAATTTTATTTATTTTAGAGATTGAATCCAATTGAATAATGCTTAACATCCCGTGATGTTCTTTTATTTTTTCGTCATCAAGTGAGTTGTCATCGCTAAATGAAGAGATGTCAATATTAATGGTGTACGTTTTAAATGAAGCTTTAGAAGCTGGCATCCTAGACCTGTCTTGAGGCATCATTACCCGATTTAGATGCTCTTCATAATAATTTCCATTTTCAAGGGTAAGTGTCATATATTTACTTCCTTCTTCTGTGGAAATGGTACCTTTTTCTGCAGTAATTACTTTAATTTTTCCTTTGTTGGCATTTAAATCAGCAATTTGAACATTTTTTAATAGGTTTTTTTCTTCCCCATATTTTTCATCAAATTTTATGCTAAAACCAGGAATTTCGGTATTAAATGCCCCAGGAACCAGTGCCAAAGCTGGTTTTTTTTTCTTCATGTTCAAATACAAATTTTTCTGTTTCAAGGTTGCCCAAGGATAGATATTGTTTAAGAATACAAAATTAAGCCCGCTTAATAGTACCACTAAAATAACTAGTGGACGAATCACTCTTTTTAAAGAAATACCTGCTGATTTGATGGCAGCAAACTCATAATTTTCGGCTAAAGTACCCAGAGCCATTATGGAAGACAATAAAATACCAATTGGCAAGGCGGTAGGTGTAAGGATGAGTGCTAAATAGCCCAAAAATTTTAAAATGAAAAAAATGTCGATGCCTTTACCTGCGATTTCATCGAATGCTAGCCATAAAGCTTGCATGACCAAAACAAAAAGAACCACAAAAAAAGTGGCTAAAAAAGGTTGTAAGAAACTTTTTAAAATGTATTTGTCAAATATTTTCAACTTTATTATTTTGGTTCAGAGATGGTATAATTTTTTTGATTTTTGTATTTTGCTCTGTCAAAGATAAAAAGGTTTTCTGAGATGGGTTGATTTGTTTTGAAAGATCTTATATTTAATGTAGTAGTTGTACCATTTTGACCTGTTTCAATGATGTCGTAGATATGTTTGGTATTGGCATCAATCCCTACCAAGACACTTTTTATCTCAGAATTGCTGTCAATTGGCGTCAATTTCACATATTGTATTTTAACGCCTTTTATAGTTTTTAAGGCGTCCATTTTAAAGGTATATCCAGTTTTGTAAAATGAAAACATTTTTGAAGGCGTAAGCGCCTCTTCCTTTTTTTTCGATGGATTTTGAATAATAACCTCTTCATCTTCGTGAATAATCAGATAGATTTTTTTTCCGTCAAAGATTTGTTCTGTTCCCATATAATTTAGGTTGTACAAATCGCCTTTTAAAGTAACAGTGCCTCTGTTTTCCTGATGAACATTCGCTTCTCTGTTGTCCAAACTATGGTTAAATTCAATGTAAATATTTTTATAACCTTCAATCTTTTGGGCAACTTCATCTAACAACGCTTTTGCTTTGGCTGATTCCTGACCAAATGAGGTGATACTTAATAGTAAAAATACTGCTAAAAATACTGTTTTTTTCATGTTTTTATATTGTGCTTATGACAATTATATGATTAATTATTTGATTCGTAATCCAACAATTTATTTAGTGCTATTTCATCGGGGATTAAAACTTGCCTTGCTTTACTTCCTTCAAACGGACCAACAATTCCAGCTGCTTCCAGCTGGTCGATTAATCTTCCGGCTCGGTTATATCCCAATTTCAGCTTTCGTTGTAACAAGGATGCCGAACCTTGTTGTGCATGAACAATAACCAATGCAGCATCTCTGAATAAATTGTCTCTTTCGCTGATGTCTATATCAAGGTTTGTGCCAATCTCATCCCCACTATATTCAGGTAACATGTAAGCATTTGCGTAGGCGCGTTGTGATCCAATAAATTCAGTTATTTTATCAACTTCTGGCGTATCCACAAAGGCACATTGCAATCGAATCAAATTATTCCCATCTGCAAAAAGCATATCACCCTTCCCAATTAACTGGTCCGCTCCCGAGCTGTCTAAAATGGTTCTTGAATCTATTTTTGAAGTTACCCTAAACGCTGCTCTGGCAGGGAAATTCGCTTTAATGATACCTGTAATTACGTTAACGGAAGGACGCTGTGTGGCCACAATTAAGTGAATCCCAACAGCCCGAGCCAATTGTGCCAAACGCGCTATGGGTGTTTCAATTTCTTTGCCTGCGGTCATAATCAAATCGGCAAACTCATCAATAATTAATACAATATATGGCAAAAATTTATGTCCGTCGTTCGGATTTAGCCTTCGCAATTTAAATTTGGCGTTGTACTCTTTGATGTTGCGAATCATTGCCAGTTTTAATAAATCGTAGCGCATATCCATTTCAATACACAAGGAATTCAGGGTATTGATAACTTTGGTGGTATCGGTAATGATGGCATCATCGGTATCTGGTAATTTTGCCAGATAGTGTCGCTCAATTTTATTAAATAAGGTAAGTTCTACTTTTTTAGGATCGACCAATACAAATTTGACTTCGGCCGGATGTTTTTTGTACAATAAAGAAGTTAAAACGGCATTTAAACCAACTGATTTTCCTTGACCTGTTGCACCTGCCATTAATAAATGCGGCATTTTGGCTAGGTCAACCACAAATGTTTCGTTGGAAATTGTTTTTCCAAGTGCAATAGGTAACTCCATTTCTGAATTTTGGAATTTTGTTGAAGAAATCACCGATTTCATAGAAACCATTGTTGGTTTTTTGTTGGGAACTTCAATTCCAATGGTGCCTTTTCCAGGAATTGGTGCAATAATACGAATTCCTAAAGCGGAAAGAGATAAAGCAATATCATCCTCTAAATTTTTAATTTTTGAAATTCGGATACCGGCTTCTGGCACAATTTCATATAAAGTAACTGTTGGACCAACAGTTGCTTTTATGCGGTCGATGCCAATTTTATAATTGTTTAGTGTTTCTACAATTCTGTTTTTATTGGCTTCCAATTCTTCTTGATCAACAGAGATGCTTTCATTATAGTCTCTCAGTAAATTTAAGGTTGGGAACTTGTAATTTCCCAATTCTAAGGTTGGATCAAACTCTCCGAAATCTTTTACCAATTGGTCGGATAAATTTTCATCCACACGGTTTTCTTCCACAATTTTATCAACAGCGATTGCAACCTTTGCATCCGATTTTGGGTCTGGAACAAAATTTGAATCATCATCTAGATTAGCGTCTTCATCCAAATAATTTTCTGGAACTGTAGAGATTGGTGTTAATTTTTCGAGCGACAATTCAAGCGGCGATTTGAATTCTTCTTCTTTTTTTTCTTCCGCTTTTGTGGCTATTTGAGCAGCATTTTCTGATGGATCTACTTCAACTTGAATATCATCTATGTTTTTTTTCAGACTGCTTTTAACCAATTCTGGCGTAAGTTTAAATCGGATGACCAAATAGGAAATCAGTAAGAATAACAGCGATAAAAGGAGTCCGGTTTTACCCAAAAACTGCTGCAGATAAACATTCAATTCAAAACCTACAACGCCACCAAGAATGGGTTTTTTTGGCACTAAAAATGCCAAAGTGATCGAGATCCAAAGCATTCCCAATATTCCCCAAAACCAATATTTTTTGATGCGTTTTAAACCGCCTTTAAAAAAGATTAATAAACCGGTAAAAAATAAGAGTATAGGCAAATAAAAAGTGGCAAGTCCAAAACCATTTTCAACTAATAGTTGGCTCAAACTTGCGCCAATTTTACCCAATAGGTTTCTTACGGAAACATCTTTGTCGGCAAAATTAGAAAGTTGACTTTGATCCTCTTGTCCGTTTACCAAAAAGGAACTGAAAGAGGCTATCAAAAAAATTGCAAAAAGCATCAAAAACAGTCCTAAAACTGTTTGTGTGAGTCGGTTTTCAAAAAATGATTTTATTCCTTGAAAACGAGGCTTTCTTGGTTTTTTTTCGGTTGTTTTATTAGTTTTGGCCATTCAATTAATTATCTCACAAAAGTATAAAATTAATGTGACTGTGTTTAAATTACATTATAAATTTGGGTACATAAATAATTAAACCAATAATAATGGCAATTATTGCGGCAAAAAATGCAGCCCCTGCTGAAATATCCTTGATGCGGCCAATTTGTTTGTGATATTCAGGGTGAATAAAATCCGCTAATTTTTCAATAGCAGTATTTAATGATTCTGCTACCAAAATGAGTCCGATTGCCATAATCTGGAACATCCATTCGGTAGCAGAAAGATGCATTATAAACCCAATGATTGTCATAATTAATGCAATAATCACTTGGGTGATAATACTATATTCAGAAGTAATTAAAATCCAAAGACCTTTAGCCGCATATTTAATTGACCTTACTCGGTTTAGAAAAAAATTACGTTCATTATTCATGTTTAAAGCGCTTTTAAAGCTGCTTCGTAATTTGGCTCATCAATAATTTCAGGAACTTGTTCAGTATAGGTTACAACGCCTTCTTCATTAAGAATCACAACGGCTCTTGAGTGTAAATTGGCCAGAGGTCCATCAGCAATTGTCAATCCATATTTTTTACCAAATTTCCCTTTGGCAAAATCGGATAATGTAATCACATTTTCCAAGCCTTCAGCACCACAAAAACGCGCTTGTGCAAAAGGTAAATCGCGTGAAATACAAAGTACTTTTGTGTTTTCAAGTTCACTTGCTTCTTTGTTAAATCGTCTTACAGAAGCTGCGCAAGTGCCGGTATCTAAGCTAGGAAAAATATTTAAAATTAGTTTCGAACCTTTAAAATCAGCCAATTTTACTTTTGACAAATCAGATTTTATTAAGGTGAATTTTGGTGCTTTTTTGCCGGTTTTCGGTAGTTTTCCAATAGTATTTATTGGGTTTCCTTTTAAGGTTATTTTAGTCATAATTCTTGTTTTAATTTGAGATATCAAAGTTAGGTTAAAAAGTTGAAAGATTAAAGTTCGTGTAAATATTAAAAGTTAAATATTAAATATTAAAAGTATTGATAGGTTGTGATAGAGAAAAATCGTGATTTATAATTCAATGTGCATTAGCGATTGCAGTGGTATCCTTTTTTGAAGTGCAACGGAAAAAAAGATATAGCGAAAAGCGCGGCCCGACAGGGAATGCCCAATTTTTATGTATTTTTATCAAGTAATATTAGATGTTAAATATTAAGGAAGGGACAGGTCGCGACTTGTCCGTACAATGCAGAAAAAATTCGAAATTCTAAAATCGTAAATGGGATATTATTGCTAATTAATTTATTTATCTTGCGCCTTGAAATTTGACTGAATTGAAACTTAAAAACTACACCTCGGAGTTTTCCAGAAACCTAAAATTAGCTACGCCTATTATGATGGGTTCATTGGGGCACTTGCTGGTTGGGCTGATTGATGATATTATGGTTGGGCGCCTAGGACCAGTTGAATTGGCGGCTACTTCACTTGGCAATAGTTTGGTTTTTATTGCACTTTCTATTGGTATTGGATTTACACTTGCCATTACGCCGTTAATTGCTGAATCGGATGGAGAAGGCGATGTGGAAAAGGGCAGGGGAATTTTTCAGCATGGCTTAATTTTATCAACTATTTTGGGTATTGTGATGGTGGGGATGTTGTTTTTATTAAAGCCAATATTGTATCATTTGGACCAGCCCGAAGAAGTGGTGGTGTTGGCTATTCCTTATTTTGAAATTGTGGCTTTTTCTATGCTTCCATTGATGATTTTTCAAGGATTTAAGCAGTTTGCCGACGGTTTGTCTGAAACAAAATATGCTATGTACGCCACAATTATTACCAATATTGTAAACGTGGGCTTAAATTTTGCGTTGATTTACGGTTTTTGGATTTTTCCGAGGCTGGAATTGGTTGGTGCCGCATTAGGAACGCTTATTTCAAGAGTAGTGATGGTGGTTTTCCTTTACTTGGTTTTAAAGAAAAAGAAAAAATTTGCGGTTTATATGAACCGATTAAAATTTGGGGAGCTTAAAAGCAGCATATTTTTGAAAATTACAAAATTGGGTTTACCAACTGCGTTGCAAATGCTTTTTGAAGTGGGATTGTTTACTGCATCTGTTTTATTGGCAGGAACTTTGGGTGCATTTCCGCAAGCAGCAAACCAAATTGCCATAAAATTGGCTTCAACAACATTTATGATTGCTGTAGGAGTTGGCGCAGCTGCAACCATTAGAGTGGGCAATCAAAAAGGCTTGGGAAATTATATGGAATTACGGCGCATTGCATTTTCTAACTTTTTATTGATATTGATTATAATGTCTATATTTACTTTTGGATTCATTGTTCTAAAAGATATTTTACCTTGGATGTTTACCGATAATTTGGAAGTAATTGGCATCGCATCCAGTTTGTTGGTGATTGCTGCAATATTTCAATTATCTGACGGAATGCAGGCGGTTATTTTGGGAGCTTTGCGCGGATTGCAAGATGTGAATGTTCCTTCTATATTGACTTTCATTGCCTATTGGATTATTGGATTTCCGGTAAGTTTTTATTTTGGTAGCCGTGAAAATTTGGGTACCTTAGGAATATGGATTGGCTTATTGACCGCTTTAACAAGTTCGGCAATTATGCTGTTTTTAAGATTTAACTATTTGTCAAAAAAATTAATACGAGAAAAAAATGAACTTACCTAAATTTTTATTGGGCGACAATACCGATTATTTGGATGCTATTTTTGTGGTGCATACCGAGTTTCCAAGATTTGTAATCAATTTGGTTGATGACGAAATTGAATGGTTTGAGGATTTGGAAGGCGATGATGCCAACGAACTTGCTGAAATGGTTTCAGGTTTAATCGAAGAAGCCACCGCTTTTTATGATAGGGAAATGGAACGTTATGAAAGTGAATAAATTGTTTAATCGTTTAACTGTTGAATTTAAATCGTAAATCGTAAATCACAAATCGTTTACTTGTTGAATTATTGAATCGTAAATCGAATATCGTAAATCACAAATCGTTTACTTGTTGAATTATTGAATCGTAAATCGTACATCGTAAATCACAAATCGTTTGGCTATTTTTTTGCCGATTCAACCAATTCAAGTTTGTTCAAAGTGGTTTTGGTGGTGAAAAAACCATAGTTGATAAAAGCGTTATTTTTTTCGATTTTTTCAATGGTTCCCGTTGAATTTGAACCTAGAATTTTCACCTTGTCTTTAACTTTATAAACGTAATCCGATTTTTGTTTTGCGGTGATTATAGCTTCTTTTTGTTGAATCTCCCGAACCTTTACCACTTCAACCATCACTTCTTTTTCGGTTGTTTTAAGTTTCTCTTCCTCTTTTTGTTTTTCAACCTTTACTTTTCGTTTTTCAACTTTTGTGACTGGTTTTACGGGATTTTTCTTTAAAAATTTTCCTTTTTCATTGGCGAGCCAATTGTTAAAAGCTGTGGTTAGTTCTTTTTTATTGTTGGTTTGAAAATATTTATTGACCAGCTCATTTATTTTTCTTCCGTAAGCAAGCATTTTTTGATTGCTGTCATATAATTCTTGAAAATTTTCTAATTTCTCCTGAATTTTTTGTTGTTTTTCTGATAAATGATCAGATTGTTTGATGGCTTTAGATTTCTCTAATTCCAATGTTTCCGATGTTTTTTGCAAGATGTTTCGTTCTTGCTGCAGTTTAGAAATGGTTTTATCGAGCCTTACTTTTTCAACTTTAACGCGTTTTTTTGCTTTGTTAATCAGGCTAAACGGAATTCCGTTTTTTTGTGCAACTTCAAAAGTAAAAGAGCTTCCCGCTTGTCCGATAAACAACTTAAACAAAGGCAACAACGTCTTTTCGTCGAATTGCATATTGGCGTTTACCACATTTTCCAATTCGCTTGCTAAAACTTTTAGGTTGGCGTAATGCGTGGTAATAATCCCAAAGGCTTTTTTCTCGTAAAATTCTTCCAAAAATATTTCGGCTAGTGCGCCGCCCAATTCGGGATCACTTCCTGTTCCAAATTCATCGATTAAAAATAGGGTGCGGTCATTGCATTTTCGAAGAAAATCGCGCATATTTTTTAAGCGATAACTATAAGTGCTTAACTGATTTTCAATGGATTGGTTGTCGCCAATATCGGTTAATATATTCTCAAAAAAACAAGTTTCTGAGCGAAAATGAACCGGAATTAACAAACCGCTTTGCAACATCACCTGCAACAACCCAATGGTTTTTAAAGTAATACTTTTTCCACCGGCATTTGGACCAGAAATAACGATAATCTGCTGATTGCTGTTTAATTCCAGTGTTTGGGGAAATGTTTTTAAACCTTTGTCCTTATTGTTCAAAAATAAAATGGGATGATAGGCATCTTTTAAATAAACCTTTTTTTCAGAAGAAATTTTTGGCAAACAGGCGTGAACCATTTTTGCATATTTTGCTTTTGCGCCAATAAGGTCGAGTTTTATAAGGTATTTTTGATATTCAATTAAATCGGGTGCAAATATTCTTGTGGAATTGGTTAGTTCTTTTAAAATTCTTACAATTTCCTGATGCTCATCATAGGTCAAGTTTTGAAGTTCACGAGCAAACTGCAAAGTTGTTTCAGGTGCAATAAATACAATGCTGCCGGTTTTTGAAGTTCCCAACAAACTGCCTTTCACTTTTTTTCGATGCATTGCCTGCACTGCCAAAACTCGCTGATTGTCGATAACAGATTCTCTAATTTCATCTAAATAACCTGCATTGTTACAATGGTTTAATGCTTTGTTGAAACTTGCGCCAATTTTAGAGCGAATGGCATTTATTTCGCCTCTCAATTGTTTTAATAAGGCTGAAGCATTGTCCTGAACTTCGCCAAATGGCGTAATAATGGCTTTTATATTTTCTATTAATTCTTTTTGGATTTCAATTTCTTCTGAAAATTTGAACAGCGTTGGATACATCGACTTAAATTTATTGAAAAATTTAAGCAGTTCAAAAACAGTCGTTGCATTGTGCGTAATTTTTAGGAAGGAAGCAGGTTCAAGATAGCTATTTTCAATATTTAACAGGTGAATTTCCTTCTGAATATCATCAAAATAATGGCTCGGAATTCGGTTATCATTTTCAAGTGATGATAAATATTCGTTCACCTGAAGCAATTCGGGAATCAGTATTTCTTTCGATTTAATTGGTCTAATTTGCAATGCGGCTCCTTTTCCCAAATCGGAAATGCAATAGTCTCCAACTTTTTTTAAAATGATAAAAAACTCTAAATCGGTTAATGTTTTTTCTGAAATACTGTTCATAAATTAACTTACTTTTGAAAAGTTTTACAAAAGTAACTATAAAAGGGGTAAGTTTAAAGTCTAAAGTTTAAAGTTGAATTTTTGAAATATTATCATTTTTATAATTTTCATTAATTTTGAATTTAAAAAAAATAATTGATGCATTTGAATATTAGTGAAAGTTGGAAGCCCTTATTGCAAACAGAATTTGAAAAGCCTTATTTTGAATCGCTTATAAAATTTGTAAATGAAGAATATACCGTAAGTACTTGTTTTCCTGCCTCTGATCAAATTTTTGAAGCGTTTAATTTGTGTTCATTTGAGGATTTAAAAGTTGTAATAATAGGACAAGATCCTTATCACGGAGAAGGGCAGGCGCACGGATTGTGTTTTTCTGTGAATGATGGGATTAAACATCCGCCCTCGTTAAAAAATATTTTCAAGGAAATCGAGCGCGATTTGTCAATTCCTTATCCCGAAAGCGGCAATTTAGCGCGTTGGGCTCTACAAGGCGTTCTTTTATTAAATGCGACATTGACAGTAAAAGAGAAAAACGCTGGATCGCATCAAAATAAAGGATGGGAACAATTTACGAATGCCGTAATTTCAATTATTTCGGAAAAAAAGGAGCATGTTGTTTTTTTATTATGGGGAGATTATGCCAAAAAGAAAGGCAAAAAAATAGATTCCAAAAAGCATTGTGTCTTAACCAGTGGGCATCCATCGCCATTAAGTGCCAACCGCGGATATTGGTTTGGGAATAAACATTTTAGTAAAACAAATAACTATCTAAAAAACAGCAATTTACCTTGTGTAAAATGGTGATTAATATCATATGGTATTTGTGCAATATTTGTTACTTTTACAGAAATAAAATCAAAAAAGATGAAAAATAACATGAAATTTTTTACAATACTTTTTAGCTTACTACTAGTGGTTGGTTGTAAGAACAAAGAAAACTATTCAAAAATAAATAACACAGCAGCAGCGCCTAAAACTGATGTTCATAAAATTGTTGTGAAAGAAGCTGTGGATGGCGGTAATTATACTTATTTAAATGTTGACGAAAACGGACAAAATTATTGGATGGCGGTTGCAAGTATTCCAGTAATAGTTGGCGATACATACTATTATGATGGCGGAATGGTGATGAAGGATTTTGAAAGCAAACAATTAAATAAAACATTTGATGAAATTGTTTTTGCAAATACCATAAGAACTACAGAAATCGTGGAAGCAGCCACAACCGTAGCTGAGAATCCGCACGCTGCTGCGCCAGTTGTAGTTGAAAATGACTTAAAAATAGAGAAACCAAAAAACGGCACTTCTTTGGCAGAATTATTTTCAGAAAAAAAATCATTTTCAACAAAATCAGTTATTGTGAAAGGCAAAGTAGTGAAAGTGAACAACGGTATTATGGATAGAAATTGGGTTCATATTGTTGATGGAACCCAAATTGAAAATAAAAGTGAATTAACTATAACAACAGTTGAAAAAGTTAATGTTGGTGATATTGTAACTTTTAAAGGTGTTGTGGTTTTGGACAAAGATTTTGGACAGGGATATTTTTATGATATTTTACTTGAAGAAGCTAAAGTGATTAAATAGCTATTTAAGAATCTGGAATTGAGATAAATAGAAAAAAGTGCCGAAAGGCACTTTTTTCATACTAATCAAACTTACTAAGAATGTTAATAAAGGTTACAAATCTTTATTATATGATATTATAACGACAATATATATGCCGTTATTTAAATTACATTGTTAATAAATAGTTAAAGTAGGGTGGGTTAGGATTTGTTGAAGTTTAGAAGTATTGACATTGAAACTGATGTGAAAATCTAAATCCAGAAGGTTCCCTAACTTCCATTTAAAATCACCACTTAAAGTCCCTTTGCTTATATCAAATGTCGTTGGGCTTTATAGGAAGATCTGACTAATGCACCACTTTCTACATATTTAAATCCCATTGTCATACCAATTTCTTTGTACTTATTAAATTGTTCAGGTTGTATAAATTCAATTACAGGCAAGTGTTTTTTGCTTGGTTGTAAATATTGTCCAATGGTTAAAACATCAACTTTGGCATTGGCCAAATCTTGCATAGTTTCCAACACCTCAGCTTCTGTCTCACCCAATCCAAGCATAATGCCCGATTTTGTTCTGCGTTGGCCTTGGTCTTTCATATATTTTAAAACCTCCAGGCTGCGACCATATTTTGCCTGTATTCGTACTTCTCGGGTTAATCGTCTAACAGTTTCCAGGTTGTGTGAAATAATTTCAGGAGAAACTGCTAAAATTCGGTCGATATTGGTTTTGTTCCCTTGAAAATCAGGAATTAAGGTTTCAAGAGTTGTTTCGGAATTTGCTCTTCGTATGGCGTTAATTGTTTCCGCCCAAATAATGGAGCCGCCGTCTTTTATATCGTCTCTATCAACCGAAGTGATTACGGCATGTTTAATTTTCATCAATTTAATGGAACGCGCCACTTTTTCTGGCTCTTCCCAGTCAACTGTTTCTGGTCTGCCTGTTTTTACACCACAAAACCCGCACGATCTTGTGCAGATATTTCCTAAAATCATAAATGTAGCAGTACCTTCCGTCCAGCATTCGCCCATATTCGGACAGCTTCCGCTGGTACAAATGGTGTTCAGTTTATATCTATCGACTAAATTTCTTAAATCAGTATATTTTTTTCCAACAGGAAGCTTAACACGCAACCAGGCCGGTTTTTGAATTTTATTGGGTAATGAAGTAGTTTCTTCAGACATTTTATATGGAAATTGACTGCAAAAATACAAAGAAATTATAAACTATAGTACCAGATAACTTTTGAAATCGCCGTAAAAGAAATGAATGATTTTTTTCTTTTTTCAAAAATGAAAAATAAAGCATAGCAGCAGTTACGATTTCTTTTTATTTTGAAGAAAAAAGGAAAAAAGGAACATCTATTATGGTTATTTTAAAGGTTAAATGGTATAGAGAAACCAAATACTGAAACCGATTAGAAATAGGATGCCAAACCAGCTCAGTATTTTTAGCTGCAAAGAAGGTTGCCATTCCTTAGGGGTGTGTTTGCCAGAGATTAGTATAAAATTTATAATGGCAAAAAATGGCGCTGTTAAAAATGATAATATAGTCGCGATTTTTATTAAAAAACCCATTTCTGATTGAAAGAAAACCAATATTGAAATAGTGCCTACGGATAAAAAACCAATCCAGAACCAGTACATATTTTTATACGATTTTTGAGAGAGCAAATCGAAAGCTTTTGTCATGGCTCTAGGTGATGCATCCAAAGTTGTTAAGGTAGTGCTAAACATTGTGGTGAAAGCTGCAGCAGCGATGAAAATATACATTTCCTGCCCTAAATTTTTGGTATAAAGTGTAATGAGTTGTTCTGAAAACTGAACAGCGCCTGCACTAAAAGTTTCACCCGAATGATACATCACAATGGCTCCTAAGGCAACAAAGAAAATGCCAATTACCAATGTGCTTAAAAAACCGATGTTAAAGTCGAAAATGGCTTGTTTTGGTGTGAATTCGTTAGATTTGTCTTTTTGTTTTTCCAATGCCCAAAGCGATTGCCAAATAGAAACATCAAGAGGTGCGGGCATCCAACCTAAAAACGCAATTAAAAATCCGATTTCAACGGTTCCTTTCGGAATAATTTGCACATAACTGTAAGTATTTGTCGAATTTATGGCAGCGACAATTAAGGCAATAAAAGTGCTTAGTGTTAAGGTGATTACAATTAATTTCATCAACTTATCGAGCAAATTATAACGGCCAATAATTAATATTGTAACGCAAAAGAGCGTAATAATGATGCTCCAAATCACCGGGTTTGAGGTGATTCCAAATAAATTGGCAGCCAATCCTGCAGTTACAATGGTTACTGCTGCTTGAATGGTGAACATGGTAGCCAGATTTAAAATAAAATAGGCAAGCAACACGCCTTTTCCCAATTTTTTATAGCCATCGAGCAAACTTTCACCCGTTGCAGTAGCATACCTTGGTCCGAACTGAAAAAATGGATATTTTACGAGATGAATTAACACCAAGGCCCAAATTAGTCCAAAACCAAAATCAGCTCCGGCTCTTGTAGATTGTACCAAATGTGAAACGCCAATTGCAGCACCGGCGAAAAGCAATCCTGGACCTAATTTTTTAAGCCAATGCAATTTTTTTGAAATCAACTTTTAGAAGATTTTTTAATGATTTCTGCCAATAATTTTTTGGCACGTGATAATTTAATTTTGATATTGCCTATAGGTTCATTTAAAACTTCAGCCATTTCTTTATAACTCATTTCTCTAAAATAGCGAAGATTAATTATTTCTTGGTAATGAGGTTTTAGCAATTTCAAATAGTTTAGCAATTGTGCCAAATTTTGATCGATAATTAATTGATCTTCAGGAGAAGGACTTTCGTCAAAAATTTTATAAGCCTCAGATTCCTTTTTATCGATTGAGATGGTTTCCGTACGTTGTTTTCTCAAATGATCTAAAAAAATATTTTTTGAAATTGAAATTAACCATGTTTTAAAATTATAGCTTTCATTGTATAAGTTAATTTTATCAAATGCTTTTGAAAAGGTTTTAATTGTAATGTCTTCGGCTTCGTCTTCGTTTTCAGTTTTTAATAACTGAAAGCGGTAAACGTCGCTCCAATAGGTGTTTAGCAAGGTGTTAAAGGCTTTTTGGTCTTTTTTTCTTGCTTTTTCAATTAAATCGGCAATATCATTGTTTCTTTTTACCAATGTGTGGGTTTTGAAATCATATTTTTTATAAAGATAAACATTTGTATCAAAATTAAAAATATTTCAAAAAAAGGAATAAATAGAATTAAATCCTTTTCGTTTAATTTTTTTGCTGAATAGCCGACAACCAAATATAAAAACAGGAATCGGGTAAAAATTAAAACGGCAACTAACTGCCAATTATAAAGAAAACCTAAAAGTATGATGGCTAAAATCCAAAAGAGAAATTGGGAAACGAAAAACAACCCTAATAAAAATTTATGTAGAGGTTTGTATAAGGATGCGGTTGAAATATGTCTTCTTTTTTGAGAAATCCAATCTTTAAAATTTGTTTTTGGAATGGATTCTGTAAAACTGTTATGCGTGAAAGAAATAGCCGTATTTTCTTTTGTTGCTACTTCATTAATAAATAAATCGTCATCACCTGATTTAATTTTCATATGATTTATAAACCCGTTAACTTTGAAGAAAGTCGATTTTGTGTATGCTAAATTTCGACCCACTCCCATATAAGGAACTCCAATTTTTGCATAACTAAAATATTGCAGGGCGGTTAACAGGCTTTCAAAACGAATAAGTTTGTTAAGCCACGATTTTTTTATTTTTTGGTAGGCACCATATCCCAATACGATTTGATGTTTGGTATTGAAATTACCAATCATTTCTGTTATCCAGCTTTCAGAAATAGGAATGCAGTCGGCATCCGTAAACAATAAATGTTCATGCGTAGCTGCCTTTATACCTAGGGTAAGCGCATATTTTTTACTTCCCCAAAATTGTTCATTTGCCACCACATCCACAATTTTTATGGGGATTGAGGCTTCTTTTTTAAACTGTTCCATCACTTTTAAAGTGCGGTCATGTGAACAATCATTAATTAAAACCAACTCAAAATTAGGGTAATTTTGTTTTAAAAACAGCGGCAAATTATTAGTTAAGTTTTTTGCCTCATTTTTAGCACAAATAATTACAGAAACTGGTAGATTGAAATTAGTTTCAGAAAATTTCTTTTTGGAAAAGGAAAAAGAGCCAAGGATAAAAACGTAATAAATAAACTGAATACAAAAAATTACTATAAAAGCAATAAATAGATATTCAAGCATATTTTATTTATTTTCACATTGATCAGGCAATCTGCCACAATAGCCACAAGCTTGACCTTCTTTATTTAAATGTGGATTTTGGCTAGCGCAAGTTCCCGCAAATTTACCTTCTTTTTTAGCCCAAATTTTGATGGCTAGTCCTGCAATACCAATGGCTAAAAGACCAATTGTAATTAATATAAGTTTCATAAAAAAAATATTAGGCTACAAAGATACGGATTTATCATCGATGAATAAATAATGAACTATTTAATTTAATATTAAATATATCCTAATAAAACTAAAGTTTAATTACATAGAAGATGTTTATATTGCTGATATTTAGTGATAATACTTTGTTTTGCGGAAAAAAATTATTATATTGGCAATCAATTAATATTTGATTTTTTTATAATTTATTGTTTAATAACCATCTAAAACTTTAAGGATCATAAAAATTAATTTGAATTAATAAATATTAATTGGTTTTTCTCAACAAAAAGACTCGTCTATTTGAGTTGAATAGACGAGTCTTTGCTTTTATAAAAATTAGCGCTATTTTTTCACCAACTCTTCCTGTACATTGTTTGGCACCAATTCAAAGTTTGAAAATTTAGTGCTAAAACTACCTCGACCTTGCGTTATTGAACGTAAAGTTGTTGAATATTTGTACATTTCAGCCAAAGGTGTTTTGGCCTTTATGGTTTGATATTTTCCTTCGCTGTCCATTCCAAGAATTACAGATCTGCGCGACTGTAAATCGGTCATAACATTTCCCATTAATTCTTCTGGTACTTTAACGGAAAGTTCGTTAATAGGTTCCAATAATTTAGGTTTTGCATTTAAGAAGGCTTCTTTAAAGGCGTGTGCACCTGCAATTTTAAAGGAAATGTCATTAGAATCTACTGCGTGCATTCTTCCATCAAAAAGCATCACGCGAACATCTCTTGCATATGAACCGGTTAATGGTCCTTCTTCCATAACTTCTAAAATTCCTTTTAAAACTGAAGGCAAATAACGTGCATCAATAACACCTCCAACAATACAATTGTAGAATATCAATTTTCCGCCCCAATCCAAATTTACTTCCTCTTTTCCTCTGATGTTAAATCCTTCAGGTTCTGGAATACCTTCGTACCAAGGTTCAATTTTAATATGAACTTCACCAAACTGACCTGAACCTCCAGATTGTTTTTTATGTTTATAACTAGTTGTTGCAGAACGCTGGATTGTTTCTCTATAAGCTATTTTAGGTTGTTCAAAAACTGCTTTTATACCGTAAGTGTTTTGCAAAATCCAGTCAATTGTAGCTAAATGCAACTCTCCCTGACTAGAAAGAATGAGTTGTTTTAATTCCGGAGAATACTTAACATTTACGGTTGGATCTTGGCTACGAATTTTTTTAAGTGCTTCGTTAAGTTTTTCATCATCATTTTTATCAAAAGCCCTTACTGCTTTGGTAATTCTTGCTTCAGGATATTCAATAGGTTTTATGGTAATGTTAGAGCCTTTTGTGCATAAGGTATCATTTGTCTCGGTAAATTTTAATTTTAAGGTGGCTCCAATATCACCGGCACTTAATTTTTCAACCAATTCCCTATTTTTTCCATCCATAATATAGAGTTGGTTTAAAATTTCAATCTCGTTATTTCTGGAATTCTCCAACTTGTCATTTTGTTTAATTTCTCCTGATTTTACTTTAAAGAAACTAATTTGTCCAAGGTTAGGTTCGTAAACTGTTTTAAATATAAAAAGCGAAGTTGGCGCATTGGTTTTGCATTCGATATCATTTCCTTCAACACTTTGTTCTGGTTTTAAATCTGCTGCGGAAGGGGCTACATTGTCAATAAAACCCATTAACCGACCAGTTCCCATATCATTTAAAGCTGAAATGCAAAATACCGGAAATAATTCATGATTTAGCATTCCCTTTTTAATTCCTTCTCGCATTTCATCTTCATTAAGCGTGCCTTTATCAAAATAAAGTTCCATCAAATTTTCATCGTTTTCGGCAGCTTTTTCAATCAATTCATTTTGAAGCGCTGTTGCATGTTCAAGTTGATCTTTTGGAATTTTTAATTTTTCAGGTTTTCCGCCTTGTGGCCCAAATTTGTACATTTTCATTTTAAGAACATCAATAATGCATTGGGCACCATCAACTACAAGTGGATATTGTATTTTAACCACATTTTTACCCACCAATTCAACAATGCTTTTATAACTTTCGTCAAAATCGGCGCTAGGATGGTCAATTTGGTTGATTACAAATAAGGTTGGGTGCGAAAATCGGTTTATGGAACCCCAAATAATTTCTGTGCCAACTTCAACGCCATATTGTGCGTTTATAACCATTACAACGGAGTCAGCTACATGCATTGTAGAGGTGATTTCACCAATATAATCATCCAATCCTGGTGTGTCAATAATGTTAATTTTGTAGTTGCGCCATTCGGTATGAAGAGGTGTTGCAAAAACGGAAGTTTCTCTTTCATGTTCAATCGTGTGGTAGTCGGAAATAGTATTTTTGTTTTCAACGCTACCACGGCGGCTGACTAATCCGGCTTCAAAGAGCATGGTTTCAGCGAATGTTGTTTTACCACTTTTATGGGCGCCAACAAAAGCTATATTTTTAATGTGTTTATCATCGTATATTTTCATAATTCAATGGTTTTTATAAAAAGTTTTATAAAAGTACAAACTTTTTAATACAATAGTATGACGAATGTTAGGCTTTTTTTAAAGTGTTTTGATTATTTATTAATGATGAAATAAGTGTTTTAGGTTTTTAAGGAGGCTATTTTACAGTTCAGCCGAAATAAACGACAATTCAGAAAGTAAAAGTTTTTCAAGTCCGTAATTCTCGGCAAATTTGACCTATAAAATAATAGTAACCATAAAACTAAAAAGTATGCAACAAGTAATTTTAGCACTCGCATTATTGATATCGTCAATGATTTTTGCTCAAACATCAACAACTAAATTAGCAGAAGGAATTTCAGTGACAGTTACGGCAGTAAATGCCTTAAGTGACAATGGCACTGTAAAATTCGCCTTTTATAATGAAGAAAATTTTATGAAACAACCTGTTTATTCCAAATCTACTTCTTTGGAGAACAGGAAAAGCACCGTTGTTTTTGAAAATGTTCCGCAGGGAAATTATGCCATTATTTGTTTTCACGATGAAAATAATAACAACCTTATGGATTTTAATGAAAGTGGCATACCCATAGAAAGTTACGGTTTGTCAAATAATAAAATGAATTTTGGTCCGCCTGAATTTGAAAGTGCAAAATTTGAAGTGAAAAGCAATTCCCTCATTTTAGAAATTAAATTTTAAATTGCGGTTGCAAATACCTAAAAAGATTCCAATGAAATTTGATTTAAAGTATGTTCTGAAAATAGCCATAATACTAACATTGGCAATATTTGTAACGGAACGCATGCTGTTTAAGGGCGGATTTAATTTGCCATTAAATGAATTGTTTACCATTATTAGTATTCATTTTATGTACGCTTTTGTGTTAACGGCGCTTAATGGTTATTTCTTTTATTTTTTGGATAGTAAATTTCATTGGAAAGAAAATACTAAAAAACGACTGATTTCAGGTGCTGTAGGTTCTATTATGATCACAATGATCGGACTTGCTATATTAAGATTTATCACACTTGTCGTTATTTTAGGAAAACCTGTTGAACGTTTTATAAATGATGAAAATGCAGGCTCGTACTATACTTTTGGACTGGTAATCACTTTAATTGTAAGCTTGGTTTTTCACACAATATATTTTTACAAAGCTTTAACAGAAAAAAAGGTAAAGGAACAGCAAATTGTTGCTAAAACAGAAACGGCCAAGTATGAATCGTTAAAAAGTCAGATTGATCCGCATTTTTTGTTCAATAGTTTAAATGTTTTGACCTCATTAATTGGTGAGAATCCAAAACTTGCTGAAAGGTTTACCACCAAACTTTCTAAAGTTTACCGATATGTTTTGGAACAAAAAAACAAGGATTTAATTGAGTTGGATGAAGAATTGCATTTTGCCAAAACCTATATGGAATTGCTGAAAATGCGGTTTGAAGATGCTGTATCCTTTGAAATTCCTGAAAAGGCAAGTGATTCAGATTATAAAATATTACCGCTTTCGTTACAATTATTGTTGGAGAACACCATAAAACACAATGTGGTTTCCGAAGAAAATCCGCTAAAAGTGATTATTACAGAGGAAAACGGCTATTTGGTGGTTTCCAATAATTTTAATCCGAAAATCAGTACGGAAAATGGAACCAAGATAGGGTTGAAAAATATAATCGACCGCTATCATTTAATCACCTTAAAAAAAGTGCTGATTGAGAAAAACACTGAGAATTTCATCGTGAAATTACCATTATTGACTCAAAAAACTAAAACAATGAAAACAGAAACTTTAGAAAGTAACAAATATTTAAGAGCCGTGGAACGCGTGCATGACATCAAAGAATTTTATGGAAGCTTAATATCCTATTGTATTGTAATTCCATTTTTAATTTTTGTAAATTTAAGATATGTGCCGCAATTCCAGTGGTTTTGGTTTCCAATGTTTGGTTGGGGAATCGGACTTATATTTCACGGTTTTAAAGCTTTCAGTTACAATCCGTTTCTTGGAAAAGATTGGGAGGAACGAAAAATCAAGGAATATATGAATAAAGAAGACAAACAGTATTGGGAATAAAAAGTTTAAAATCCTAATAATGTAAAATACAAACCTACAAAAGAAATAAAAAATGAAAACAGCATATACCGAAGAACAAAAATATATCAGGGCAAAAAAGAATGTTGAAAAAATTAAAGCATTTTATATGAATTTGATGGTCTACTTAGTGGTGATTCCATTTTTAATATTCATAAATCTGAAATTTTCACCTGAATTTCAATGGTTTTGGTTTCCCATGATTGGCTGGGGAATTGGACTCACATTTCACGGGTTGGGTGCTTTCAATCATAATTTATTATTTGGAAAAAATTGGGAAGACAGAAGGATTCAAGAATTTATGGATAAGGATAAAAATTAATTTTTAAAACATCAACATCATGAAAACAGTTTATACAGAAGAACAAAAATATTTACGCGCTAAAAAAAGGGTAAAAGCCATAAAAGGATTTTATGTACATTTAATGGTTTACCTTTTGGTAAATGCATTTTTATTAATTGCAAAGGTTTTTTCTGATGGCGGAACAGAAGTGCTTTGGGATTGGCAATCTTATAACACCATTTTATTTTGGGGGATCGGACTTGCTTTTCACGCATTTGGCGTATTTGGAATGGATATCATTTTAGGTAAAAACTGGGAAGACCAAAAAATTAAAGAATTTATGGAAAAGGATAAACGGGAATTTTGGGAGTAGAAAAAAATTAAAGTAGGGACAAGTCGTGACTTGTCCGTTTTAACAGTAGGGACAAGTCGTGACTTGTCCGTTTTAAAATACCAATTTGCCTATTGAGACCTATGCTGAACGGAGTCGAAGCAGGGTTGATGATGTGTTTTCCACGAAATAAAAATTTAACAATCCAATAATTTAAAACACCAAAAACCAGTTACTAAAAATATGAAAGCAGTAATTATTGAAGATGAAAAGCCAGCCGCGAGAAGATTGAGCAGAATGCTCAATGAATTTGGAATTGAGCCCATAGCAATGCTACATTCGGTGGAAGAATCCATCAATTGGTTTTTGAACAATGAACATCCCGATTTGTTATTTCTTGACATCCAGCTTTCTGATGGATTGTCCTTTGAGATTTTTGAGGAAGTTGACATTAAAAGTGCCATCATTTTTACAACTGCCTATGATGAGTATGCCTTAAAAGCATTTAAATTAAACAGTATCGATTATTTATTAAAACCAATTGATAACGATGAACTTGAGAACGCTATTAATCAGTTTAAAGCCTTGCAGTCCAACAAATCGAATAATCTTTTTAATATGGAGCAAATTCAACAATTGATTGCTCCAATCAAAAAAAATCACAAAACACGATTTACAGTAAAAATAGGACCGCATTTAAAAATAATTTCTGTTGATGATATAGAATGTTTTTATAGCGAAAACAAAGCGACAAATATTTTCACAAATAACAACAGAACTTATCTTATAGAAGACACCTTGGAACAATTGGAAGACAAGCTGCAGTCAACTACATTTTTTAGGGTAAATAGGCAGCATTTTATCAATATAAATGCAATAAAAGATATTATTTCATACTCAAACAGTCGATTAAAAGTGGTTTTGAATTCATACAAGGATTCAGAAATTATTGTAAGTCGTGAACGTGTTAAAGATTTTAAAACTTGGATAGACAACTAATAATTAATAGTTAACAATTAACAATTAACAATTAACAATTAAAAAGTTAAAAGTTCAAGCATTACACAATTACACAATTAAACGAATAAAAAATCCAATAATCTAAAAATCGTAAATCAAAAATCATAAATCAAAAATACCTTTTAACAAAATTTATTTTTAAATGCTTCATTTTCTTTTTGTTATAATAAAATAAATTAAGTAAATTTGCACGCCTTTTAACGAGAGCAGATTTTAAAAGGGCTGAGAAAAAAAATAATGTAAACCAACTCTTTGCGTTATTATCGTATAAAAATCTGGATAACAATAAGATACAAATAATTATCATCAGCAAATATGTCTGAAGAAACAAAAAATACTGAAGAGCAAAATGATGCTCCTGAAGTAAATCAAACAGCGGCGAAAGCCCAAACAGAAACTCCTGAAGAAGTTGCGGAAACAGTTGAAGCGCCAAAAGCTGAAAAAGAAACTACTGAAGTAGTCGCTGAAACAGCAAAAGCGCCAAAAGCTGAAAAAGCAACAGAAGAAGCAGTAGTTGAGGCAGTTAAAGCTCCAAAAGCTGAAAAAGTTGCTAAAGTAGAGGTGCCTGAAACAGTTGAAGCGCCAAAAGTAAATCCAGAAGAATTTTTAGCGAATTTTGACTGGCACATGTACGAAGAAGGTATTGAAGCCATTGACGCTGAAAACCTAAAATCTTTTGAAGCAGCTTTAGAAGTTACCTTGGGAATTGTAAGTGAACGCGAAGTAATTGAAGGAATTGTTGTAAGAAAAACAGACCGTGAAGCAATTATTGACATCAATGCAAAATCTGAAGGCGTTATTTCATTGAATGAATTTCGTTACAACCCAAATTTAGCCGTTGGAGACAAGGTTGAGGTTTTGGTTGATAAAAGAGAAGACAATACCGGTCAATTGGTATTATCTCACAAAAAAGCAAGAGTTATTAAAGCTTGGGATCGTGTAAATAGTGCACACGAAACAGGTGAAGTGGTTAACGGTTTCGTTAAATGCAGAACTCGTGGCGGTATGATTGTAGATGTTTTTGGAATTGAAGCATTCTTGCCAGGTTCTCAAATTGATGTAAAACCAATTAGAGATTACGATCAATATGTTGAAAAAACAATGGAATTCAAAGTGGTGAAAATTAACCATGAATTTAAAAACGTTGTGGTTTCGCATAAAGCACTTATTGAAGCTGATATTGAAGTTCAAAAGAAAGAAATTATTGGTAAATTAGAAAAAGGTCAAGTATTGGAAGGTGTTGTTAAAAACATTACTTCATACGGCGTTTTTGTTGATTTAGGTGGTGTTGATGGATTAATTCATATTACAGATTTATCTTGGTCAAGAATCAATCACCCAAGTGAAGTGGTTGAATTAGACCAAACATTAAATGTTGTAATTCTTGATTTTGACGATGAAAAAACAAGAATCCAATTAGGTTTAAAACAATTGAACAAACATCCATGGGAAGCTTTAGATGAAAACATTAAAGTAGGAGATACCATTAAAGGTAAAGTAGTTGTAATTGCTGATTACGGTGCGTTTATTGAAGTTTCTAAAGGTGTAGAAGGATTAATTCACGTGTCTGAGATGTCTTGGTCAACGCATTTACGTTCTGCTCAGGATTTCGTGTCTGTAGGCGACGAAGTAGAAGCTCAAGTATTGACTTTAGATAGAGACGAAAGAAAAATGTCTTTAGGAATTAAACAATTGCATCCAGATCCTTGGACCAATATTGCAGAAAAATACCCTGTAGGTTCCGTTCACACCGGTACGGTGCGTAACTACACTAACTTTGGTGTTTTTGTTGAATTGGAAGAGGGAATTGATGGTTTGGTTTATATTTCTGACCTTTCTTGGACTAAGAAAATTAAACATCCTTCAGATTTCGTTTCTGTTGGTGATAAATTAGAAGTTCAAGTATTGGAATTGGATGTGGAAGGACGTAAATTAAATTTAGGTCACAAACAAACCAATGAAAATCCTTGGGATGCTCATGAAGAATTGTACACAATTGATTCCATCCATGAAGGAACTGTAAAAGATAAAAGCGATAAAGGATTAATTGTCACTTTGGCAGAAGGTGTTGAAGCTTTTGTTCCAAGTCGTTTCATCATAAAAGAAGATGGTTCTAAATTGGCTAAAGGAGAGGTTGCACAATTCAAAATAATTGAATTCAACAAAGAGTTTAGACGTATTGTTGCTTCACATACTTCAATTTTTAAAGCTCAAGAAGAGAAAAATGTAAAAGCAGCACAACAAAAAAGTGCTGATACTGCAGAAAAAACAACTCTTGGCGATTTAGGTGGTGATCTTGCCGCATTGAAGAAAAAAATGGAAGGCGGAAAATAATCCGAAATTCATTAAATATTAAAAAGGCTGTGTCATATTTGATACGGCCTTTTTTGTTTTTTTACAACTATAAAAATTATCTTTGTTGCAAAAGTTAAAAAAATGTCATTAATAAAATCAATTTCAGGAATAAGAGGAACAATAGGTGGAAATGTAAGTAATAATTTAACCCCAATTGATACTGTAAAATTTGCCGCTGCTTATGGAATGTGGCTTAAAAATCACACTAAAAATAAAGAACTTACCGTAATTTTGGGTCGAGATGCTCGAATTTCGGGTAAAATGGTGAGCAGTTTGGTGGGAAATACCTTAGTTGGATTAGGAATAAACGTAATCGATATTGGATTGTCAACAACACCCACGGTTGAGCTGGCTGTTATACTAGATGCTGCTGATGGCGGTATTATTATTACTGCAAGCCACAATCCAAAACAATGGAATGCCTTAAAATTATTAAATCAAAAAGGCGAGTTTTTAAGTGCATTGGATGGAGAGGAAGTTTTGGAAATTGCCGAAAATGATGATTATGTTTTTGCAGAAGTTGATGATTTGGGTAAATATAGAAAGAAAGCAAATTATATTAACAAACATATTAGGGAAGTTTTAAATTTAGCTTTGGTAGATGTTGAAGCCATTAAAAAAGCCAATTTTAAAGTGGTGCTTGATGCTGTAAATTCAACCGGCGGCATCGCTATTCCTCCTTTATTGGAAAAATTAGGGGTGCAATGTGTTGAATTGTATTGTGAGCCTAACGGAGAATTTCCGCACAATCCGGAACCTTTAAAAGAGCATTTAACTGATATTTCTGCATTGGTGGTTAAAGAAAAAGCAGATTTAGGAATTGTAGTTGATCCAGATGTGGACAGACTCGCACTTATTTGTGAAGATGGGTCCATGTTTGGCGAAGAATATACTTTGGTTGCCTGTGCAGATTATGTGTTAGGAAAATCTAAAGGAAATACCGTATCAAACTTGTCATCATCAAGAGCTTTAAGTGATATTACCTTAAAACATGGTGGTAAGTATCAGGCAAGCGCAGTTGGAGAAGTAAATGTGGTGGAATTAATGAAAGCGACCAAAGCTGTAATTGGCGGTGAAGGAAATGGCGGCATAATTTATCCTGAATCTCATTATGGTAGAGATTCCCTAGTGGGTATTGCGTTATTTTTATCGCATTTGGCAAATTCAGGAGTTTCCTGCAAACAATTGAGAGACAGTTATCCTGCTTATTTTATGAGTAAGAATAAAATTGAGTTAACGCCTCAAATCAATGTTGATATCATTTTAAACACAATTGCCGCTAATTATAAAAATGAAGATGTAATTACTATTGATGGCGTAAAAATTAATTTTGAGACTGAATGGGTACATCTTCGAAAATCAAATACAGAACCAATCATAAGGATTTATACAGAAAGTACTTCACAACAAAGTGCCGATAACTTGGCAAATAGGTTTATAGCTGAAATTCAAAAAATTATTTAAAAGAAATGTATAATAGAATACTAATCGCATTTTTAATGCTAGTAACTTTTGTGGTTTATTCACAGGAAGATGAAAATTTAAAAGTTGACAATACTTTAACAGATTACAGAGATGTTAAAAGCAACAAAGGAAAAATGTTTATTTATTGGGGGTGGAATAGATCAAATTATTCGAAATCAGACATTCATTTTAAGGGAGAAAACTATAACTTTAAATTGAATAATGTAGCGGCACATGATAAGCCAAAACCATTCGGTATTTATTATTTTAAACTTGATGAAATTACAATACCTCAAACCAATTTTAGAATTGGTTACTTTTTTAAAGAACATTATACGGTTGCTATTGGTTTAGATCATATGAAATATGTGATGTATAATGATAAAACTGTAAAAATTGACGGAACTATTAATACAGGAGGCGAATTTGACGGCACGTATAATAATGATGATATTGTTTTAACTGAAGATTTTTTAACTTTTGAACATACTGACGGTTTAAATTACATAAATGTTGAAGTAAGCAGGTTTGATAATTTAGATAATTGGTTAAAATTTCCCATAAAGCACATTGATATTAATTTAACAGAAGGGGTTGGAGCTGGATTGTTATATCCAAAAACAAATACAAAATTATTGGGAAAAGAACGCTACGATGAATTTCATTTGGCAGGATATGGAATATCAGCCCATGCAGGTTTAAACATTACATTTTTTAAATACTTTTTTATTCAATCCAATATAAAAGTAGGTTATATAAATATGGGTGATATTAGAACCACAAATGATAAAAAGGATTCCGCTTCCCAGCATTTCACCTTTTTTGAGAATATGTATGTTTTTGGCGCTAAATTTAACTTAACTAAGTGATGTCACCGGTTATGTGAGATTTCAGTTCGTAACTACCTAAATTCAGTTAACAAACGGACTGGCATGACGCTTTGGCATTAAGTAGGGAATATTTAAGGCGATAAGTTAATTCTGAAATTTTGGATTATGAATTTTAAATTTAAAAATAATAATTAGACAGTTACACATTTAAACGATTAAACCGTTCGCCAAATCAACCAATTAATCATTAATTATTCATTATTCATTAATTTCGGCGCTTTGTCTTTATGTTTGAAACGTCTGTGTGTCCAAAAATAGTATTCTGGCTGTTTGCGAATCTGATTTTCGGTTTTTTCAAGATAAAAGTTGGTCAATTCAAAATCAGAGTGTTTTGAGGCATTATTTGTGATGAGGCTGAAAGTGCTTTCGTAAAAACCGCGTTTAACTTTTTCTATATTCACAAAAGCAATATTTAGATTATATTTTTTCGCCAACATTTCAGCACCTGTGTGAATTGGAACTTTTACTCCTAAAAACTCATTCCAATAAAAAGTTTTTGAAAGTTGGGGAGATTGATCGCTCAAAAGACCATAAATAGCCTGGATATTTTTTTTATGGTTTCTGTCAATCTCTTGAATAATTTTTGAGGTGGGCTTTAATTGTACGCCAAATCGTTGTCTTGAATTTAAAATTTTTCTGTTAAAATATTTATTGTTAATTTTTGTGAAAGCTGCATATCCTTTATAATCAATAAATTGCGTCAAGCCAATAATCCATTCCCAATTTGCATAATGACCAAATACCAAAATAAGGCTTTTACCGTCCTTATAAAGTTCATTCAGTAGGCTTACATTATTATAAACATATCTTTTATTTAATTCTTCTTTTGAAATTGTAAAAGATTTTATCATTTCAATAAAAATATCCACAAAATGATGATAAAATTTTTTCGAAATTTTAATTCTTTCTTCATCTGATTTTTCGGGAAAAGCCAATTTTAAATTATTTAAAACTACTTTTTTTCGGTAGCCAAATACATAATATATCAGCAAATAAACACCATCTGAAATGGCGTATAAAATACGAAAAGGCAATAGAGAGATTAGCCAAATCAAAGGATAAACAAGTATATAAACAAAAAAATTCATCATAAGGATGCAAATATCGTATTTAATTTTTAAATATATTTTGATTGGTACATAAACAAGTAAACGGGTTCGGCAATTTTTTATACTTTCGCTGTTTAAAATTAAACAGGATGAATATGAACATGGTACTTTTAATAATAATTGCGGCTAATGTGATGCTTTCCATTAAAGGATTTAGTGACCAATTATTTTTTGACAAATTTAAATTCCAGATTGGATCTATCTTGAGAGGAGAGAAGGTAAGGATGTTTTCATCGGCATTTTTGCATGTGGATTATTTGCACCTTATTTTAAATATGTATGTTTTATATATTTTTGCCCCTCAAATTATCCTTAGCCTCGGCGCTATAAAATTTCTAATTTTGTATTTTGGAAGTTTGTTTGCGGGAAGTATTTTAACACTCAGTTATCATAAAAAAGAATTGTATTATACCGCAGTGGGCGCTTCGGGAGCTGTTGCAGGCATTATTTATGCTGCAATTTTATTAAACCCCGATATGAAACTAATGCTTTTTCTATTGCCAATTCCAATTCCTGGCTATATTTTTGGAATTGGTTATTTGGTTTATTCCATTTACGGAATGAAAAACAAGGTTGGAAATATTGGACACGCAGCGCATTTGGGAGGATCTGTTGGCGGTTACGGATTAATGTTGTTGGTGTATCCCGAAGTATTTTTGGAAAGTTCTATGGTTGTAATATTATTGGGAATTCCAATTGTGCTTTTGTTTCTTTTCGGAAAAAGATTTTTATAAAAAAAGCCAAACGAAAGTTTGGCTTTTTTTTGAGCGAGAGACCGGGCTCGAACCGGCGACAGTCAGCTTGGAAGGCTGAAGCTCTACCAACTGAGCTACTCTCGCAAATACTTGGCAAATATACAATCCTTTTAGACTTCTGCAAACGTTTTTTTTAGAATTTTAAAACTTTTTTATGTAGTGAAACCCTTTTTTTTCATAACCTTCATTTTCATAAAACCGATGTGATTTTTCATTCTCAATATAGGTGTTTAATTCAGTGGCTTCATAACCAATACTTTGTGCGTAATTGTAAATCCATTTGAATAATTTTTTCCCCAATCCTTTATTTCTGTGATTTTCGCTAATCACCACATGGTCAGGCTCAATCGTTTTTCCGCAATAATGCCTAGTTAAAAACCAGAGCCCGCAAATGCCAACCAATTCATCATCTAAAAACACACCAACACATTTATAATGCTGAGTTGTCATTTCCAATACACGTTCTTTTAGCACAATTTCAGGCGTATTTGTGTTCAATTCCCTTAACAGTGGCAAAATGGTAACAATATTTTTTTTCTCAATTAATTTAATTTCAAGATGTTCCATATTAATAGTAAATTAGCATCATTCATATCAATAGTATAAAAATAAATTCAGAAAAAGAATGGTTTTTAAAATTATGTTGATCATTCAATAATTAAAAGAATAGTCAAAGCAATGATACAAATTAAAGAAATTTCGGCTCAGGAAACATTTCCAATAAGGTTGGAGGTATTGCGCAAAAATATACCATTGCCATTTGAATTTAATGGTGATTTTGATGATGAGACTTTTCATTTAGGCGCTTTTAAAAATGACAAACTCATTGCGGTTTCAAGTTATATGAAGGCAGACAATAAAAATTTTAGCGGAAATCAATATCAATTAAGAGGGATGGCCACTTTAACGGAATACCAGGGGCTTGGTATCGGAAAGCTCATGTTGCAAGAAGCCGTTCAAATTTTAAAAGAAAAAAACAGTAACTTTTTATGGTGTAATGCGCGTATTGCTGCCGTTGACTTTTACAAAAAGCAAGGATTTCAAACTTTTGGCGAAAAATTTGAGATTTCCTATGTTGGGGAACATTATATGATGTTTAAAAAAATAAAATAAGTCTGAAAATGCTTTTGAATAGAATTTTATTGTATTTCATGTCATAATTATTACCTTTTATTGTATTTCTGTTTTTTCTATCGAAAAAAATAGTTTAGTTTTGTTTGTTACAATTTGTTAAAAATCAATTGCTAGAAACTTCAAATTAAATATATTTTCAAAGTGCACCATCAGAAAATAATAAAAAACAGCTTTATAATTTTACTATATTTTGGGTTTACCTCAATCTTATTAGGACAGGAAGACGCTGAAATAGTTAGACTGAAAAAGGAAATTCAACAAGAATTGGTTGATACTTCAAAAGTGACCATTCATTTAAAAATCGCTAATTTATATTTAAAAAGCAATACTGATTCTGCTTTTGTTAACTTAAACAAAGCTTTGAAATTATCACAAAAGGCAAATGTTAAGCCTAAAATTGCCAGTGTACTATATGAGGTTGGATATTATTATGATAAAATAGGAAACTACAAAGATGCTATTGATTATTACAACAAATCTTTATTGATTTATGAAAAGCTGAATAATAGAAATCAAATGGCCATAATATACAATTATATTGGTCGCAATTATTCAAAGTTATATGCTGAAGATAGAGCCATTGAATATTATCTAAAATCCTTGACCCTTAATAAGGAATTTTCTAACCAAGATGGTATTGCATCTAATTATTCCTCTATCGGTAATTTGTATTACAATGAAGAAAATTATGAGTTGGCCGAAAAATATTTTAGGGACGCATTGCTCATTTATGAGACCCTAAACGATAAACGTGGGATTTCAAAATCCTATACAAATATTGCAAATGCTTTGGCCGACAATGGAAAAATTTCCGAAGGATTGGATTATTATAAAAAATCAATTACCATTGGAGAAGAATTGGGAGACCATTTTGGAATAGCCATCAATTATAACAATATTGGCGATTGCTATATTAATTTAAATCAATATAATGAAGCACTTGAATATCTTCAAAAAACTTTAAAAATTGGAAAGGATATTGATGAAAAAGATTTGCAGTCTTTAGCGCTCTTGAATATTTCTGATGTGCAGAATAGGCAAAGAAATTATCAAAGTGCTATTTATGCTGCAAGAGAAAGTTATGCTTTAGCCGAAATAACAGGCAATTTAGTCTATAAATTAGAAAATTTATTACAGGCATCAATTGCCTACGAAGGATTAGGTAATGATGCTTTGGCATTGGAAAGATTAAAACAATATACTGCTGCGAATGATAGTTTGTTGAAAATGGACAGGGCTAAAAAAATTAAATTATTTAATACCTTAAATTTATTAGAAAAGTCGCATTACACAATTGAGGATTTGTCTAAAACAAGTGAGGAAGCACAATCAAATTATGAAAGAGAAAAAAAATATACCAATTTTTTAATTATAGCAGTAGTCATTTTTGCATTTTTGTTAATTTTATTAATTCAACAAAACTCATCAAAGAAAAAGGCATATAGTTTATTGGAATTTAAAAATTATGAGGTGAATAAAATGAAAGATGAAATTCACAAACAAAGCAAGAAATTAGAACAACTTAATAGCACAAAAGATAAATTTTTCTCCATTATTGCTCACGATTTAAAAAATCCTTTCAGTTCAATATCAGGTTTTACAGAACTTATGATTGAAAATAATGAAGTATATGATGAAAAACAGCGATTACGATTTTTAAAAGTAATTAAGGGCTCAGCTGCAAAAGTTTCCAGTTTGCTCGATAACCTGCTTATATGGGCAAGTTCCCAATCGGGGAAGTTGAAATTTAATCCGAAAAATATTAACTTGGCGAAACAAGTAGCAGATGTGATTTCATTTTTGGAAATTCAGGCTATCAATAAAGACATCACTATTTCCAACACTGTTGATAAAACAATTTTTGTTAAAGCTGACGGGAATATGTTAGATACAATTCTAAGAAATTTAATTTCGAATGCCATAAAATTTACCCAGCCAAAGGGTGAAATACAAATTTATTCAACCCTTAAAGGTGAGTCTGTTGAAATTAGTGTAAATGATAATGGAGTGGGGATTTCGGAGGCTGAAATTGAAGCTATTTTCAGTGTTAAAGAAGTGTGTTCCACTTTAGGAACATCTAATGAACAAGGTTCTGGCTTGGGATTAATTTTATGCAAAGATTTTGTGGAAAGTCACGGCGGTAAAATTTGGGTAGAAAGTGTAGTTAATGAAGGTAGTGAATTTAAGTTTACCTTACCGATTTGGAAAGATTAGTCATATAAAATTAGGATATATAATAGCTAAAAACCAAACAAATATCATGGTTTTTTAATTTTTTGTGAATTTAAATAATAGTTAAATTCCATGAATAAAAGTCGATTCAACCAAAATAAGCAGGATGGATTGGTAAATTATTCAAATTGATATAAATCAAAGCCTTTTATAACATAAAATTCTTTATATTTGATAGTGCAAATGATTAATTATACAATTTGAAATTTGTATAAATCAATAATCAAATGCAGAATTACTTATACATACTAATTAATTTACTAAGAAAACCAGACAATTCGTCTGGTTTTTTTGTTGACCATATCAACTTTTTATTGTAAAATTAGTAAATCATTTGAATGGTGATTTGGGAGTTTTTTTTAATTTCAAAAATTATGTGGATTCCATAAACCTAATAAAATATTAATAATAAATAAAAATATTTTGAAACTTAACAACATGAAAAAATTAAATATAGTTCTTTTTGTCGCTCTTTTTTTTATTACAGTCCAGCTTTTTGCCCAGCAAAAAGAAGTATTTATAGAAAATGTATTAAGGGAAACCTTTGAAAATTCCCAATTGGAACAACTTGGTTATGAACTTTTAGATGAAATTGGACCAAGATTGGTAGGTTCTTCAAAAATGAAAACTGCGCACGATTGGGCGGTTGTTAAATTTAAGGATTGGGGAATTACAGCTTCAAATCAGCAATATGGCGTTTGGCGTGGTTGGGATCGAGGAATTTCTCATATTGATTTAATTGAACCTCGCATAAAATCATTAGAAGGAATGCAATTAGCCTGGAGTGCCGCAACTCCTAAAAACGGCTTGACTGCCGAAGCAATTATACTGCCTAGCAACATCCAAGATTCATTGAGTTTTGCCAAATGGCTACCTTCAACAAAAGGAAAATTTGTATTGGTTTCTATGCTACAAAAAACTGGAAGACCTGATGATAACTGGAAAGAATTTGCAACTCCTGAATCTTTTGAAAAAATGAAGGCAGACAGAACTTCGCAAACAACAGCTTGGAATAACAATCTAGAAAATAGCGGGTACAATAGCAAAACGTTAGACGAAGCGCTTGAAAAAGCGGGTGCTGTTGGGATTGTTCAATCCAATTGGTCGAAAGGCTTTGGTGTAAACAAAATATTTGGGGCCCGTGTAAAAAAGATTCCTACAGTGGATGTGTCATTGGAAGATTATGGTTTGGTTTACCGACTTGCTGAAAATGGAAAAAAACCGAAGTTAAGAATTTTGGCAACATCCAAAGAACTGGGGATTATGCCAACTTTTAACACCATTGCACGTATTGAAGGAACAGAGAAACCCGAAGAATATATCATACTTTCTGCCCATTTAGATTCTTGGGATGGTGGCAGCGGCGCAACGGACAACGGTACAGGAACCATTACTATGATGGAAGTAGCGCGCATCTTGAAAAAGTATTATCCCAATCCGAAAAGAACCATTATTGTGGGTTTATGGGGAAGTGAGGAACAAGGTTTAAATGGCTCAAGAGCATTTGTTCATGACAATCCGACTATCATAGAAAATATACAGGCAGTTTTTAATCAAGATAACGGAACAGGAAGGGTTACTAGACTTAACGGACAAGGATTTTTGCATTCCTATGATTTTTTGGGTCGTTGGTTGCGTGAAGTTCCTGAAAATATTGGAAAACATATAAAAACTACGTACCCAGGATTTCCGTCAGGCGGTGGCTCCGACCATTCATCTTTTGTGTCACAAAGTGCTCCGGCATTTATGATGATCTCGCTAAATTGGTCTTATTTCAATTATACCTGGCACACAAATAAAGACACCTATGATAAAATTGTGTTTGATGAGTTGAAAAATAATGTGGCGCTTATTGCCATTATGACCTATTTGGCCAGCGAAGACCAAGAGAAAACCTCAAGAGAAAAAATTGTTTTGCCACTCAATTCTAAAACCGGGGAACAAATGGAATGGCCGGTGCCAAAAGATGGAAATAGGCAGGGCGGATTGGATTAAATTGTATTTGCAATAGATATTTTAGATTAAATTTTCAAAAAAAGCAATAAAAAAATGACAGCCTTTACTGACTGTCATTTTTTACATTAACTAAACAAAAGTATTTTATTGTTTTGCTTTTTGCATTTCTTCAGTTTTTGCACCCATTCTGTTGAATGTTAACATCGGTGCAAATTTTAATTTTAAACCGGCAATTTTTCTGTTATCGGCAGAAGTAAGTCCTTCCTTCTCAACAGTATTTTTTCTGCTGTCAAGTGCTTCATATAATAATTTTACTTCATCCCAGTCTTCACGAGAATAATTGTCTTTGTTGGCATCTGCAGCACTAACAAATTGATTATAAACAGCAAGAATATTGTTTTTGTTTACCCAATCAAAATTCATGTCAGCACCAATTTTTCCTTCTCCAAACAACACATTTCTCAATGCCTGTTTTGAATTTGCAGCTGCTTCAGCTTGCATATCTGCTTCAATTTGGGCTTTTAAAGCTTCAAATTTTGCTTTACTTGCATCAATTCTTGCTTGTGCAGCTTCTCTTTCTTTTAAATTATCTAAAGCCATTTCAGCTTCTGAAACTCTTATCATGTAAGAATCATTAATAGTTTGCCAGTTTGCTTTAACTTCTGTTGCATCAATATTTCCTATTGAATCAACATAAACTACATAAGTATCTACAGACTTCTCTGCTGCAACTGCTTTTTCATCCTTACAAGATGTGAATGCTAAGGCGGCTATAGCCAACCCTAAAAATAAATTTCTTTTTTTCATTTTATTTTGATTTTAATTTTACTGAATATGTTATTATAATTTGTTTACAGTGCAAAATTCGATATTAAAGTTAAGAAATTTGTTACATAATTATCCTAAAAACTTACATTATTCTTACATTTTTAAAGTGTAACAAAGTTTTATTCAGTCTTTTATGGCAATATGAACTTAATTGGATTCGGCAAACCTATTAGATAATTGAATTTGATTAGAAATAATTTTAACTAGAATATATTATAAATTATTTTAATTTGATGGTAAAAAAAGGATTCAATTGTTTTGTTGTAAACCAGCCCATATAGTGCATTATTTTCTTCTTTTTTTAATAGTGACTAGGGTTGTTTATTTAAAATTCTTTAATTATTTCTAAAACTATTTGTTGAATAAAGGTCGATGTAAAAACTTAAATCGATTATAAATAGTGCAAATAGATGAATTTGATGTTCAATCATTTATCAATGGTAGAAATCTCCTATAGAACAGCCTTTTAAATCAAACTAATTTAAGATGTAATAAATTTGAAGATGATGGTTGTTAGTTCTATATTTGCTCAAATTAAGGGCAAAAAAAATCTTCTTATCACCATTATTTATGAAATTTAAACATATAATTTATAGCCTCCTTGCGGTAGGTTTATTGGCATTGGTTACCTACAGGATAATTGACAATAAAAAAGAAAGCAGTCAAGGAAAGCAAAAAGGTGGAAGCCAATTAGCTATCACAGTGGACGGTATGGTATTGATACCTCAAGAATTTTCTGAAAACCTATCTCTCTCGGGATCATTGGAAGCCAATGAACAATTGGAGTTGCGAAGCGAAATATCTGGGATTGTTGAAAAAATTAATTTTAAGGAAGGAAGCAAAGTTTCAAAAGGACAGATTCTTTTTCAGGTCAACGATTTGGAATTAAGAGCGCAGCTGGCTAAAGTGCAGACGGCGCAAAAACTGGCTTCTGAAAATGTTCGCAGGGCAAAACTGCTTTTAGAAAAAGAAGCCATAAGTCAGGAAGAATATGATATTTCTGAAGCAGATTTTCAATTTGCGCGTGCAGAATCACAATTAGTTGCCGCACAATTGGCAAAGGCAACGGTTCGGGCTCCTTTTTCCGGAACTATTGGATTGCGTTATATATCTCAGGGATCCTATGTAACGCCATCTGCGCCCATTGCGAGTTTGGTGAATACAGATCACTTAAAGATTACGTTTTCTATTCCTGAAAAATATTCATCCCAAATAAAACTTGAGGATATAATTACTTTCACCACCTCAAATTCAAAAGAAGTACAAACAGCGACCATCTACGCCATAGAGCCTGAAGTAGATATTGCAACACGTACCTTAAAAATGCGGGCAATTGCCAATAACCGTGATGGAAAATTAATTCCTGGCACTTTTGCCAATGTAATCCTGCCGCTGGAAATGGTAAATGATGCGCTATTGGTTCCAACCGAATCCCTGATTCCTATTCAGAATGGAAAAAAGATTTTTGTTGCCGAAGGCGGACTAGCTAAAGAAATTATTGTAGAAACTGGAGCGCGCACTGCAAACTCAGTTATTGTGTTAACAGGCTTAAAGGCTGGCGATACAATTCTCACCTCAGGGGTCATGATGCTTAAAAATGGCTCGCCTGTTAAAGTGAATCTCATTAAACCAGTATCAAATCCTTAATTATAATGAGTTTATCAACTTTAAGTATAAAGCGCCCGGTACTTACCATTGTAATGAATATTTCAATCGTACTTTTTGGATTTATTGGTTTTACCTATCTTGGCGTTAGGGAATTTCCTTCTATTGATCCTGCACAGATATCCGTACGTACCAACTATACTGGCGCCAATGCTGATATTATTGAATCGCAGATTACGGAACCTTTGGAAAAAGCAATCAATTCCATTGATGGAATAAGAAATATCACTTCCTCCAGCAACCAGGGTTCCAGCAATATTAACATAGAATTCAATTTGGATAAAAACCTTGAAGAAGCAGCAAATGATGTGCGCGATAAAGTGTCACAGGCAGCGCGAAGCCTTCCGCAAGATATAGATGCCCCACCGGTAGTTTCTAAGGCCGATGCCGATTCGGATCCCATTATTTCCATGACTGTACAAAGTGATGTTAAGAATGTGCTGGAACTTTCAGATTATGCTGATAATGTGATTGCACCGCGCTTGCAAACAATTCCGGGAGTAAGCAGTGTTCGTATATGGGGGCAACGTAAATATGCGATGCGATTATGGATAGATCCTTTAAAACTGGCTTCTTATGGCGCTACGGTTAGTGATGTTCGGTCAGCTTTGGCTTCTCAGAATGTAGAACTTCCATCTGGAAAATTAACCGGCACGAATACAGAATTGGCGGTAAAAACCATCGGAAATCTTTCTTCCGAGGAAGAATTTAACAATATTATCGTCAGGGCAGACGGGGAGAAGGTAATTCGTCTCAGCGATATCGGAAAAGCCACTTTGGAAGCCGAAAACTTGGAAACCAAATTAAGCGATTCTGGTCAGCCAATGGTGGCCTTGGCAATTATTCCTCAGCCAGGAAGTAATTACGTTGATATTGCCGAAGCATTTTACAAGCAGTATGCACAATTGCAAAAAGATTTGCCTAAAGATTTCAAACTAAACATCGCTATAGACAATACCACTTTTGTGAAGAGGGCGATCACAGAAGTTGTTGAAACGCTAGCCATATCCATCATTTTAGTAATTCTTGTGATTTACCTGTTTTTTAGAAACTGGTCCATTGCCTTGCGACCGCTGATTGATATTCCGGTTTCGCTTATAGCCACCTTTTTTATTATGTGGTTGTTTGGTTTCTCTATCAATGTGCTCACGCTTCTTGCAATTGTGCTGGCAACAGGGCTTGTGGTGGATGACGGAATTGTGGTGACTGAAAATATATTCAAAAAAGTTGAAAAGGGGATGAACCCTATTGAAGCCTCCATTAAGGGCTCTAACGAGATCTTTTTCGCTGTAATTTCGATTTCGGTAACCCTTGCAGCGGTATTTCTGCCTGTAATTTTCCTTGAAGGATTTGTGGGTAGGCTTTTCCGTGAATTTGGCGTGGTACTGGCTTCGGCAGTGTTGATATCTGCTTTTGTAGCCTTGACTTTAACGCCGATGTTGAACGCCTATTTGATGAGGCCGGGCAAACAGGAAAGGTCAAAATTCTACAATTTTACTGAAAAGTATTTTGTAAGAATGAATTCGTCTTATGCAGAATCACTTCGGGCATTTATGGATAAAAAATGGTTGAGTTTCCCAATTTTAGGAGCCTGCCTCATCGTTATAGCGGTGTTTTATAACTTGCTCAAAAAGGAAACTGCACCTTATGACGACAGAAGTTATATCGGCTTAAGTGTTTCAGGACCTGAAGGTGCATCATACGATTATATGGATACCTTTATGAACGAGATTACCGAATTGATAAACGATTCCATTCCCGAAAAGAAAGTGAGCCTTGTTATTACTTCTCCAGGTTTTGGTTCATCTTCCGTGAACAGTGGTTATGTGCGTATTGCCCTTGTGAATCCTAGTGAAAGGGAGCGGTCGCAAAAGGAAATCGCTGTTGATTTGACGAAATGGACAAAGAAGTATCCAAATGCCCGTACCAACGTGCTAGAATCGCCTACTATTTCTGTAAGCCGTCGCGGTGGAATGCCAATTCAGTATATTATTCAGGCACCGAATTTTAAACAACTAGAGGAAAAGATTCCTGAATTTATGGAAGAAGCAGGAAAGGATCCAACTTTTTCAAATACCGATTTAAACCTGAAATTCAACAAACCTGAAATTTATGTAACCATAGACCGTGAAAAAGCACAAAGTCTTGGAGTATCTGTGCTTGATGTGGCGCAAACCCTGCAGCTATCTTTAAGCGGACAGCGTTTCGGTTATTTTTTAATGAACGGAAAGCAATACCAAGTGATGGGTCAATTTGATAAAAAGGACCGTTCCGCCCCTATGGATCTTACTTCTATGTTTGTTAGAAACAAGGCGGGATTACTCATACAGTTAGACAATTTGGTAACTACCGAAGAACAAAGTAGTCCGCCCCAATTATACCACAATAACCGGTATATGAGTGCCACGGTATCTGCCAGCCTTGCACCGGGAATGAGTATAAATGATGGAATAGATGCTATGGAACGCATCAAAGAAAAAGTGCTAGGCGAGAATTTTACCACCGATCTTGGTGGTGAATCGAGAGATTTTGTTGAAAGCAGCTCCAATACAATGTTCGCATTTGGGTTGGCATTATTGCTTATTTTCTTAATTCTTGCTGCGCAGTTTGAAAGTTTTATAGATCCGTTTATCATCATTCTTACTGTTCCAATGGCAGTAGCGGGAGCTTTATTTTCCCTTTGGTTGTTTGGGCAGACCTGGAATATTTTTAGTCAGATTGGTACTGTTATGCTCATTGGGCTGGTAACCAAAAACGGGATTTTGATTGTGGAATTTGCCAATCAGCTTAGAGAACAGGGAATGCCAAAACGCGAGGCCATCCTTCAAGCTTCTGAAACCAGGCTAAGGCCTATTCTTATGACAAGTTTAACCATTGCCTTGGGTGCACTGCCTATTGCCATCGCACTTGGTGCTGCTTCCACAAGCCGAATAGGAATGGGAGTTGTAATTATTGGAGGAACCATGTTTTCCCTTATTTTAACCTTATTTATAATTCCTGCGATGTACCTGATGTGGTCGAAGAACAAGAAACACCGTCCGGAATTTGACAAACCTGAAAATCAATAAAATGAATAAGATACTAAAGTTTTTTGTGGTTTTTTTCTTCGCTTCAGCAGCCCAATCACAGGAATTGCTGACGGTTGAAGCCGCAGTGAAAATTGCCCTTGAAAACAATTACCAAATACGGATTGCATCCAACGAGTTAAAAATTGATCAAACCGGAGTGAGCATGGGGAATGCAGGTATGCTTCCTACATTAGGCGCAACCTTAAACAACAATAACAGTACCCAGAACAGTTCACAAACCCGTGCAGACGGAAGTTCAATTGACCTTGATAATGCAAAAAACAGTAGCCTTAATTATGGCGTTGTGATGGATTGGACCTTATTTGATGGTTTCAAAATGTTTGCGCGTTATGACCAATTGAAAGAACAGGAAAAACTGGGCGATGCGCAATTAAAACAAGCTATTATTAGCAAGGTAAGCGATGTGATGATTGGTTATTATGATTTGGTGCAGCAGCAGCAGCAACTTGCGGCATTGGACAGTACCCTTGTTATTTCAGAACAAAGATTAAAACTTGCCAATAATCGGTTTACAATTGGTAAAGCCTCCAAACTTGAAGTCTTGAATGCAAAAGTTGATTTAAATACTGATATGACCACCATCCTGCGCCAAAAGGAATTGTTCGTGAATTCTAAGATTAGATTGAACGAAATTCTTGCGCGCGATACCAAAATCGATTTTATGGTGCTAAATGAAATAACCATAGAAGCGCAACTTTTTTTACCTGAACTCGAATCCCTGGCTCAAAAGCAAAATCCGCTGTTGCAGGCACAAATCATCAACAATAATATTGCCCGTTTACAACTGAAACAAGTTAGGGCAGGGCGCTACCCAACCATAACAGCCAGTACAGGTTACGTTTTTAGTGAATCAGAATCCAGTTTGGGTTATACAAGCAGTACCAACTCACGGGGATGGAACTACGGATTTAGCGCAAGACTGAATCTTTTTGATGGCTTTACACAAAATCAACAGGAAAAAATAGCCAAGATCGAACTTGAAAATACAAATGTGTTAATTGAGCAGCAGAAGCAGACTTTAACATCACAATTGGGGACTGCGTATCAGACCTATTTAACAAATATCAGCTTAATTGAACTTGAGAAAAGCAATGAGGCCATTGCAAAGGAAAACCTTGATATCACTATGGAAAAGTTCAGGATAGGGACTATTCCAACTATAGAATTCCGTACGGCGCAACTCAATTATATCAATGCGATTGTACGATACAGCAATGCGAAATTCAGGGCAAAACTATCTGAAATCAGTTTAAAGGAATTTGCCGGAAATTTGATGTTTTAATTCTTGCGAAGCAATTATAAATTTCGCTTTCACAAAGTTGTTATTTCCTAACAATAAAGTCCGTAGTTTATACCATGGGCTAAATAAATTTAACGATAAAATACCAATCCGTTTTTAACGGTAAAATAAAATTGTGAGAATGGCTCATTTGCTTAATTGAAGCAGATTTTGATTTAGCCAACACACTAAAAAAACCAATCTATTCTTATAATTTAACCAAACCAAAAGATACAAATTATTAAATTTAACAAATAACTTGTTTTAAAAACCACTAACTTTATCCCATCCTAAACCTTTGTCAGTTTTGCTGAAACAAACCAATCAATCAACAATTGAATAATAAATAACTAGAAAGTAATATTTAAATGAATTGGATTTTATTAATTGTAGCAGGACTATTTGAAGTAGCCTTTGCTGCTTGTTTAGGAAAAGCTAGAGAATCAACAGGTACTGTAACCACTTATTGGTACATCGGATTTTTGATTTGTTTATCAATAAGTATGTTGCTTCTTATAAAGGTGACCCAACAATTGCCCATCGGAACGGCTTATGCTGTTTGGACAGGAATTGGTGCTGTAGGCACGGTACTCGTTGGAATTTTTATATTTAAGGAACCTGCCACATTTTGGCGGTTATTTTTTATAACTACTTTAATTTTTTCAATCGTGGGACTAAAAGTAGTTTCACATTAATTTTATGATTGAAGTATAAAAAAATTAGATTCTGTGAACATTACATCTAAAAAAAACACATAATTTAATCAAATATTATAAGCAGTATAAAAAAACGAAAATGATTTTTTTTTAACTATTACGCACTAATTTTAACACCAATTGGCGTCATGATTTGGTTTTAAGAACCGATGTAAAAATCCTTTGTGTTTAATACAAAAATTATGTGGGATACTTAAAAATGATATTAGATACGTTTAAAAACCAAGTTAATTTCTATGTTATTTGAAATTTCGCAGTAGCCTACCCCTTTATTTAATCACAATGTTTTTCAAGTTTAAATCTATTGTCTTCAAAACGTAAATCAATCTCATTGTCATCGTTTATTTCATAAAGCTTCCAATCAAAAGAAAAATCGGTTAAAGTTTCAAAATTTATTTTTAATAAAATCTCGGTATCAGATGAATCAACTTTCCAAGTTCCAAAGATTTCATTTCCATTGTTAATCGCTTTCAAAATTCCTTCACCCAAAAAGAATAATGTATAATTTTCATATTGCTCTGTTTGCTCAACATCATTAATTTCAAGTTTATCAACTGTCCAAGAACATGTTTTTAACAATTGGGTTAATTGCTCTTGAGAACAATCGACACAGTCATCGTCATCGTAATCATTGTCGTCATCTTCATCGCACATATCCTTAACCCGTTCGATTTCATTTTCTAACATCTCCATATTTTCAATGTTCCTTTCTGTACCATCATAAAGGATTACTGAAATTGGAAAATTAATAACCACTATATCATCATCAGCTATATCGTCAATCAATTTGTAAAACTGCTCATCATTTTCAACACTCACAGTTTTAGTTAATTGATTTTCCGAATTATACATTGACAAGCTTATTGGATATATAAAATCTAAACATTCAATATCGTCATCCACTTCGTTTTCATCTCCACAATTCTCAATTAAAGCTTCCAGTTCATCTTGAGTATTGACGGTTATTTTGGAATAATCACTTAAAATGATTTCAATAGGGAAAAATATTTCTAAGGAATCTGAATCGTCATCAAATTCATCAAAATTAGCCTCTATTATTTCAAAATCATCATCTGAATTTACGTTAATTTCTAATCCGTTTACACTTACTATTATTGGAAGTTGAACTTCCAAACAACTTGAATTGTCTATAATGTTATCTTTTGAACCATCTTTTGTAACTGTGCGCTGCACTAAATTGGTTACATTAGCGTTTACTTTTAAAGTTTCACCTTGGGCGGGTTCTATAATTTGTGATATTTCATCCTGACAAGAATTAAGCGTCACAAAAAATAAACTTAGAAAAAATAAATTGTAGAAATGCTTCATAAGTTACAAATTTAAAATTAATTATAAATAACCAAGAGGTTTTGGGGTTTATTGTCATTAAACTCTTTAGTTTTTAATAATATTAGAAACCTCTTGGAATATTTACACAATCATGCATATAACAGTTTATTTTGAAAAAACCCTACTTATTTTTTAAAATAATTATATTTATAGACAAAATTAATCTGAAATTTTCATAAAATTTATGAATCATAATATTGATGAAGAGTATTGTAATGAAAAAAAATTTAGTGATTTTTTTTTAGATAATTCAGTATTATTGCGCAATTATATGTACTACAAATGTGGTGATACAGAATTGGCAAATGATATTGTTCAAGATGCTTTTTTAAAATTTTGGGATAATTGCAAAAAAGTAATTCCGGGAAAAGCAAAATCTTTTTTATTTACCATTGCTAATAATTTATTTTTAAATGAATATGCTAAAAGCAAGGTGGCATTAAATTTTAAAAACATCCCACAAAAGAAATACACCCATGAAACGCCGGAGTTTTTAATGGAAGAAAAAGAGTTTGACAAAAAATTACAAAAAGCACTTTCAAACTTAACAGAAACACAACGAACAGCTTTTTTAATGAATAGAATTGATGGTAAAAAATACAAAGAAATTGCTGAAATTTTAGAAATTTCGGTGAAAGCGGTTGAGAAGAGAATACACCTCGCTTTGTTAAGTTTAAGAAAAGAAATTGAAAATATTTGATAATAAAGTAGGGAAAACCTTTATTTAGTTGTTATATAACTGTTATATGAATTTTACAGATGGAAAAAAACTATTTTTTGGCAAAATGGCTTAATGGCGAAATAACCGAAGAAACACTTAAGGAACATGTTAGTGAGGAAGAAATACGTGTGTATAAAAAAATAATTTCAGCCACAAACCAACTTGAAGCACCAAGTTACAATGCTCAGGAAACTTTAGAAAGGATAAAGAAAACGCATGTCAAAACCACTGTAAAGAAGCTGGATTTTACCAAATATTTTTACAGAATTGCAGCCGTATTTGCCTTGCTAATTACTTCGTATTATTTTATTTCAACAAAAGATACAAGCTACACAACAAATTTAGCTGAGAAACTCACTTTTGAATTACCGGACCAATCTGAAGTGCATTTAAATGCTGATTCAAAAATTACTTTTAATGCCAAAAATTGGAAAAAAAACAGAACCTTAAATTTAAAAGGCGAAGCTTATTTTAGTGTAAAAAAGGGGGCTAAATTTACGGTAAATTCAAATTTGGGTTCCGTTCAGGTTCTGGGTACCAAATTTAACGTTATTGAAAGAGACCAATATTTTGAAGTGAATTGTTATGAAGGCTTAGTAAGTGTAACTTCTAAATACGAAACAGTTAAGGTTCCTGCCGGAAGTTCCTATAAAATACTCAATGAAGTTTCTCAATTGTCATACAACTCAAATGAAATAATGCCGGCTTGGCTTCAAAATAGCAGCTCATTTAAAAGTATGCCCTATAAATATGTTGTAAAAGAATTGGAAAGACAATATAATATTTCCATTGAATATGATATTAAGTATGAAAATAATTTGTTTACGGGGAGTTTTATTCATTCAAATTTAGAACTGGCTTTGCAGGCAATCAGCATTCCCTTAAACCTAAAATACGAAATTATCAGCAATAAGAAAGTGCATTTAAAACTAGATGAAACGCCTACAACAAAATAATCTAACAGAAAAAAGAAAGATGCTAGGCATTCCATTTGACAAAAAAACAATAGAAAATGATAAATAAAACGAGCATGACAAATTTTGACAAACAAAGGAATAATTAATGGCGAACCGCATCTGTTACCGCTAAAAAATAATATTTAAACAGATGAAAATTAACAAACTAAAGTCTTTATTAATTTTTACTTGTCTTCTTTATTCAATTTTTAGTTTTTCACAAAATTTAACCAAGGAAAATAAATTGCTTTCCGAAATTTTAGTTGAAACCGAAAAAGAATATGAAGTTACCTTTACCTATGCCAACAAAGTAATTGAAACTATTAAAATTATACCACCTTCAAAAAAAACAACACTTCCAGAAACCATTGAATATTTAAAAGAAAAGACTGGCTTGGCATTTACATTTTTAACTTCAACAAATATTTTAATTAGCAATCAAACAAATATTGAAATTATTTGTGGCTATTTAGTTGATTTTAATTCCAAGCTGCAACTTAAAGGAGCTCATATTTCAGTCTTAAAAACAAACATACAAACTACCTCAAATAGTGTGGGTTATTTTAGTATCCCAAAAATTAATAAAAACCAGACAATTCAAATTAGTCATATCGGTTATCCGACCCTGTATTTAAATTCTACCGAGTTTTTAACTAATAAATGTTTAACAATCACATTAACTGAAAAATTTGAAGAACTTAACGAAATTATTTTGCAAAATTATTTAACATCGGGAATTACCATAAAAACCGACAACTCATTTGTGATTTCCCCACAAGAATTTGGTATTTTACCCGGACTGGTTGAACCTGATGTTTTACATCAAATACAAGCATTACCAGGTATAAGTAGTGTTGATGAAACTATTTCAGACATTAATATTAGAGGGGGAACAAACGACCAAAACTTATTGCTTTGGGACGGTATAAAAATGTATCATTCAGGGCATTTTTTTGGCTTAATTTCTGCGTTTAATCCGTATTTGACAGAAAATGTCACCGTAATTAAAAATGGCACCGATTCCCAATATAATGATGGTGTTTCGGGAACTATTTCTATTGAATCAATTAATGAAATAAAAGAAAAACCATTTGGCGGAGTCGGTATTAATTTACTGAGTGCCGATGCTTATGGGCAAATACCAATTTCAAAAAAACTAGCAATTCAAGTATCTGGAAGACGTTCTTTTACTGATTTGTGGAACTCATTAACCTTCGAACAATATTATAATCGTGCGTTTCAAAATTCTAAAGTTTCTACTTATTCAACTACAGATAACGAGGTAGTTGAGTCTGGTTCAAACTTTTATTTTTATGATTATAGCATTAAATTATTATATGATATTAATGAGAAACACCAATTGCGATTTAGCCTTTTAGATGTTGAAAATGAACTTGATTATGAAGAAGCAATCGATATAGAAATGGATACTGACGAGGAATACAAAAAAAGTAGTTTAGAACAAAAAAATAAAGGTTTTGGAATTCAATTAACCGACAATTGGAACTCAAAATTTAAAACGGTTTTTAATGCTTATTATACAAAATACAACCTAAATTCTTCAAATCAATCACTTTTTACAGAGCAGCTTTTACAACAGCGCAATGAAGTTTTAGAAACAGGCTTAAAATTAAACACCTATTATTCCATTTCAAAAAAAATACAACTGTTAAATGGTTATCAATTTTATGAATTGGGAATTACAAATGCTGAGGTTGTAAATATTCCGGAATACAGTAGGATTATTAAAAAGGTACTAAGAAATCATTCGCTTTTTAGTGAGGTTAATTACACTTCAGGTAACAAAAAAACATTTTTGAATGCTGGGTTGCGATTGAATTATATTGAAACTTTTAACACATTTATTATTGAACCCAGAATACTGGCATTGCATAAGCTAAATAAACATTTTTCGTTTAAAATTGCTGGTGAATTTAAAAGTCAGAATGCCACTCAAATTATAGATTTACAAGAAGATTTTTTAGGGGTTGAAAAAAGGCGTTGGGTTTTAGCCGACAATACAACCACACCTATCATAAAAAGCCAACAAGCCTCTGCTGGATTTAATTTCCACAAACAACATGTTTTTATTGACATAGAGGGATTTTACAAATATGTAGATGGTATTACAACTGCAAATCAAGGATTTCAAAATCAAAATCAGTATATAAAAACTTCTGGAAGCTATTCCGTAAAAGGAATTGAATTTTTAATTAATAGAAAAACCGATGATTTTAGTACTTGGTTAGGTTATACCTATAATCACAACACCTATAATTTTCCAGAGTTAACACCTAGTGAATTTCCGAATAATTTGGATATTAGACATAGCATTTCGTTTGGAAACACCTACACTTATAAAAAATTTAATTTTGCTATCGGACTTTTATGGCGAAATGGAAAACCATATACTACACCTCAAGAAGCCAATCCAATTACTGTTGACGGCATTAATTCTTATATAAATTACAACTCCCCAAATAGCGATAATTTACCAAATTACTATAGGGTTGATTTTTCATCAACCTATAAATTTAAGCTTAACAAAAAAGTTGCTGCAATGGCAGGTGTTTCTATTTTAAACATTTTAAATACTAAAAATATTTTAAATACTTACTACAAAATAACTCCTGAAGGTACCATAAACACCATTAATAGTGTTGCTTTAGCCACAACTCCCAATTTCACTTTCAGAGTTTCTTTTTAAAAATTAATATTATTAATAGGGCATTATTATTAACAAAAATAGCCTATTGTGATACAAATTAAATTTTTTATTTAAACCTTTTGATTTAATGGTAGGGTTTTCTCTCTGTTGCCTGTTATAAAATATGTATGGTAACTTTTTACACACAAATGGAATATAAACTACTATAAGATAGATTTCAAGGTTGAAAAGATATTATACTTATTCATATTATCCATCTGATGAAGAGGATTGATTTTTTTAACAAGAATTATTTAATTAAAAAATTTAAAAAATGAAATTATTAAAAAATTTATCGGCAACTCTTGCGGTAGCATTTGTTGTTTTAGTGACTAGTTGTTCGAGTGATGAGGGCATCACAACAAATCAGTTAGATGTAAATCTTGAAGAAGCAGGTCTTAAAGAAACATTTCCTGCAGATCTTGCAGAAACTGTGGCTGTTAATCCTCTGATAATCGTGAATTTTAAAAGTTCTGCTAATCCGTCAGAAGTAGCGGCATCTATCTTAACCTTGAAACAAGGGACAACAACAATTTCTGGAAAGGTAACCTTTTCAGGAACCACTGCTGTTTTTAGACCAGATGCTTATCTGACGCCTAATACCCAGTTTACTGCAACGATAAAAACCAATTTAAAGGATGGCTCCTCCAATGATAACGAAAAGGAACATTCTTGGACATTTAGAACTGATGATCACCACCATGAGAAAGCGTTTTCAGTTGTTTCGGTAACCCCCCTGAATAATGAGACTGACGTAGCGTTTGACGTTCATCCCACCATTAAATTCAGCAGGGAAATAAATTCAAATATGGCAGAATTGGTAACATTTTCCTTAAATAATGGAACAACAATTGTTGAGGGTTCATTAACCTATTCCGATAAAACTGCTACATTTATTCCAACAAGTAATTTAGAAGCCAATACTTTATTCACAGGAACGATTATAATAGATAACAGTAATGGTGATGATGAAGATGATAATGATGATCATTATTATGAAGAAGGCGACGATGATGATAATGATAATGATGATGATAATGATAATGATAACGATGATAACGATGACGATGATGACAATCATTCAACGAATACCTATGTGTGGAGTTTTACTACAGGTGGAGATGGCGTTGTTGTTGATACAACTGCACCAACAGTGCTTTCTGTAGTTCCGGTAAATAATGCTACTTCAATAGCTGTTAACAGTAATATTACTGCAACTTTCAGTGAAGCGATGGATGCATCAACCCTTTCAACAGTCACTTTCACCCTAAAACAAGGAGCAACAAATATAACAGGGTCAGTATCTTATTCAGGCACTACAGCTACTTTTAACCCAATCAGCGATCTTGATGCCGGATTGGTTTATACGGCAACAATTACCACAGGCGCTAAAGATGTTGCTGGAAATGCACTTACTGCTTCAAAAGTATGGAGTTTTACAACGCTTGCCCCAGTTGTTGATACAACTGCACCAACAGTGCTTTCTGTAGTTCCGGTAAATAATGCTACTTCAATAGCTGTTAACAGTAA
>DAIDMK010000014.1 GCA_027449025.1 Lutibacter sp. | reverse complement strand
TCATCAAACTTCTTGGAATCTCAATGGTAATAATGCCTAACAGACTATTTACCAACTATTTTTCAGTATTATGCCTTCACAGAACATTTTTTTAACCGCCAACGCGCCATCTGGCCCTATCGCTAAAAATGTTCACAGAACATTTTTTACGCTCTGTCCCCCTTCGGGGGTTAGGGGGCTTTAATTTTCCTTAATTGTGCTTCCTTTTTTGATGGCTTTATGATTTTCATAACAAAGCAATACAGCTTCAATAAGTTGTAAATCGCTGGCAGATTTTATAAAATAGTCTGAGTAGTTACACTCATTTAACAATTCATTTAACTCTTCAGCACTCATCCCTAAATATTCCATCAATAGTTCTCGGTTGCTAGTATCCAACATATTACGAAGCTCGTCATCATCTTTTAATTTCTTTAGCTTTTTTAATTGATTAGGACTTTTGCCGAACATATTGTACACATAATCAATCGGTCTAAATAACGCATCAACAGGCGAATTATACTCTTTGCGCTGTCTGGTGCCAACTTCATAAGTTTGTGGCACACCGTTTATATGAATACGTGAATATTTATCTTTAGGAACATTTTTTGCATCGATTTCTAGAACACCAATTAGTTTGTGGGAGGTAACCACAATTTCATCCATTTGTTCGGTTTTTTCATATAACTCAATAACCAATTCATTTCCTTTAAGTAAATCATTGGTGATTTTCAATTTTATGGATTGATATCCCAAATAAGAAACATAAATCGTATCATTTACTGTTGTTGCAAGTTCAAACATCCCTTGATCATCTGAAACTGTTCCGATAACTGAGTTTAGGTTGAATAAATGCGCTCTAGGCAAAGGTAATTTGCTGGCATTATCAATTACTTGACCTTTCAATGTCACTAAGATTAAACTCTTTTTTGGGGTCTGGGGATTTTTAATTTCCTGAGAAAACCCCTGAAGTGAAATTAAAAATAAAGCGGTATACAATAGTTTATTTAGCATTTGCAATAATAATCTTTTAAACATAAATATAAGTTAAAAAAATGTAAATATAGTTGATTTTAAATACAAAAAGACACCGAAACACAATAGATGTTTTTTGTTAGCTATTACCATCTTTTATTTAAAGGTGACTAATAATAAACACATTAAAACATATTTGTTGGGAAATTATTAAAATAATATTCTGTAAAACTTATGATTAATTTTTTTATATTTGAAAAAGTAGGTGATTAATCATTTTGAATTTATTAATTATTAACTCCTTTAACAAACAATAATATATTTAAGTAATCACCTATTAAAATCGTATTTAAATTAATAATAATGATGTAATTCAATAATTGATTACTACCTCAAATCGATTCATATTATAATTTATCTGTTAAAATATTAAACAGGAAAGATGAATCAACTGGTTAAATATTTCACTTTATTTTTATTGCTATGGATTTTATTTCCATTAAAAAACGTTGCTCAAGATATTCGATTTAAACATTTGACCAACAACAATGGTTTGTCGCAAAATTTAGTTTTATCAATAGCCCAAGACAATGAAGGTTTTATGTGGTTTGGAACCAAAGACGGTCTAAATAAATATGACGGTTATAAATTTAAAGTGTTCCAAAACGAACCAAATAATCCAAATTCAATTTCATCCAATTACATTTCGGCGTTGTTTACTGACCGTAATGGAAATTTATGGATCGGTACCGAAAACGGAATCGTTAATGTTTACAGTGCTGTTTCTCAAGAATTTCAAAGAATTTCACTTCCTTTAAGCAATTTGAAAAGTAAAAATACTGATGTAATTAATGCCATAGCTCAAGATAAAACAGGTGATTTTTGGATAGGAACAATTGGAAGCGGCATTTTTAGAATCCCTTTTTTGAACAAGCAATATGATTCAACTAAAATAAAACAGTACTATAATGATAAATCTGGGCAGTTTAATCTCTGTAGCAATATTATAAAAAAAATTCTTATTGATGAAAAAGGAGCTATTTGGATTGGAACCGATAAAGGACTGAACCGAATGGATCCCAAAACAACAACAATTTCTTCTTTTTATTTTAATGTAAAGCACCCAAATGCGCCGAGAAGTGATACTGATTTTTCTATTTCTGCCATCAGTAAAGCCGACAATGATAATTTATGGTTTGGCACGCGAAGCGGATTGGTTAAATTTAACACCATCGACAAATCATACAAAGTATTTCCGCATCACTTGAGCATTTTTAGATATGGATGGGGAGAAATTAATGAAATTGTGCAAGACAAACGTGGTAGTTTATGGTTGGCAACTCCCGGAGAGTTGATGCGTTTTGACTTAAAAACATTTAAATATGAATCTGTTAAAAATGATCCGCTAAAGACTGAATCGATTAGCTATAACAGTATCTCAAGTTTATTTTTTGACCGTACAAATATATTATGGGTTGGTACAAGCGGAATGGGAATTGATTATTACGATTCAAAATCCAATAGGTTTGGCTTGTTAAAACGAAAAGTTGCCATCAATTCAAGGGTAACAGGTTTCAGCATTCGTGCAATTTTAGAAGAAAGTGACCAATATGTTTGGATTAGTGCGGAAGTTCTCTATCGGTGGGATAGAAAAACTGGCGAACTTAAAAGTTTTGAAACAAACTCAACAAATTTGAACGCCTTTGGTAATACAAGTATACGGTCAATGATTAAATCCAAAAACGGCAAATTGTGGTTTGCCTCAACAGAAGGATTGTTTGTATATGATCCGAAAATTGAAAGAGCACGACAATTCAAATATGACAGTATCAGTCCTAGCACAATTCCACATAAAGGGGTTGCAACAGTTTTTGAAGATAAGAACGGTTTCATTTGGATAGTAACAGATAACTTTTTGGGCAAAATGGTTGATCAGGAAAAGGGGAAATTTAAACAATATCAATATCCCGATTATCCGACAAATAATTCGATAGGATACTGTACTGTGTACGAAGATTACAAAAATCAATTGTGGTTGGGAACTAAAAATGGTTTACTGGTTTTTGATAAAGAGAAGGAGCTTTTTTACCGTTACCAAAACAATCCCGAAATATCAAACAGTTTAAGCAACAATCAAGTAAATGCCATATTTTCTGATCCTGTAAAACCTGAAGGTTTTTTATGGATTGGCACTTCTAGTGGATTAAATTTATTTGATACCAACAAACAGTCGTTCACTCATTTCACCAAAAATGATGGACTCCCTAACAATTTAATTTATGGAATTTCATCAGATTCGCAAGATAATTTATGGCTAAGCACCAATAAAGGAATTTCAAAATACAACTTGAAAACAAAAAAATTCAGAAATTATGATGTGGATGATGGGTTGCAAAGCAATGAATTTAACACTGGTGCCGTTTTTAAAAGTTCAAAAGGCGAATTATTTTTTGGCGGTATAAATGGTCTTAACTATTTTTTTCCTGATCAAATTAAAGACAATCCGTTTCAACCTCCAATAAGTATCACTGGGATAAAAGTATACAGTCAGAATAAAAAAAATAATGAAGGAATTGAAGTTAAAGAATTGCTTGTTAAACCAAATGAAGCAATCACTTTTACACATCGTGACGAGATTATCATATTTGAATTTTCAGCACTTGATTTTTCTTCACCAGGCAAAAATAAATATGCTTATATGCTTGAAAATTTTAATGAAAATTGGATTTATATAGATAATTCCAGAACCGCTACATTTACGCATTTACCTTCAGGAAATTATACCTTAAAAGTAAAAGGAAGCAATAATGATGGTGTTTGGAATGAGGAAAGTATTTCAATTCCTATTCAGGTTTTACCACATTGGTCGGGGACCTGGTGGGCATACTCTAGTTATTTATTTCTTTTTGTCCTCTTAATGTTTTTTGTCAGGAGATATGAAATGAAACGGATTGAAATGAAGAATAATCTTGAGTTTGAACAAAAAGAATACAATACTTTAAAGGTCATTGATCAGTTAAAATCTCGTTTTTTTACCAACATTTCTCACGAATTTAGAACGCCTTTAACATTAATTAGCGGGTATGCGGAAAATTTGATGGAAGGATTGCCACCTAATTATTCAAAAAAACAAGTAGCAGGCATTAATAATAACGCAAAAACACTTTTAAAATTAATAAATGAACTCTTGGACATTTCTAAATTGGAAGCGGGAAAAATGGCTTTAAAACTTTCTCAACAAAATATTGTTCTTTACTTAAAAAATTTATTTTTTTCTTTGGAGTCATTTACTGAAAAAAGGAAAATTTCCCTCAATTTTATTTCTGATGAGAAGGATATTCAAGTTGTCTTTGACGCTGAAAAAATGGAAAGGATTGTTATGAATATTATGTCAAATGCGTTAAAATTCACACCAAAGGGTGGAGAAATTAATTTAACAATCCGACAAAAAGCCAATAAACATATTTCCATTTGTATTTGTGATAACGGAATTGGCATTGAAAAGGATGCCATTCCATACATATTTGACCGTTTTTATCAAACAGACAATTCAGACACCCGATTGTATGAGGGAACTGGTATAGGATTAGCTTTGGTGAAAGAATTGGTGAAATTGCATGAAGGAACCGTAAAGGCTTATAGAAATGAAGAGCTAACAGGGCAAAAGGGAATAACAATTTCAATTGACCTTCCAATTGGTTCTATTTCTGAAAAAAGCGTTGAAAATAAAATCGAAATAGAAAACCCGACCTCTGATGACCTTATATCTAATCAAAATAATAAACTTAAAATTCCTGATATAAACTTCGACAAAAAGATTATTGTATTGGTGGAAGACAATTTGGCCATAAGAACTTTTATAAAGGATTTATTGCAATCAACTTATAGAATTATTGAAGCCAATAATGGTGAAGAGGGGATTGAACAAGCCAAAAAGTTTATTCCTGATTTAATTATTACAGATGTGATGATGCCAAAACTTGATGGAGTTTCAATGGTGCAAATGTTGAGGGATGATGAAAAAACAAGTCATATTCCTATTATTATTCTATCGGGCAAAGCAACTCTTGAAGATAAATTGATTGGGTTAGAAGCTGGTATTGATGCGTATTTAACCAAACCTTTTAGTGTAAAAGAACTTCAAATTATTATCAATAATCTCATTCAGCAAAGAGCGCAACTCCGCGAAAAATATCAAAATAAATTTGTGGTTTCTTCTGAAGAAATTCCGTTGGGATCTGTTGATCAACAGTTTTTAGAAAAAACGATACAACATATAAAAGATAATATAGAAAACACAAATTTTAGTGTGGAGCTGCTCGCTAGTGAAATGTGTTTAAGTACATCACAGTTACACAGAAAGCTTCAAGCGCTCATCGATCATGCGCCAGGTCAATTAATTCGTAATATTCGACTGCAACGTGCGGCAGATTTAATCAAGCTAAACACTGGAAGTTTGGCAGATATTTGCTTTCAAACAGGATTTAATGATCAAGCTTATTTTTCAAGAGTTTTTAAAAATCAATTTGGCTGTAGTCCATCTACCTACAAAAAGAACAACATATCTCATTTATCATAGCTCAAATCCATCATTAAGTACAAAATGGCTATTTAATTAGTTAATCCATTGATTTTTGCCGTAAAAATCCATGTTTTTGCAATAAATGTGCAAATTTTTCTGAATTACACTGCTTAATTTTGGAACAACCAACTATCTAAAAATTTATTATCATGAAAAAAATATTATTACTGGCAGTATTTATTCCAATGTTGGCGATTTCACAAAATGATGTTAGTAAGCTATTGAACATGACTGAAATTACTGTAAAATCTGGTCACGAATCTCAATTTATCGCAGGTGTAAAATTGTGGAAAGAATGCTATCTGGAAAAAAAAGGGACCGACAAATTTAATTTTTGGAGACGTGTACAAGGAGAAGGTATTATGTATGTACTAACAGGCATGATAGATAACTGGGCTGAAATGGACAAAGAAGATGAAGCCGGAAAAGAATGCCGTATGAAACTGGTTGATTTTGTTTTGCCTCACATTGAAAAAGTAAATTATAACATCGCCCGCACCATGCCAGAAGTTAGTAAAACAAAGCCTTCGGAAGGTACTAAATTGGTTTGGGTCAGTTTTTTTAGCGTAGAAAATAGCAACGATTTTATAGAGGTAATTAAAGAGATAGGATCTACACTTAGAACAGTAGAAGGTACGCCTCGAGGCACTTGGTATGATTTTATGGGAGGTGGACCTGATTCACCTGATTATATGATTTCTATGCAGTATAAAGGTTATGCTGATTTAGATATTTCCAAAGATGGTGTTTGGAAAATATATGAAAATATAAATGGAAAGAAAAAAACAGATAATTTGAGAGCAAAAGCCATTGCATCTGTTAAAAGTTCATGGTCATATTTGTACTTGCTAAATACAGAATTAAGTAATTAAAAAAACAACAATAATGAAAAAATTAAAAATGACAATGCTGTTGGCAATAATATTATTGCTAGTTCCAACAATTTCAAATGCACAAGGCAATCAAGCCTTTTGGATTCATGCAGACCAAGTAAAACCGTCAATGACTGGCGAATATGAAAAAGTTAGTAAAGACTTTATTGCAGCCTGCAAAAAACATAATTTAAAAGATGCTGATTGGTCAACTGCCCAAATAGACGATGGAACTTATTTAAGTATTACACCAATCAAAAATATGGGAGATCTAGATAAAAATACTTTGGCACCATTGGCAGAAAAAATGGGAGATGAAAACTTTAGAGCCATTTTTGAACGCTTTAACAAGTGTTACGATAAACATGGTGATTATATTGTGATTTTAAACAGTGAACTCTCCTACATGCCAAATGGACTAACCATAAATACTGAAGGACAAAATTATCGCAAATGGCATTTTTTATACGTAACACCAGAAAATGTTCAAAATTTAAGAGGAAAAATAAAAGAACTTAAAGCGCTTTATGAGAAAAAAGGTGCTAAAGAATACTTTAGAATTTACCGCGCCGGATTTGGCACTATGGGTGATTATTATTTAGCGGTGGTATCGGCAAAGGACGCTCAGGACTATGCTAGACAAAGTGATGAAAATGATGCTTTATTAGGAGAGGAAGGAAAGAAGCTTTTTGAAGACATGTTTAAATATGTTTATAAATATGAAAGCAAGACTGGAGGCATGCGTTATGACTTATCATATTCAGCATTAAAATAATTAACAATTCACTACTAGCTAAACCAAATTCGGGTATGATTTGATATGGTCGTACCCGAATTTAAACACCAAAATGATGAAATGTGCATAACGCAAACACGATACAATCACCTATGAAAATATGCGCATTACATATGACCAATAAAAAATAATAAATATTTACATATGAAAAAAATAATGCTCATTCTGCTTTCAATCACTACAGTAACAGCTTGTAAATACGAAGTACGTTATACTCAAAATTCACCGGAAATAGCAAAATACAAACAGGTTGTGAAAGATTATGAGATGGGAAACTGGGAATCTTATGCAACTCATTATGCCGATACTGCAAAAATTGTATATAATACTACTGAAAAAAAATGCATTGACAGTAGCACAGGGCATCGCTCTAAATAAAGAAGGTATCGCAATTTTATCTTCTTATAATTATGTTCCTGATGAATCGGAATATGAAATGGTAGTTACAGATAAAGGAGAAACTTGGGTTAATTTTTGGGGATTGTGGCAAGGCAGACTCAAAGCCAATAACCAATTATATGAAATTCCTGTTCATTTAACTGCCCAGTTTATTGATGGAAAAATAGTTAAAGAATTTGGCTATTGGGATAACTCCCCTTTACTATTGGCATTAAAACAACTTGAAGAGGCTATTCCACCAGAAATATAAAGAAAGACCTAAAAGATTAAATAAACCAAACACATCTGTTCATTTTAAATTTTAAGTGTGGGCAGTTTAATTAATAAAATATATGAAAAAGATAGGTATTATAGGTGGTTCGGGTTTTATTGGAAGCTATATCACTAAAAAGTTTTTAGAAGAAAATTATATTGTAAAAGTTTCAGTCACTGATATTTTTAAAACAGAGAAACATCAACATTTGTTGGGTTTAAAGAATTCCAAAAATATTAAATGGGCTGAGTTAAATGTTGAAAACATTAAAACATTAAAAAAATTCGCTCATGATTGTGAAATTATTATTCATTGTGGAACGCCATTTAAATTGGATGTGAAAAACCCACAAAAAGAACTGTTTAATCCAACCATAATGGGTACAAAAAACTTTTTACAAGTTGTGAGTAAATCAAAAACAATAAAAAAAGTGGTGCTTGTTGCCTCAGTAGCTGCATACAATACCAATTTTCCGCTTCCGGCAGGAGGAAAAACACCACAAGACACCTTTAGTGAAAATGACACACCTTTTTTTAGTGAAGAAGGTCATCCTTATGCACAGGCAAAATTTATCGCCAATAAAACGGTTGAAAACTTTATAAAAACCAATCCTTATTTAGAATTTGAAATCACAACGGTATCTCCTGTTGCCGTAATGGGTAAAGCCTTGTCAAAAAGAAATGATTCAACATCTGTAGAATTACAGTTTTTGTTTAAAAATAAACTTGTGACAAATCCATTTATTGAAATGATTTATAAGCAAGATGTGGAATTTGCAATGGTGGATGTAAATGATGTGGCTCAAGCCGTTTATAAAGCAGCAACCATTTTTGGCATTCATGGTAAAAATTATCTATTAAGCAGTGAAAGCTATCCGGTTTCCGATATCAGCTTACTACTTAATAACAAACCGCCAAAAAACAAGGCGAAAATTATCTATCAAAATGCAAAGGCAACCTGTGAATTGGGTATTTCTTTTGAACCTGCTATCGGGTTTTTACAGAATTAATTCGTAAAAAGCATAACTAGAAATTCATTTATAATCTATTCATTATGAAAAAAATTAAATGGCATCTCGCAATTCTAATTTTATTAACTTCTATGAACCTGGCTTTCAGTCAGGAAAACAAGAAAATAGCAAACCAAACATATGCTTATAATTCCGTAGATCCACATAATTTGGTTGAATTAAATAATTGGCCGGCAAATTTAGATGCTGTTATTGCGGCACCAGATAACCATAAGATTTTAATGGAGAATGGAAAGGTACGTGTTTTGGAAGTCACTCTTTCACCTGGTGAAACTGAGGAAGTTCACAACCACCGTTGGCCAAGTGTCCTTTACATTCAAGAGGCAGGCGACTTTATAGATTATGATGGCGATGGCAATATCATTATGGATTCCCGGCAAATAAAACCTCCCCTTAAATTTCCAATGACCATGTGGAAAGATGCGGAAGCACCACATTCCGTTAAAAATTTAAGCAAAACAATTTCCATTCGCTTGATTAGGGTTGAAATGAAAAATTAATATTATCAAAAATTACTAACTAAAAACAAAACTGATGAAAAAACTAATTTTATTGGGACTTGCAATAGTTCTATTTACATCCTGTAGCACAAAACCAGAACGTTACACGCAACAATCACCAGAAATTGAAACGTATAAGGCAGGAATTAAAGATTACAGCAACCAGAACTGGAAATCATTGGTATCTCATTATGCGGACACTACAAACGTATTTTTTAATACTTCTGTTCCAATGAAGGCCAATAAAATTCCTGAGTTTCATCAAAATAACGAAACAGTATTTTCTTCAAGAGGTTTTGTTGAAAATGGCCAGGAATATGAAATGGTAGTAACCGATGATGGAAAGACTTGGGTTAACTTTTGGGGTACTTGGAAAGGTACATTGGCCGCGAATAATAAAGAAATTGAAATCCCAGTTCATTTAACGGCACAGTTTATTGATGGTAAAATTGTAAGAGAATACGGTTATTGGGACAATACACCAATTGTTTTGGCAATTCAGGAAACTGAAACCGCATCAAAAATGGCTGCTGAAACAGAATAATTTTTTAATCAACATAAAACCAATAAACTAACTAAATATTTAAAGTTTTGAAAAAATTACTAATGCTAATCGCAATAATCTTGTTGGGTAACACTGTTGTTGCACAAGACAAACTCTATTTAATATTCGAATTTATGAAAGTTGACAATGAGCAAGAAGCCGCTTATATGGAAACGGAATCATTTTGGGAAAAAATACATGAACAAAGAACTAAAAATGGTGATATTTTAGGATGGGATCTTTGGAGCCTCCAACCGGGAGGTGAAGATCAAGGATTTCAATACTTAACTGTAACACTGTATAATGATCCAGTAAAAATGCTGAGCGGTACAGGAGATTTTGAGGCAGCCTTAAAAACCGCCTATCCTAAAATGACCAAGGAAGAGCTTAATAAAAAATTTATGAGCACCTCAAAATCCAGAGATTTGGCCGTTCGCGTTTTTTTAGAGCAAATAGCCGCCACAAAAGATAATTTTGAGATGCCTTTGGGAACAATTGCCGGAATAAATTTAATGAAAGTGTCTGATGAAAATTATGATAAATATGAAAAATTTGAAACCGAAATTTTCCAACCTATGGCCCAAAAGGAGGTTGATGCTGGGGCTAGAGGTAATTGGGGCTTGATGCGATATATATTGCCAGTGGGAAGTGATGTTTATGCTTCACATATAACTGCGGATATGTATAAAGATTATAATCAACTATTTAAAGGTGGCGCGACAAATTTACCTGCATTATCAAATGAACAAATACAAAAATTTAAAGAAGGAGTCGCTACGCGAGATTTGAAATATAAATATATGGCTACACTTATAAAAAAAGTGCGTTAAAATATTATAGTGAATACTTTTAATCCTGAAACTCCTAAAAATAGAATCCAATTTACAAATCCACAATTCTTTTTTAGGAATTTCTTTATAAATAGAAAAACGTCTTAAAAAAATAATCATGAAAACAATTAAAATTTTCTTCGTAATTCTTTTATTATTTGCTTTAACAAGTAATGTAATAAGTCAAACTAATGAAAAATCAATCAATTCAACATTTACTTATAATACAGTAAGTACATCGGATAATGTTTACGGACAAGGCTATAAAGTGACCAAATATAGGATATTCAAGGAAAGTGATACAGCCTATCTTTTTAATATACCTTCTTTAGAAAAGTCTGTAAATAATAAAACTCCCACAAATTTAAATATCATTGATGGCGCCTACAAAGCATTTGCTATCGGCGATATTCCTGCGGTTCTGGCTACAATGGATGCGAATATCGTTTGGAATGAGGCAGAGGGAAATGCCTATGCTGATGGGAATCCTTACATAGGACCAGATGCTGTTTTAAATGGTGTTTTTGCAAGAATTGGCGCAGACCATGAATTATTTTAAATTAACAGATATAGTATTGCATGAAATGTCTAACAACCAGGTGCTTGCTACCTTACGATATCAGGGAAAATTAAAAAAGAATGGGGCCATCTTCGACGCTCAGGTTGCACATCATTGGACACTTAAAGACGGCAAGGTTGTAGGTTTTCAGCAATATGTTGATACGAAGCAGCTTGCAGATGCGGCGAATAAATAAATTTAGAATGCCTATTTCAAAAAAAATGTAAACTAAAAATAGGCTAAGTCAAAAACCGAATCGTGTAGACAAAAAATTAAATTTTAAGAAAATGAACAAAAAGAACTCATTTAAACTTGCAATACTAGGTCTTGCAATTTCCCTTTTTTCTATTGGGTGTAATTCACCGTCAGATAAAAAAACTGTTAATGAACCAGCTGCAATGGAAGAACCAGCAATAGCTAAGACCGATATGGTTGGTATAAAAGATGAAATACAAGTCTTGGAAAGTGCTTGGGCAACAGCAGATAATGCTCGTGATGTAAAAACGGTTCTTTCTTTTTATTCTGATGATGCGATTAGTTTGTCCAATAATGGTCCGATGACTATAGGAAAAGCGGCCATTCAAAAGGAAATAGAGGAGGATATTGCCAAGAAAGCTAAAGGTGAAACGGTTTCTTATAACGCACTTGAGGTATTTGGTGATGGGAATATAGTTACTGAGATTGGCACAGCGATAGCTAAAGACGCATCGGGTAAAGTAATTAGAACAGGAAAATATATGGCTATTTGGGAAAAACGTAATGGAAAATTTAGATGTATCAGGGATATTTATAACAGTGACGCTAAAGTAAAATAGATTAAAATTTGATGATACCACTAAGGATTTCTATCAAAAGACTTCCTCAGTATTTGAACTATTTATTTTGTCAAAAAAGGATGTTCAGATAGGATATATTATGATTTGCGGAAAATAGCGTTGGTAAATAATGTTTAAAAGCAAATATTACATAAGTAATAAATTATTAAGGGCGTATTAACTTTAAATTTTATCAAAATGAAAAAAATAATCTTTTATGCTTTCTGTCTTACGGCTATTATACTTTTTACAAATTGCAAAGACAAAAATAGCGTAAGTTTAAATCAAAATGAACAGTATAAAACTATTGATACCCTCCAAGAAATAATTGAGAGAGGTGCATACTTAGTAAATTCAATAGGATGTGATGATTGCCATTCTCCAAAAAAAATGACACCTCAAGGTCCGATTCCTGATCTAGACAGACGTTTTAGTGGTCATCCAAGTGATGAACCATTATACACAATAGATAAAAACAATATTGGTCCTGGGAAATGGATTTTAATGAATAATAGTTTAACGACTTTTGTTGGACCTTGGGGCGTGTCTTATGGAGCAAATTTAACACCACACGAAACAGGAATAGGGAATTGGACTTTTGATAATTTCAAAACGGCATTAAGAGAAGGTAAATATAAAGGTCTTAAAGATCAAAGGATGTTATTACCTCCAATGCCTTGGCAAAATTTCAAGAATTTAACAGACAGTGACTTAAGAGCTATGTTTGAATTTTTTAAAACTGTTAAACCAATAAAAAACATTGTACCTAGCCCTATTCCACCAAATGATTTGTAAGTAGCAACAAAGTGATATGATGGTTCAAATATAATATTTTGTAGTCAAATTTAAATTTTGTAATTTTAGAGTAATATCTATATCAGAGGCAGAAGTTTTACACTTCCTTTTTTTGATGTTAATATATTGTAATACTGATGATTGAGCTTGTTTATTGAATCTTAATCTTTTAATGTCTTATAAATATTGTTTATTCAAATTACTGTTAATAAATTAACTTAACTCAAATAATTATGAACCCATCACTATTTATTCTATTACTATTAGGATTGTTTCTCTTTAGCGGAATACGAATTATTTTTGAATACAAAAGAGCCTTAAAATTTAGATTTGGAAAATTCATTAAGACATTGGAACCTGGTTTCAGGTGGATTATTCCAGTGATGGAAACTATTCAGGTTGTGGATATTAGAGTGATAACAATTAATATTGTATCACAAGAGGTGATGACCCAAGACAATGTGCCTTGTAGTATAGACGGTGTTGTTTTTTATAAAGTCAATAATCCCGAGAAAGCCGTTTTGGAAGTGGAGGATTTTAAATTTGCCATCTCACAATTGGCTCAGGCGGCCTTAAGAGATGTTTGCGGAAAAGTGGAATTGGATACCATTTTGTCAAATCGTGAAGAAATGGGTAAAAATATTAAGACGATAGTTGAACAGGAAACTAAGGTTTGGGGTATTGAAATTATTGATGTTAAAATTAAAGACATTCAATTGCCAGAAAATATGCGACGAATGATGGCCAATCAGGCAGAAGCGGAACGCTCCAGAAGAGCAAGAATTATTTTGGCACTTGCAGAAGAACAAGCTGCAGGTAAATTGCTTGAAGCAGGAAAATTGATAGATCAATCTCCTTCTGCCATTAAATTAAGGCTTTATCAAACCCTCGCAAATATAGCCTCAGAAAAGAATTCAACCATACTTTTCCCATTTCCAGAAGAGGTATTGCCAAGGCTAGTAAAAAAGGCAAAGAAACAAAACAAGAAGCCAAAATAAATTTGTAAATAGAATTTAGCTTGCAATAAGCTCCATTGAAAAAATTGCGATTCAGTCATATCATCTTTTCGCTAAAATTTGAGTAATTTTGCACTTATGGTAAAAGAAATTCAGCTTCGGATTCCCATTCAAGAAGAAAAGATTGACGGTATTTTAAAGAAAAAAGCGGCGCGTTTGTTAGCGGTTGCAGAAAAAGACATCAATGCTGTAAAAGTGTTGCGGAAATCTATAGATGCCCGAAAGTCTGAAATTGTTTTTAATTATAAAGTTGCCGTATATATTCACGAGCAACTACCAGAATCTTCTGAATACTTATTTGAATACAAGGATGTTTCCAAGGCCAAAGAAATTCATATTATTGGTTTTGGTCCAGCTGGAATGTTTGCTGCATTACGCTGCATTGAATTGGGCTACAAACCTATTGTGCTGGAAAGAGGAAAAAAAGTGAAGGAAAGAAGGCGTGATTTACGTGCCATAAATCAGTTCCATATTGTTGATGAAGATTCTAATTACTGTTTTGGTGAAGGTGGTGCAGGCACGTATTCCGATGGAAAATTATACACAAGAAGCTTAAAACGTGGTGATGTTCGCAGGGTTTTTGAGAACTTTGTTTTTCATGGTGCCAGTGAGGAAATCCTTGTTGATGCCCACCCACACATAGGAACCAATAAATTGCCCAAAATTGTTGAAAACATCAGGGAAACTATCCTGAAATGTGGCGGTGAAATTCATTTTGAAAGCAGGGTAGTAGATTTTATTATAAAAGATCATAAACTGAAAGCCATTAAATTACAGAATGATAAAGAAATGCCTGTTGAAGCATTGATTTTAGCCACCGGGCATTCGGCGCGGGATATTTATTATTTATTGCAGAGAAAAAATATTTTCTTAAAAGCCAAATCTTTTGCCATGGGCGTAAGGGTGGAACATCCCCAGCAAATTATAGATTCCGTTCAATACCATTGCGACGGAGAGAGAAATGAATTGTTGCCAGCAGCTTCTTACAGCCTTGTTGAGCAGGTTAATAATAGAGGTGTTTACTCATTTTGTATGTGTCCGGGCGGATTTATTGTACCAGCCGCAACATCACCGGGAGAAGTGGTGGTTAACGGGATGTCGCCTTCAAAACGCAACAGCAAGTTTGCAAATTCAGGTATTGTGGTTGAAATAAATGCTGAAAAAGATTTGTACAAATACGAGAAATTTGGTGTTTTGAAAGGGTTGGAATTTCAAAAGGATTTAGAAAAGTTGGCTTTTATGGCAGGAGGAAGAACTCAGGTTGCACCAGCACAACGACTCACGGATTTTGTGGAAGGTCGTTTGTCCAATTCCTTAAATGAAACATCCTATCAGCCCGGATTAAATTCAGCGCCTTTACATTCCTTGTTGCCAAAAATAATAGGGGGAAGGCTGAGAACGGGTTTTGCGGCATTCGGACAAAAGATGAAAGGTTTTTATACCGAAGAAGCCAATGTTGTTGGGGTTGAATCTCGAACGTCGTCTCCTGTAAATATCCCGAGAAAAGAAAATTTAGAGCATCCAGAAATTGCCAGACTTTTCCCTTGTGGTGAGGGTGGAGGTTATGCTGGCGGCATTGTTTCTGCTGCCATGGATGGTGAACGATGCGCTGAAGCAGCTATAAAAATGTTGCAGTAATAAAATGTAAAAATTATTATAGTTTATTATAATCCAACCTTAATAAATCTCCATATTTATACTCAAAACCCAATAATTCTTTGGATTTTTTGTTGGATATAATTTTTTGTTGTATTTCTGTATTTTCTTCAAAATCAGGTAATTCAAGTTCGATATCTAAAGTTGATTTGGTATAAAATTCCCTTCTTGTTGGGTGCGTGTCGGCGCAGCCATTAAAAATTTGATTCCAGGCATTTTTTTTAATAACTTTTTCAATAAGCTGAATGCAATCGTCTTGATGAATCATATTAACAAAACCATCTGGATTTGGTATTTTTCGTCCGTTTTTAAAAAAATTACCTGGTTTTCTGTTATAACCAAACAAACCTGCAAAACGGATGATGGTAGTCTCAAAATAGCTAGAGTTTTTAAATAACATTTCAATGGCTGTTAATGCTGAAGGCAGTGTTTCAGTTTCTTCTGTAATCATTTCATCTGAATTTCCATAAACCGAAGTGGAACTGATGAAAATAATTTTTTTTAAAGAAGAATTTTCAATGTGGCTAATTAAATTTCTAAAACCTTCAAGATCTTTAGAAGGCAATGCCACAATTAAAATTTCCGAATCTAAAAATGCTAGAATATTGTGTGTTAAAGAGTCAAGATTAATTAAAAATGGACTTATTCCCATTTCTTGAAATTCGTCAAGTTTGGCTACAGAAGTAGTGGAGCCTTTAATTTGATAGCCTTGTTCAATTAAACTTAGAGCCAATGGTTTACCCAGCCAACCACAACCCAATATGCTGATTTTCCTTTTCAAAATTCTTATAAAATTTTATTTAAAACACTATGTCAATTTCCTGTTTAACAAATAAGTTTGGTGTTTAACTATATGATTTCATTTTTAACCGCCAATTTCGCAAAGTATTACGCAAATCTCGCAAATTTCTTCATTTTTGCCAATCTGCTTTGTTATAACAATATTTACTTTTTAACAGCTGTTTCCAACTCATTTAAACGCACCATTTTTTTACGTTCCAAAAACTCCTGGATTCCTTCAAAATGTTCACTGACGCGTTTGTTACCAAATTCGTATATTTTGCTTACCATTCCATCTAAAAAATCTCGATCGTGCGACACTAAAATTAAGGTTCCGTCGAAATTCATAAGCGCTTGTTTTAAGATGTCTTTGGTTCTCATATCGAGATGGTTTGTGGGTTCATCCAGAATTAAAAGATTTACAGGCTCGAGCAATAATTTAATCATGGCCAATCGGGTTCGTTCTCCTCCCGACAGCACTTTCACTTTTTTGTCCCAGTCTTCACTACCAAACATAAAAGCACCCAAAAAATCCTTTATTTTGGATCTGATATCGCCTATGGCCACATTGTCAATTGTTTGGAAAACGGTGAAAGTTTCGTCCAACAAAGACGCTTCATTTTGGGCAAAATAGCCAATCATAGTGTTATGGCCGAGCGTTAGTTTGCCACCATGCTCAATTTCGCCCATAATGGCTTTGATAAGAGTGGATTTTCCTTCACCATTTTTCCCTACGAATGCTACTTTTTCGCCACGTTGAATCGCAAAAGTTGCGTCATCAAACACGAGGTGTTTATCGTATGATTTTGCAACATTTTCAGCCGTTACCGGATAAGTTCCGGAGCGGGGAGAAGGCGGAAAGCGGAGTTTTAAATGAGAAGTGTCTATTTCATCAACTTCAACAATTTCAAGCTTTTCGAGCATTTTTACGCGCGATTGCACCTGTAATGTTTTTGAATACGTTCCTTTAAACCGGTCGATAAATTCCTGCGTGTCGGCAATAATCTTTTGTTGTTCTTCTAGCTGTTTTTGCTGTTGTTCTCGGCGTTCTTTGCGCAGTTCAAGGTATTTAGAATAATTAACTTTATAATCGTAAATGCGACCCATAGTTACTTCAATGGTTCGCGTGGTGATGCGATCCACAAATGCCCTGTCGTGAGAAATCACGATTACGGCTTTGCCACTGTTTACAAGGAAATTTTCTAACCATTGCACAGAATCAATATCGAGGTGGTTTGTTGGTTCATCCAGTAAAATTAAATCTGGATTTTGCAACAATATTTTTGCAAGCTCAATACGCATGCGCCAGCCACCGCTAAAATTGGAAGTTGGTCGATTAAAATCGGCGCGTTCAAAACCCAATCCCAATAGAATTTTTTCCACTTCCGCATCAAAATTGATTTCGCCGTTGCTGTATAATTTTTCGCTAAGTGCAGAAACTTGTTCAATAATATTGTAATATTCCTCAGATTCATAATCGGTGCGAACGGTCAACTGATGATTCAATTCATCCATTTTAGTTTGCATGGCCAATATTTCGGAAAATGCTTGGGAAGCTTCTTCAAATACAGTTCGCTCATTTTCTGTCATTAAATGCTGTGGCAAATAAGCGGTAATTTTATCTTTTGGGACAGAAATTCGTCCGCTGGAAGCTTTTTGGTATCCGGCAATTATTTTAAGCAAGGTTGATTTTCCCGCGCCATTTTTTCCCATTAGAGCGATGCGGTCCTTCTCGTTTATGACAAAAGAAATATCTTTAAAAAGTGTTGTTCCGCCAAACTCTACGCTCAATCCTTCTACTGAAATCATTGTTTTTTTTTGAAAATTTTGCGCAAAGATAACGAAATCTTGTTCGATTTGTTGGCGTACGAAAAACGTTGACAGAATTTCACCTTATTTTAGCGCCTATGGTGGTGAAATTTCAAAAATCGTAGAGCTGAATTGGTATATCGTAATCCAATTTGCGTAAGCGATAGCAGCGGTATCCTTTTTTGAAATGAAATGGAAAAAAAGATTTAGCGAATAGCGCGACCTGAAAGGGTACGCCCACCAAAAAGACGGGCAGGCTCAAAATTGTGTTTTTAGAATTTGAAAACTTTATGTAAATAAACAAAAACAAAATTTTATTTCTGAAAATTATTAGTATTTTTGCCCTTTGTACCACTAAAAATTTCAAAAGTTCTTTAAATGATAAATAGAAGACATATTAGAATAAAAGTAATGCAATCGGTTTATGCGTTGCTTCAGTCTAAAAGTGACAACCTTAAAAAAGAAGAGGATTTTTTATACGCCAGTATTGAAAAAATGCACGATTTATATGTGCTGATACTTCGTTTGCTTGTTGAGGTTAAGAATTTAGAAAAAAAGCATATTGAAATTTCTGGCAAAAAATATTTGGCAACTACGCAAGATTTAAATCCGAATTGTAAATTTATAAACAACCAAATTTTCAGGTTATTGGAAGAAAGTGTTTCTTTAAATGCCTATTTGGATGACAATAAGCTTAATTATTGGCGTTTGGACAATGAATATGTCCATGAAATTTTGAAGCTGATTAAGGAAAGTAGTATTTATGCCGCTTATTTGAAATCGGAGAAACTTACTTTTGAAGAAGACCGTGAGTTTGTTGTGGCGCTCTTTAAAAATGTGGTGGCGCCAAACGAAAAATTGGCCGATTACTTTGAAGACAAAAACATTAGTTGGGTGGATGATATTCCTTTTGTAAATACTTGGATTGTTAAATCATTGAATCAGCTAAAGCCAAAACAGCCATTTTTGTTGGGAAATATCTATAAAGATGATGACGACAAGAAATTTGTGGTGGATTTATTTAGAAAAGCGGTGCTGAATCACACTGAATTTGAAAAGGAAATTGAAAATAAAACGCCCAATTGGGACACGGACCGTATCGCGGAAATTGATATGATATTGATAAAAATGGCGATAACAGAGTTTTTAAAATTCCCGTCAATTCCTACAAGTGTTACCATTAACGAATATATTGAAATTGCAAAAGATTATTCTTCAGAAAAAAGCAGTTTTTTTATAAACGGCGTTATCGATAAAATTTTAAAAGATTTTACAGCCTCAAAAAGATTAAATAAAATAGGACGGGGATTGTTGTAATTTTATATTTTTACAAAATAAAACAAAGGATTATGAGAAAATATAGTATTGTATTTATTGCCTTATTGAGTTTGGCATTTGTTTCATGCAAAGACAACGCATCTGCAAAAATAGATTCAGTAAATTTAGAAACTGCAAAAGAAAGAGATGCGAAAATTAGTTTAGGTACTGCCATTATTGAGTTTGACACAAAAGACTACGATTTTGGAACTGTGATTGAAGGAGATGTAGTTGAGGGTGTATTTAAAATAAGCAACAAAGGAAAAACAGATTTAATTATTACAGATGCCTCAGCATCTTGCGGTTGTACAGTGCCCGAATGGCCTAAAGATGCCATTAAACCTGGAGAAACCGCAGAATTAAAGTTTTCTTTTAATTCAAGAGGAAGAACAGGAAAACAAAGTAAAACAATAACTTTGCAAACAAATACAGAAAATGTGACTGAAATGTTGCGCATTGGAGGTACTGTAACGGCAAAAAATTAATCAATAAATAAAAAAATATAAAATATGTACACAAGTATTGCATTACAAGCTTTTGGAGGAGATTCATTAATGAGTATGCTTCCTTTCTTACTTATGTTTGTGGTGATTTATCTTTTTATGATAAGACCACAAATAAAACGTCAGAAAAACGAAAAGAAGTTTCAAACTTCCATTGCAAAAGGGAATAAAATAGTGACCAGCAGCGGTATTCACGGAAAAATTGTTGATATTGTTGACAGCGATAATACTGTAATTGTTGAAACTGGCGCAGGAAAAATTAAATTTGAACGCTCAGCCATTTCTATGGAATTGAGTAAAAAATACCAAGTTCCAGAAGGAGCAAAATAAAAAAGAATACTTATTGAAAAAGTGAGCTTTTTAGCTCACTTTTTTTGTATATTTATTAGTTAAATTCATTTAAATAAAACGAGCCATAACAAATTTTGATACACAGCAGAATGATTAATGGCGAACAGCATCTGTTCCCGCTGAAAAATAAAATTTAAACAGATGAAACGAGCTATAACAAATTTTGATACACATCAGAATGATTAATGGCGAACAGCATCTGTTCCCGCTGAAAAATAAAATTTAAACAGATGAAAACAACTACAGCAACTGCCATTAAATCACTAAAAAAGAATAGAAAAATAAAAGTATTTTTATTTTTCTTGGTTTTGTCATCCATTATTTGGATGTTGATGGAATTGTCTAAAAGTTTTATCGCTCCGGTTGTTTTTAATGTGGAATATGCAAATTTGCCAAAAGATAAAATGGTTCAGAAAAAGCCAATTTCTGAAGTGGAATTGCTAATAAAGGCGCCAGGATTTATGTTGTTGAAATATAAATTGAAAACGTATAAAATAATACTGAACCTAAAAAGCATTTCAAGAGACAAAAATGCCTATTATATATTGCCAAACAAACAAATTACGGATTTAAATGCCCAATTATCAAATGAAATAGAAATTATAAGTGTGCTGCGGGACACTATTTTTGTTGAAATTGGCAATTCAATTTCTAAAAAAGTTCCAGTAATTCCAAACCTTGATATCCAATATAAAGTAGGCTATAATTTGGTTGAGAAAATAAAATTAAAACCAGACTCGATTATTATTTCAGGTTCAAAAAAACTCATTGATTCCATCACAGGAATAAGCACAAGTCCGCTAAAATTAACTGATGTTTTTAAAGATATTTCCCTAGAAATGCTCTTAAAATCGCCTTATAAATCTGGTCAAATAAAAATGTCGGATGTAAAAGTTAAGGTAAACGGGAAAGTAGATAAATTTACAGAAGGCACTTTCAAGATTCCTGTAACCATTATCAATGCGCCATTTGGCGTTACGGTAACTACTTTTCCAAAAGAAATTGAGGTGATTTATCAGGCTGGACTTTCAAATTTCAGTAAAATTACCCAAAATGATGTTTCGGTAGTGTTTGATTATAAACAATATGAAAACGACACGTTAATCAGTTATTTAACGCCCATCATCGTTCAGCAAAGTGATTTTATTTATGCCTTGAAAATAAATCCGCCACAACTGGAATTTTTAATAGAGAAATGAAGATAATTGGGTTAACAGGTGGAATTGGCAGTGGAAAAAGCACTATTTTAGCTCTTTTTAAAGCATTGGGCGCTTTGACCTATGTGGCAGATATTGAAGCAAAGAAATTAATGAATACTGATGAAGAATTAAGGAATCAGATTCAAAAATTATTTGGGGAGCAGGCTTATGAAAATGGGGAATTGAACAGAAGCTATATTTCATCGATTGTTTTTAATAATACTGAGAAACTAAATGCTTTAAACGCCTTGGTACATCCCAAAGTCCGTGAGGATTTTCAACATTTTATAAAAGCCCAAAAAGCTGATTTCGTGTTTTATGAAGCGGCTATTTTGTTTGAAAGCGGCAGTGATCAATTATGTGATTATATTGTAACGGTCATCGCAGATTTTGATTATAAAATTGAGAGAATTATGAAGCGCGACGGAGTGTCTGAAGCACAAGTTTTGGAACGGATGAATAACCAGTCGAACGATGATTATAAAATCAAAAAGTCGGATTTTGTGATTAGGAATAATCATTTAGATGGCACAAAACATCAAGTTTTAACAATTTTTGAAATACTAAAGAAATTAAAAGAAACTTAAAAATTTTCTTAATATATTGTTAAAGGAATAATAACTATGTTAATCTACGTTAAATAACAATGAATATATTGTTAAACTTGTAAATTTGGATGATGAGGAAAAGGATATTTGCGCTCATCGTTATTTTAATGAGTGTTGCTTTAATAGGCATCATCTCTGTACAGGTATTTTGGATAAAAAATACGGTACAAATAACTGAAGAGCAATTTTCGGCAAATGTTAAGTTTGCTTTGACAAAAGTTTCAGATGACATTAAACAGCGAGAGTTTAATGATTTTTATTTTAAAATAGAAGAGCTTTATACAGAAGGTGAAAAATTAAAAGTGTCTGATGTTAGTAAATTTATTTTTGAAAAGATAGATACAACCAACAATGAAAAATTCACTTATTCTCAAAGTATCATTGAGTCGAATTATAAAGTGCCTACAGAGTTCTTTGAAAATGACAGCGTAAATTTTAAAGAAATATACAGTAAAGAAGAAATTGTGATTTTAAAAGATCAAGTTTTGGATAAAACTGCCGGTGGTATGAAACCTCCCGAAGAACGTTATGTAAAGGTAGGACGTTTTAAAGCTGCAGAAAAATCGTATTTGGAATCACAATTTGATATTTATACAAGCAAACTTCCGGTTCATAGAAGGGTAAGCAACAGGGAAATTACTTTCAGGCTGGCAAATGAGCTAAACTCAAAGGGAATTAGTACCAATTTTAAATATGGGATATACAGCAATGGATTGGCAACGCAGGTAAAATCGGGTTATTTCAGAAAGGAAGTCGGCAAAAGTTATATGGTTCCTATGTTTGCAGATGCTGAAGGAAACAGCGATTATCAATTGTATGTGACTTTTCCCCAAAAGAAATATTACATTTTGAGTTCAATTTCTAAAATATTGATATTGTCCGTTTTTTTTGTGCTGATTATTATCTTGGCATTTGTGAGTGCCTTGTATCAGTTGGTAAAGCAAAAACAAGTTTCAGAAATTAAAACGGATTTCATCAACAATATGACGCACGAATTTAAGACACCCATTGCGACCATAAATTTAGCGTTGGATGCCATTAAAAATCCGAAAGTGATTAGTGACCAGGAAAAAGTGATGCGCTATATAAATATGATTCGTGAGGAAAATAAACGGATGAATGCTCAGGTTGAAAATGTATTGCGAATTTCCAAACTTGAAAAAAATCAATTGGATGTTAGTAAAGAAAAAGTAGATGTTCACGAAATAATAAATGTTGCTGTAACGCACGTTGATTTGCTGGTCAAAGATAAAGGCGGTTATATTAAAATGAAACTGAATGCGGAATTGACAGAAATTTTAGCCGATCATTTTCATTTTACCAATGTGATTGTAAATATGTTGGACAATGCCATAAAATACTCTGAAGGTGTACCAAAAATTGATATTTCAACAGAGAATATGGGCAAACATATCATTATAAAAGTAAAAGATCAAGGTATTGGAATGGCAAAACACGTTCAAAAAAATGTTTTTAAGAAGTTTTACAGAGAAGAAACAGGAAATATACACAATGTAAAAGGTCATGGTTTAGGGCTTGCATACGTGAAAAAAATTGTTGAAATTCATCAAGGTGAAGTTTATGTGGAAAGTGAGAAAGGTATTGGGAGCACTTTTACCATTAAACTGCCTTTAATTTAAAATAAGAATATGGAAAATAATAGAATTTTATTGGTGGAAGACGATCCCAATTTTGGGACTGTTTTGAAAGATTATCTGTCATTGAACGATTATAAAGTGACCTTGGCCAAAGATGGTTTGGAAGGGTTGATTATGTTTAAAAATGACGATTTTGATTTGTGTATTTTGGATGTAATGATGCCACGGAAAGACGGTTTTTCATTGGCAAAAGACATCAGGGCAACAAATTCTGAAGTGCCGATTATATTTTTAACGGCTAGAACCATGAAAGAGGATGTACTGAAAGGATACCAATCTGGAGGCGATGATTATTTAAACAAACCTTTTGATTCAGAAGTTCTGTTGTATAAAATTAAAGCCATTTTACAGCGCAACGAAACGGAACAAACCATTGAGGAAGATATTTTTGAATATAAAATAGGGAAATTCGAGTTCAATTCAAAACTGAGACATTTATCTTATGATGGCGGTGAAATTCAAAAACTTTCTCCAAAAGAAAGCAAATTGTTGAAATTGCTTACTATGCATAAAAATGATTTGATGCCACGAGAGTTGGCTTTGACTAAAATTTGGAGAGATGATAATTATTTCACTTCAAGAAGCATGGATGTGTATATCGCAAAACTTCGAAAATATTTAAAACTCGATCCAAATGTGGAAATTTTAAATATTCACGGCGAAGGATTTAGGTTGGTGGAGAAGTCTTAAAATAAAACCTTTTTTCCGATTTAATTAAATTTATGGGAGAGTTAATTAAAATTTATAATGAGAATCCAAACGAACGTGAAATTGACAAAGTTGTCAAGGTGTTGCAAAAAGGTGGATTGATTATTTATCCTACGGATACCGTTTACGGATTAGGCTGCGACATTACCAACACAAAAGCCATGGAAAAAGTGGCGCAGCTCAAGGGATTAAAATTGGACAAAGCAAACTTTTCGTTTATTTGTTACGATTTAAGCAATTTGTCAGATTATGTAAAACAAATTGACACACCAGCCTATAAAATTCTTAAAAAGGCCTTACCTGGACCCTATACCTTTATATTACCGTCGAGCACCAAATTGCCAAAAGCATTTAAAAATAAAAAAACCGTCGGTATTCGTATTCCCGACAATAATATTATCAGGGAATTGGTAAAAGTATTGGGAAATCCCATAGTTTCCACTTCTATTTATGATGAAGATGATTTGTTGGAATATACCACCGATCCTGAATTGATATTTGAAAAGTGGGGAAATAAGGTGGATATTGTGATTGATGGTGGATATGGAAGCAATATTCCGTCAACTATTGTTGATTTATCTGAAGGTGAAATTACTATATTACGTGAAGGCTTGGGAAGTGTAGAAGAATTATTTTAAAAGCGCTTCATATTTCTTTTTGCCTAAAATAAAATACTGCCAAACAATGCTATTTATTTTATAATACTTTGATGTTTTAGCATATTTTTTTCTCTTTTTAAGCATTTTTGGTAAATACTTATAAAAACTGAAATGTGCCTTAATAATTGCCAAACAATGCGATGGCTTTAATTCCATTAAAAATTTTACTCCAGCAAAACCATCCAGCACCAGTCTTGCTAAAATGATTAAAAATAATTTATTTTCTGGCAAGTTTTTCAACAAACTAAACAAACTGTTTCTAAAATTTAAAAATGTTTTTGTTGGATTGGCTTCCTTTAAGGTAGCGCCGCCAACGTGAAAAACAGTTGAAGAGCCTATATACTTTATAGTTTTTGACAAATTTTTTGCCCGCCAACACAAATCAATTTCTTCCTGATGCGCAAAATAATCTTCGTCAAAACCATTGAGTTCGTGGTAAACTGCTGTACGAATAAAAAAACAAGCGCCCGATGCCCAAAAAATTTCAGTTTCGTCGTTATACTGATTTGAATCTGTTTCTACGGTTGAAAAAACACGTCCACGGCAAAAAGGATATCCGTATTTGTCAATAAAACCACCAGCTGCACCAGCATATTCGAACTTGATTTTATTTTTATAGTCCAGTATTTTTGGTTGGATAATGGCTGTATTTGGTTCCTTTTCAAAAGTGGAAATTATGGGATTCAGCCATCCGTCTGTCACTTCAATATCCGAATTTACCAAGGCATAAATATCTGCATCAATGTGCTGTAAAGCATCGTTATATCCTTTTGCAAATCCGCCGTTTATATGATTTTGAATGATTTTAACCTTAGGATAGGTTTGTTTCACAAAAGCAACAGAATCATCGGTAGAAGCATTGTCTGCCACATAAATTTCCACATTGTTGAAGTTGCTGTATTTTACGATGGAAGGAAGAAATTTTTCCAGCAATTGTTTTCCGTTCCAGTTTAAGATGACGATGGCTATTTTCACTAATTGATTTTTTTAGATTTTTTTAAACGTTCTACAGTTTTTGTAAAAATTAAATAGAGTCCACTTAATAGAATGATTAAAAAAGTAGCCACCGCAAAATTCCATTTTAAAGAAGTAAAAATAGCAGTTAAATTGCAAACATTATCCAATTTTATCGGATATTTAGTGAGCATTACAACAATGCCTAAATTTTCTAAAATATCAAAAAAACCGATTAAGAGTGGTGCGAAACTCAAAAAATATAAATTGGTCAACTTGTTGTTTTTAAGTAAAGCTATTATCATTAAAGAATAAACAATACTATAAATAAGGAGATAGGGAATGTCAATAAATATTTCCGCCAAACGATAAATATTTCTTCCATTTTCTCCCATTTTATTAAATAGTTCATAGGCTTCATTTATGGTGTAAGAATATTTTAAATCGAGAATATTTTTAATAGAAAAATGTTGAATGTTGAAAAAGTTAAAAAAAAACGGAAATAATATCAAGTTGAAAAACAGAACTAAAATGAGTCCGGATGCAATGATTTTTCCAGTTGCGTACTTTTCTAAAGTAATAAAAAATAACCTCATTTATTTGGTTTTTGTAAAAGTTTTGCCCACGATTTTCCAACCATCTTTTGTTTTTATGGCACTTATAAAATCGACATAAGACTTATCTATATACTTAAATTTAGTCTTAAAAGTAGCAATATTATTTGTAATGTCTCCATTTAAAATTTGTGTTTCAACCTCTTGTTTACCCTCAGTTTTTATGAGTTTTAAGTAATTTTCAAGTGAGATTGTCATAGCTTCTCCGTTTGAAACTGTATAGAGGTTGGCATTTTCAGAAAAAGCATTTTGCAGTTGCTTTAAATCGGCGTTTCTTCTTCCTTCAAAATAATTTGTAATTGTTTTTTCAGCAATTTCATAAACATTTTCCTTCTTTAAAAAATCACGAAGTACTTTATTGTATGTAGAAGATGCATTTATATACGGAAAATGACCTTCATTGTGAAAAGTGAAAACTTCGGCATTTGCGTACAACTCCTTTATTTCTTTTTGCAATGCCGGTTGAATTAGCGGATCATTATCGGATTCTATAATTAATTTTGGAATGCGTTTTACTTTATAACGATCAGGAAATGGGGTGAATTTATCAATAACTATATGATAACGGTTGATAAACTGTTTTTTGCTGAATGGTAAACTTGTTAAAAATGCTTTTAACAAAGGTGAACTCTTTGCTGCGGGAACAATCTCATCATTTAATTTTTTCTTCCCTAATTTTGAGATAATAATTTCTGGTAAAAATGGAATTACTTTGCTCTCTGTTTCATTTTCTTTTACAATTAAATTATTAGGCGGAAATGTGTTTCCAAAAACAGCTTTTTCAATTCTGAACGGAATTGTATTAACTAAATATTGTGCAATATAGCCCCCCATTGATGTCCCTACAACATAAAATTTGTCAACGTTTTCGGCATCTAATATTTTTAAAATTCCTTCGGAAGCTTTTTTAAGCGAATTTATATTTTCTGGAAGTGTATAAGTGATTACTTTATAATCTTTTTCAAACTCCACAATTTGTTGCCACCATAAATCGTAAGATCCACCCATTCCGTGAATAAAAAAAATGGTTTTATTGCCTTTTCCGCCAGCGTAATAATTCCACACAACACCATTTACCATAATATTTTTAGTAGCTCTCGATTTAAATTCTTTTAAACTTTGGGCAGGTTTGTCATTTTTGTCATACAATTTGAAAAAATCAGAATTAGGTGCTGGAATTAAGTAAAGAGCCACAACTGCTATAAAAAAAATCAGTACGCTTATTTTGAAATATTTTTTTTTCATTTTTTTTTCTTAATTATAATTAGGAATCGAATCTAAAAAAACATAGCATTCATTTTCCAAATCCATAACCGCATAAAAATGGGTCAAACCATTGGTGACAATAAGATAATTGGCTTCCAATTTTAAATTATACCGAGCAATTTGGTCGAAGGCATCTTGAGATATTTTTATGGAAGGCGCTTTGCATTCCACAATGATATGCGGTTTCCCTTGTGCGTTAAAAACAAGAATATCCGTTCGCTTGGTTAACTTATTGACGGTGACTTTTTTCTCAACGGCAATGAGTGAAATCGGGTAATTTTTTGCTGATATTAAATAATGAATAAAATGTTGGCGCACCCATTCCTCAGGTGTCAGAACCATATATTTTTTTCTGATAATATCGAATATAAAATACTTATTTTCGCTACTTTTGATTTTGAAAGAATATGTAGGTAAATTCAATGGCTGCATCCAACAAAAATGCTAATTTTTTTTTATAAATGAGTGACATAAGCAAAATAGTTTCAGACATAGAAAACGGAAATATAAAGCCCATTTATTTTTTAATGGGGGATGAGCCTTATTATATTGATAAAATTTCTGAATTTATTGAAAAAAATGTGCTTTCTGAAGAAGAAAAAGGATTCAATCAAATGGTAATGTACGGACGCGATGCTGCTGTGGAGGATTTGATTGACAATGCAAAACGATATCCAATGATGGCCGACAGGCAAGTGGTTATTGTGAAAGAAGCGCAGGATTTATCGAGAACTATAGAAAACTTAGCTACGTATGCCGAAAACCCACAACCTACAACGGTATTGGTGATTTGTTACAAGTATAAAACAATTGACAAACGAAAAAAATTGTACAAAGCCATTCAAAAATGCGGATTGGTTTATGAAAGTAAAAAGCTCTATGAAAATCAGGTTGCAGATTGGATACGAAGGGTTTTAGCTGGTAAAAATTACAAAATTGATACTAAAGCGACCCTAATGCTGGTGGAATTTTTAGGCAACGATTTAAGTAAAATAAGCAACGAACTGGATAAATTGATGATTATTTTGCCTGTTAATTCAACCATAACACCTAATGCGATTGAAGAAAATATTGGTATTAGCAAAGAGTACAATAATTTTGAATTGAGAAAGGCTGTTGGTGAAAGAAATGTGTTGGGTGCGAACAGAATTATCAACCATTTTGCGCAAAACCAGAAAGCAAACCCCATAGTTGTGACCATTTCATTATTAAATGCCTTTTTTACCCAATTGCTTATTTACCATAGTTTAAAAGATAAATCGAGTAATAGTGTGGCAAAAGCTTTGAGTGTAAATCCGTTTTTTGTATCAGATTATACCGCAGCCTCAAAAAACTATCCGATGCGAAAAGTTTCACAAGTCATAGGATTGTTAAGGGATGCCGATTTAAAAAGCAAAGGTGTTGGTGCAAACGCTTTGCCTGCGGGAGATATATTAAAGGAACTGCTGTTTAAAATTATACATTAATAAGTTCAAAAGTTTAAAAGTTGAAAGTTTAAAGTTGGAAAAGAAAATAGATTATAGAGAAAATACCAATAATCCAAAATTCAATATTTAGAAGCTTACAACCTTTGCCCTGAGAGAGCCGAAGTAGGATTATAGGCTTGTTTTTTTTTGAATATGTAGAGGAATTAATAAAAAGTTGGAAATTAATAAAATCGTAAATCAAAAATACGAAAATACCAATAATCAAGACTTAAAACTCACAACTTAAAACTTACTAATCAACCTTAATCCTGTTTTCCCTATTCGCTATTTCCCACGCGGTATAAAACACCAATTTGGTTCTTTTTTCCAATAATTCATAATTAATTTTATCGGGTGTATCACTTATACGGTGATAATTTTCGTGGGTTCCGTTAAAATAAAAAATGACAGGAATATTATTTTTTGCAAAATTGTAATGATCGGAGCGGTAATAAAAACGATTTGGATCACTGTCCAAATTATAGGTATAGTCTAAATCCAATTTGGTGAACTTGTTATTGATTTCTTCGGATAGATTATGTAGTTCCGTACTTAATTTATCAGAGCCAATTAAATAGATGTAGTTTGGATTGTTTTCGTGCGCTGGATCTGTTCGTCCAATCATATCAATATTTAAGTTGGCAACCGTATTTTTTAAAGGAAAAATTGGAAAATTCACATAATATTTAGATCCAAGCAATCCCTTTTCTTCACCGGTAACATGCAAAAATAAGATAGAGCGTTTTGGTCCATTTCCCTCTTCAACTGCTTTTTGAAAAGCTTCTGCAATTGCCATAACGGCTACTGTTCCCGATCCATCATCATCCGCACCGTTAAAAATTTCACCATCGGCATCTATTCCAAGATGATCGTAATGCGCTGAAATTACGAGAATTTCATTAGGATATTTAGAGCCTTTTATAAAGGCAACCACATTTTCTGAGGGCTTTAAATTTCGTTGTAAATGTTCTTTAGAAATTATTTGGAAATAATTATTCTCACCTAAAGGAGAAGCAATGTTTTTTTCTACATAAAAGTTTTTTAGGTATTCCGCCGCCAATTTTTGTCCAGGCTCTCCAGTATTTCTTCCTTCAAATTCATCTGAGGCGATGATATAAAGATGCGTTTTTAAATCAGCTTCCTTAATTCCGGCAGCAAATTTTTGCGCTAATTTTCCGGTAATTTCAACAGATTCTGCTGCCTGGGCAATGATGGAATTACTTAAGTTGCATCCCAATAGGCTTAAAGTCAGGGCGATAAAAAATATTTTTTTCATTATGTGAATTTATTAACTTATCAAAGATATCAATATTAATAAGAATTGGAAATGGTAAACTGCTTTAAAGTTTTGTTAAAGCTGATTAAATCTGAATCAAAAAGTTGGTCCAGACAATTATTTTCGATTAAGTTTTCGGTGGTATCAGCCATAAAGTTTGAAGGGGTCATTAACCACAATATATCAGCAAGTTGCAGAGCTAAATTTATTTCATGTGTTGAAACTAAAATGGTTTTGTTAAATTCTTTGGCCAATTTTTTTAACAAAGTAAATGTTTCAATGGTATGGTGCATGTCTAAATGTGCCGTTGGCTCATCTAAAATAATCATATCGGTATTCTGCGCCAATGCTCTGGCAATTAATACTTTTTGAAGCTGGCCATCACTCAATTCATAATATTTAGCATTGGCTAAATGTTTTGTGTTAGTCTGTTCTAAGGCTTTGCTGATATATTCCAAATCCACTTCAGATAAATTGCCAACCCAATTGGTGTAAGGTTGACGACCAAGAGCCACCAATTCATAAACCGATAAGTTATTTTCCGGCAAATGCTCTGTTAAAACCAAACTAAGGGATTTGGCCAAATCAATGCTGTTTAAGGCTTTTAAGTTATTGTTATTGATGAAAATCTCGCCGCATAGAGCAGGCTGAACCTTGGTTAAAGTTCTTAACAAAGTCGATTTTCCAATACCGTTTTTTCCTAGTAAACATACCAATTTTCCTTCGGTCAATTCAATATTAAGGTTAGCTGCAATGGTATTCACGTTCTTTTTAGAAGAGTATCCAATGCTTAAATTGCTGGTTTTAATGATATGTTTGGTTTTCAAATCCACTTAATAAGTTATTTTTCGTTTTCTAATCAGCAACCAGATAATTATAGGTGCACCAAATAAAGAGGTTATCGCGTTAATAGGCAGCGTATATTCGCTGGTTGGTAATTGAGCAATACTGTCGCAAATAAGCATAATGATGGCGCCGCTTATGGCAACTGCAGGAACCAATATTTTATGGTTGGAAGTGCTGAAAAGCAGTTTTGTTAAATGTGGAACAGCCAAACCAATAAAGGCAATAGGGCCAGAAAAAGCAGTAATAACGCCTGTTAGTAAACTGGTAGAAATCAAGGTAAAATTTCGGGTTCGTTTTACGTTAACACCCATGCTTTTAGCGTAATTCTCTCCCAAAAGCAAGCTGTTCAAAGGTTTTATAATGAGAATTACAAAGGTCATTCCTATTAAAAAAACGATTAAAAGCACTGAAATTTCATTCCAGCTTAAATTCCCAAGGCTGCCAAAACTCCAAAATAAATATTGTTGCAACTGATTGGCACTGCTAAAATAAGCCAACACACTAATTACAGAAGCCGTTAAACTTCCAAACATCAATCCAATAATTAAAATAGACATGGTGTTTCTTACTTTTATGGCTGCCAGCATCACTGCCGAAAGGACTAAAAATGCACCAAGACTTGCCGCAATAGCGTGTCCCCAGCTGCTAAATGCATAACTGGCGGCAGTAGCGCCAAAAAACGATGCGCCCAAAATCAATATAGCAACACCCAAACTTGCTCCCGAGCTGATTCCCAAAACATACGGACCGGCTAAAGGATTCCTAAAAAGTGTTTGCATCAGCAAACCGCTAATCGACAATCCGGACCCCACGATAATTGCCGTAATTGCTTTTGGCAACCTGTAATCAAGCAAAATTGATTTCCACGATTCTTTTTCAACTTCACCATCAATAAATGCCAGAAACAATTGTTTTAACGGAATATATACCGAGCCTAAACTTATATTTATCATAAAAATAAGTAGGAGTACCCCCGTTAAAATAATAAATGTGTTTCTATATGATTTTATCGGATTTACCAATGATACGCATTTAAAAATGTAACTAATTTTTCAATTGCTTTTCCGCGATGACTGATGTTTCCTTTTTCATTCAGACTCATTTCGGCAAATGAAGTTTTATAACCTTCAGGCATAAAAATAGGGTCGTAGCCAAATCCGCTATTTCCTCGCTTTTCTGTTAAAATAGTGCCTTTACAAACACCTTCAAATATAAACTGTTTTCCTTGAATGTTCAGTGCAATTACAGTTTTAAATTGCGCTTTCCGGTTTTGAGTATTTTCAAGATTATTCAGTAATTTTGCCATATTTGCTTCGGCATTGTTTTCTTCGCCTGCATAACGGGCTGAATACACCCCAGGCGCATTGTTTAATGCTTCAACTTCCAGTCCTGTATCATCAGCAAAACAATCCAATCCATATTTTTCAGTGATAAAATTAGCCTTTAAAATGGCATTTCCATTCAAAGTATCGGCTGTTTCAGGAATATCCTCAAAACAATTGATATCGGCCAAGCTAACAATCTCAAAATTGGTGAGCATCGCCTGAACTTCTTCTAATTTGTGTTTGTTATTTGTGGCAAAAATCAGTTTTAATTTATTCATGGTGATAGGGTTCGTTTTTTAAAATAGTGTAAGCCCTATACAACTGTTCAACAACAAACAAACGAATCATTTGGTGCGAAAAAGTCATTTTCGACAAGGATATTTTTCCTTGGGCCTGTTTATAAACGGCTTCTGAAAATCCGTAGGGCCCGCCAATAATTAAAACCAATTGTTTTACGCCCGAATTCATTTTTTTTTGAAGGTATTCAGAAAAAGTGACAGAACTAAATTGAGTTCCTTTTTCATCCAATAAAATTAAAGCATCTGTTGCCGAAATTTTTTTTAAAATTAAATCGCCTTCTTTTTCCTTTTGTTGTATTTCGCTTAGGTTTTTAACATTTTTGATATCAGCAATAAGTTCAATCTCAAAATTGATATAATGCTTTAGCCTATTTTGATAAGCTTCAATTAAGGTTTGCAAATTTTTATCATCGGTTTTACCAATGGCCATCAGTTTAATTTTCATCTGTTAACATTTTATTTTTCATCTGTAACAGATGCTGTTCGCTATTAATCATTTGTTTGTGAATCAAAATTTGCAAGGCTCGTTTCATTCGGTAAATATAAAAAGAATTAAAGATGAATTTTTTGAAAATAAAAAAGTTATTTTTGTTTTATAATAGATAAACCTATGATTTCACCAAAACAATTCGAAAAAGAACTTGATATTATTATATCCAATGCCATAAGAGAAGATGTAGGCGACGGCGATCACAGCTCTTTGGCCTGTATTCCGAAAGAAGCAAAAGGCAAGGCTAAACTGTTGGTTAAGGAAGCTGGAATTATTGCAGGCGTAGAAATGGCAAAAAGAATTTTTAAATATGTGGATGCCGATTTAAAGATTGAAACATTGATAAATGACGGCGAATCGGTAAAAAATGGCGATGTAGTCTTTTTTGTTGAAGGAAGCTCTCAATCCATTTTGAAATCGGAACGCCTGGTGTTGAACGTGATGCAACGAATGAGCGCCATAGCCACAAAAACAAGAGAATTCGCAAATTTGCTAGCGGGCACAAAAACAAAAATTTTAGACACCAGAAAAACCACTCCAGGCATTAGAGCTATTGAAAAATGGGCGGTTAAAATTGGTGGTGGCGAAAATCATAGATTCGCCTTATATGATATGATTATGTTGAAAGACAATCATATCGATTTTGCTGGAGGCGTTTCAAAAGCCATTGAAAAAACAAAAACCTATTTAAAAGATAAAAAGCTTGATTTAAAAATTATTGTTGAAGCAAGAAGTCTTGAAGAAATAAAGGAAATATTGGGGCATGAAGGTGTTTACCGGATTTTAATTGATAATTTTGATTTTGAAGAAACCAAAAAGGCAGTTCAATTAATTGGAAACAAATGTCAAACAGAATCATCAGGCGGTATTAATTTGAAAACTGCCAGAAAGTATGCCGAATGTGGCGTAGATTATATTTCCTCGGGCGCTTTAACGCATTCTGTTTACAATATGGATTTGAGTTTAAAAGCTGTAGCCCCCTAGTCCCCGAAGGGGGAATTTTAAAAAAAAGTTTTAAAATCGTAAATCAAAAATCGGATATCGTAAATCCAAAAAGCACATATGTAGTAAAAATAATGAGGAAATACAGCATAGCACTATTAAATAAAATCAAAAATCTAGAGTGGATTGTTCGGCTGGGGAAAAATGTTAAAATTCCGGGTTTAAAGGGCATGTCACTTTATGAAGTACTGAAAATTTATTTTATTGGCATTATAAAAGGAGCCTTAACATCGCGAGCTGGTGGTATTGCCTTTAGCTTTATTATGGCTTTGTTCCCATTTTTACTTTTTATACTTACCGTAATTCCTTACGTACCCATTGAAGGATTTCAGCAGGATTTTTTGTTTATGATTGAAAGTTTGTTGCCGCCGAATACGGCAAGTTCTTTTCAGGAAGTCATAAAGGATATTGTAAATAATAAATACGGCGGATTGCTTTCATTCGGATTTTTAGCCTCTATTTTTTTAATGGCCAACGGGGTGAGTTCTGTTTTTGCCGGATTTGAATATTCTTATCATGTGGTAGAAATGCGCAATATTTTACGTCAATATTTTATTTCTATGCTCATAGCAATTGTATTGTCGGTTATTTTATTTATTGTTGTAGCGTTTATGGTGTACTTTGAAATAGGTATAAACAATTTAAAGGCACGTGGTTGGCTGGAAGACGATGTGTTTTGGATTGAAAAAGGAAGGTACTTTTTATTGGTTGCATTGATATTTATTTCTGTTTCGGTAATGTATAAATATGGTGCCAAAGAAGTGAAACATAAATCCTTTTTTACGCCCGGTTCCGTTTTAACAACGCTGCTAACTTTATTAATGTTCAAATTATTTGCCATTTATGTGTTGAAATTCGCTACTTACAATCAGCTTTACGGCTCAATAGGCACCTTGTTGGTTCTCATGGTTTTTGTTTGGTTAAACTCCATTATATTGCTGTTGGGTTTTGAGTTAAATGCGAGCATCAACCGACTTAGGAAAAATCAATTAAAAGCTTTAAAGGAAAAAGAATTAAAAGTAAAAGAAACAAAAAAATGAAAATTATAGCAATGATTCCGGCACGCTTTGAAGCCAGCCGATTTCCAGGGAAATTAATGAAAGATTTGGCGGGGAAAACGGTTATTTTAAGAACCTATGAAGCCACTAAAAGCACAAATTTGTTTGATGAAGTTTATGTGGTAACCGATAGCGATATTATTTTTGATGAAATAATTTCAAAGGGAGGAAAAGCGATAAAAAGTAAAACAGCACATGAATCGGGGAGTGACAGAATCGCAGAAGCTATAGAAAATATGGAAGTTGACATAGTTGTAAATGTACAGGGTGACGAGCCTTTTACAAAAAAAGAACCGCTTTTAAAATTACTGGAGGTTTTTAAAAATGATGCAAAAAATGAAATTGACATCGCTTCCTTAATGATAAAAATGGATGACAATGCCGAAATTAACAATCCGAATAACGTGAAAGTGGTAACCGATGAACGAAATTTTGCGATGTATTTTTCGCGTTCCCCAATTCCGTACCCTAGAGACGAATCTTTTGCTGTTTATTTTAAACATATCGGAATTTATGCCTTCAGAAAAGCAGCCTTGGTAAAATTTACCAATTTGCCTATAAATAGGCTGGAAGCTTCAGAAAAACTGGAAAATCTTCGATTTTTGGCTAACGGATTAAAAGTGAAAATGGTTGAAACTGACCAAATGGCTATTGGAATAGACACACCTGAAGATTTGGAAAAAGCAAATACCTTTTTATCAATTAACAATTAGCAATTAACTTCAAACACCTAACTTTTAACTTTTAATATCTAACCAATGAGTTATATCAAAAAACAATCAAGAGATTTTATGAAATCATTGCAATTAATTCACTTTTCCTTATTGTTTATCATTGTCGTTTTTGGTGCCTATGTGGGCTTAAATGCCGGAGACCAATTGTTTTTTTCTTATGAGGATGATAAACTGTTTTTGTATTTGGCCATCCTAATTTCATTTATAGGAAATTTGTCAAGTAAATACTTGTATGCCAAATTGTTAAAACAAATCCCCATAACTGCTAATTTATCGCAAAAAGCAGTAAAATATACCACAGCACATATTTTTAGGGTTGCCATGTTGGAATTTCCAGCGCTCATGTGCATTATTTTTGTGATGGAATCTAGCAATAGTTTTTACTTTATTTTGGTTGGAATATTAATTCTGATGATTCTTGCAGTTTATCCCACCAAGCAGAAATTTATAAATGAAGTCCCGCTTTCCACAAAAGAAAAATCAATGTTGGAAAACCTTTAAATAGTTTTTTAATTTTTAGATATTTGCAAACTAATTTTTAAACATGGCACAAAAACCTAGCATTCCAAAAGGAACACGCGATTTTTCCCCTTCCGAAGTGGCAAAAAGGAACTACATATTTTCAACCATTCGTCAGGTGTTTGAAACATACGGATTTCAGCCTATAGAAACTCCAAGTTTTGAAAATTCTGAAACCTTAATGGGGAAATATGGGGAAGAGGGAGACCGACTTATTTTTAAAATATTGAATTCGGGAGATTATTTGAACAAGGTTGATGATGGATTACTTCAAGCAAAAGACAGTTTAAAAGTTACTTCAAAAATATCTGAAAAGGCCTTGCGTTACGATTTAACAGTGCCTTTTGCCCGTTATGTGGTTCAGCACCAAAATGAAATTGAGTTTCCTTTTAAACGCTATCAAATGCAACCTGTTTGGCGTGCCGACCGTCCGCAAAAAGGACGTTTTAGAGAATTTTACCAATGCGATGCAGATGTGGTTGGAAGTAAAAGTTTGTGGCAGGAAATTGAATTTGTGCAATTATATGATGCTGTTTTCAGCAAATTAAATTTACCGGGAACCACCATCAAATTAAACAATCGCAAAATATTGGCTGGGATTGCTGAAATTATAGGTGCTGCGGATAAATTAATCGACTTTACGGTGGCACTTGATAAATTGGACAAGATTGGCGCTGATGGTGTTGCTAAAGAGATGATGGAAAAAGGTATTTCGCAACAAGCCATTAAAAAAGTAAAACCTTTATTCAGCTTTGAAGGAAACAACCAAGATAAATTAAATCAATTAGAATCTTTATTGACCGAATCTAAAGAAGGAATTAGTGGTGTAGAAGATTTGCGTTTTGTACTTGATAATGTTGAAAAATTCGGACTGGAATCGGCAAAATTGGTGATTGATGTTACCTTGGCGCGCGGGTTAAATTATTATACTGGTGCTATTTATGAAGTTTCCGCACCCGACGGTGTAAATATGGGGTCGATTGGTGGCGGTGGCAGATATGACGATTTAACCGGAATATTTGGTTTAAATAATATGAGTGGTGTTGGTATTTCTTTTGGACTTGACCGTATTTATTTGGTGTTAGAAGAATTAAATTTATTTACTGACTTGGAGCTTCCAAAACCAAAAGTGCTTTTTATTAATTTTGGTGATGCCGAAGCCGCTTTTTGTATGAAAGCCTTAGTTGAATTACGAAAAAACAACATTAAATCGGAATTGTATCCCGATAGCACCAAATTGAAAAAGCAGATGAATTACGCCAATAAAAGAGAAATTCCTTATGTTGTTATGGTCGGCGCTGACGAAATTGATAATAAAGTATACACTTTAAAAAATATGCAAAGTGGCGAACAGGAGGTTTGCGACATAAAAGAATTAATTAGAATCACGGCGCAACTTTAAAATAAGTTGTAAATTTGCACTTTATTTAATGAGTAAAAATGTTTGAAGGTAAAAACATAATGACAAATAGAATTGATGAAATGGGAGATGATCACGTAGGATCATCCGCTAAAACGCCTTTGAGAGCTGATGCTTTTGATATTTCAGACCAAGAAAAAATAGCACGCATCCAAGCGAGCGTGAAAGATATTTTGATCACTTTAGGGATGAATTTGGAAGATGATAGTTTAAAAGGAACTCCAAAAAGAGTGGCAAAATCATTTGTGAATGAACTTTTTGCTGGGTTAAATCCAGCCAACAAACCTAAATTATCAACGTTCGACAATAATTATAAATATGGCGAGATGTTGGTTGAAAAAAATATTGTTGTTTATTCAACTTGTGAACATCATTTATTGCCTATTGTAGGCAGGGCTCATGTTGCTTATATTTCTAACGGAAATGTCATCGGCTTGTCTAAAATGAATCGCATTGTTGATTATTTTGCGAAAAGACCACAAGTTCAAGAGCGGTTAACGATGCAAGTTGTGCAGTCGTTACAAGAAGCTTTAGGAACGGATGATGTTGCCTGCGTTATCGACGCCAAACATTTGTGCGTAAATTCCCGTGGCGTGCGTGATATCGAAAGCAGTACGGTAACATCAGAATTCGGTGGTAAATTTAAAGATGAAAATGTTCGTCGGGAGTTTTTGGATTATATAAAAATGGACACGGATTTTGAAGGAATAAAATAAAAATGTTTTAATTATATCAAAATAAAAATGCATCCACTTGGGTGTATTTTTTTTTGGAGTCAGCAAATTAAACGGGTAATAAGGGATATTTCGAAGATCCAAAAAACAGTAATTACACTATAAAAACAGTAATTACACCTATAATTGTATTATAATGTTAGGCGTGGAGCTTATACTGAGAGCAACCCGTAACTTTTCATATAATTAAAAGTTTTATACCAAAAAGTCTTCATTAACAATGTTAATGAAATGCGGTGCATTCACAATTTCCAATAATAAAGTATAAAACAATGAATAAATGTGTGTGGATTGAAAATAAAACCAAGAAGAACTTCGGTTAAGTTTATCTATAATTTAATCAAAAAATATCATCTATAAAACAAGGGCTTTTATATAGCCAATCCACCCAAACGTCTATTACCTTTTATTTAAAGAACATATAATTTCACCTTTGAACTGTTAAATTCAAAAAAATGAAATTATATCTTATTATAGCAAGTTTATTATTTGTGCAAGTTACTTTTGCTCAAGAAACTTCGACTACTACAACACCAAAAATATGGTCTTTAGAAGATTGTATTTCCTATGCTCTAGAAAATAATATTACAGTTAAAGAGGCTGTATTAAACAAGAATATAGCTGAAGTAGCTTATAATAAAGCAAAATCTTCAAGACTCCCTAATTTATTTGGTAGCGCATCACAAAATTTTTCTAGCGGAAACTCCATAGACCCTATAACCAGTGATTATGTTACAGAGCAAATAAACAGTACCAATGTTGGTATTAATAGTTCTATAACGTTGTTTCAGGGAAACCAAGTGAGCAATCAGATTAAACAAAATAAATTATTATTAGAGCAAAGCTTTTTTCAAGAAGAAATAGAAAAGAACAATATTGTTTTAAACCTTTTAGAAACCTATTTACAAACTTTATACAGCAAAGAAAGTATAGTTATTGCCGAAAACAATTTAGAAGCTTCAGAGAAGGAAGTGTTAAGAGCAAAAGATCGTTTAGATGCTGAAACAATTGCATTAAGCGATTACACCGAAGCACAAAGTCAGGCAGCAACAAACAAATACAATCTAATTACTGCTAAAAACAATTACCAACAATATATAATTGCACTAAAACAATTATTGGAATTATCTCCAATGGAAGCTATAGAAATTGAAACCATTAATGAAAATATGGATTTAGTTAACCTGGAACTTAATAAAATTGATGTGTATAGTAAAGCTTTAGGGTTTTTACCAGAAATCCAGGCAAGTAACTTAAATGTTGCTGTCAACGAGAAAGAATTAGATATTGCTAAAGGTGATTTTTTACCAACGCTTTCTTTAACAGGAAGTTTAGGTTCAGGTTATACAAGTATTAATAACAATACGTTTTCAAATCAGTTTGATGTTAATTTTAATCAGCGACTTGGCTTATCGTTAAACATTCCCATTTTTAATAGAAACCAAACAAAAGCTGCTGTACAAACGGCAACTATCAATATTGAAAAAGCTGAAATACAGAAACAAACTACAGAAAAGGATGTCTATAAAAAAGTAGAAACAGCTTATCAAAACGCAGTATCAGCACAAGAGCAAGTTATTGCTTCTGAAGCTTCAAAAACAGCATCAGAACAAAGTTATAAGCTGGCACAAAAAAAATACGAATTAGGCGCATTAAGCACCACAGATTTGGTGATTAGTCAAAACACATATACCAATGCGCAACAAAACTATTTACAAGCTAAATACTTAAATATTTTATACCATCAATTATTACAATTTTACCAAGGAAACGATATCAAACTATAATCAACACACTCATGAAAAATAAAAAAACCATCATTATAAGTAGCATAGTAGTTATTATACTTGCTATTGTAGCTTTCACTTTTCTAAAAGGAGGCGATGCTATTATTATAGAAGCAAAAACAGTTTTAGCTAAAAAAGCAAATGTAACCACAATGGTTACAGCAACAGGAACCATAGAACCAATTAATCAGGTGGATGTGGGTACACAAGTTTCTGGTGTTGTTGAAAAAATATATGTAGATTATAACAGCGAAGTAAAAGAAGGGCAGCTTATTGCTGAATTAGATAAAACAAACCTAAAAGCTTCTAAAACACAAGCACAAGCTGCTTATGATAATGCTGTAAATCAAAGAAACTACATGCGAACTATTTATGAAAGACAAAAAACGTTGTATGAAAATCAAGTGATTAGCAAATCGGATTTTGAAGAAGCAGAATACAATTACAAAACTGCAAAAGGAACTGTTACACAACGTTTATCAGACTTACAATCTTCTAAAACTAATTTAAGCTATGCAGATATCTATGCGCCAATTGATGGTGTTGTGCTTTCTAGAGCTATAGACGAAGGGCAAACGGTGGCAGCAAGTTTTAGCACTCCTACACTTTTTACGATTGCGCAAGATCTAAAAGAAATGCAGGTAGAAGCAGATGTAGATGAAGCAGATATTGGATATGTTAAAAATGGACAACGTGTATCTTTTACGGTTGATGCCTATATTGGTGAAACTTTTGAAGGGATAGTAACTCAAGTGCGTTTAGACCCAACCGTTACTTCAAATGTGGTTACCTATACAGTTGTTATTAAAGCAGATAACCCAGATTTAAAATTAAAACCAGGTTTAACTGCAACCATTTCTATTTATACCTTAGAATTAAAAGATGTGTTAACAGCGGAAGCAAAAGCTATCAACTTTAAACCAGAAACTGCAACTTTAGCAAGTTATAATTTAGAGAATAATTTACCAGAAAACACAACTAATTCATCTAAAAATGAATCCACACTTTGGGTGCTTGGAAACGATAAAAGCATTACATCAAAAACAGTAACATTAGGGGCAAGTGATGGTGTAAATGTTCAAATAATAAGTGGAGTTACTGAAGGTGAACAATTAGTCTATAGCTTAAAAGGCGTTTCTAAATCTGAAGCAACTCTAAGTGGAACTAATGAAAGTCCATTTATGCCACAAAGACCAGGAGGAAACAAGAAAAAGTAAACAGTTATGAGTAAAGAAATTATTAAAATAGAAGACTTAAAACGTGAGTTTATTATGGGATCTGAAACGGTTCATGCACTAAGAGGTATTTCATTTACCATAAATGAAGGCGAGTTTGTTACCATTATGGGCTCTAGTGGTTCTGGGAAAAGTACTCTACTAAATATTTTAGGATGCTTAGATCAGCCTACCGTTGGCACCTATGAAATTGATGGTTTAAAAGTAAAAGACCTGAGTAGAAATCAATTAGCAACCATAAGAAACGAAAAAATAGGATTCATTTTTCAATCTTATAATTTATTGGCTAGAACTTCAGCGCTGGAAAATGTAGAGTTACCCTTGTTGTACAATAGTAAAGTGTCTACAGAAGAGCGTAAAGAACGCGCTACAAAAGCGTTGGAAATGGTTGGTTTGGCTGATAGAATGGATCATACGCCTTCAGAACTTTCAGGAGGACAACAACAACGTGTTGCTATTGCAAGATCACTTGTCAATAATCCTGTAATGATTCTTGCAGATGAAGCTACAGGAAATTTAGATACAAGAACCTCTTACGAAATTATGTCGTTGTTTCAAGATCTAAACAAGCAAGGAATCACTATTACTTTTGTAACGCATGAGCCAGATATTGCAGCCTTTAGCAATAGAACCATTGTTTTAAGAGATGGAAATATTATTAAAGATTATGAAAATCCTAAGATACTATCTGCAGCAGAAGAATTAGCTAAATTACCTAAACAAGACGATTAATTATGAGACTATTAAATTTAATTAAAATCGCTTTTAAAGCCATCGTTCTTAATAAAACAAGAACCTTGCTAACCATGTTAGGAATTATTATTGGAGTGGCTTCAGTAATAGCCATGTTGGCAATTGGTGAAGGTTCAAAAGAAAGCATTCGTTCTACTATTTCTAGTATGGGTTCCAATATGATTACTGTTAGACCTGGATCTGATGTTCGAGGTGGTGTTAGACAAGAACGAAGTGCTATGGAAACATTAACGCTTAATGATTATTATGCCATTAAAGAACAAGCAAACTTATTAACTTATGTTACTCCATTGGTAAATGGTGGCGGACAAGTTATTAACGGTTCTAATAACTGGCCATCAACAATTTACGGTGTAAACCCAGAGTACTTAAAAATTAAAATTACCGAATTGCAAAGCGGAAGTATGTTTACAGATGCAGAAGTACAATCGGCTGCTAAAGTAGCTTTAATTGGTCAAACTGTGGTTGATAATGTGTTTCCTGATGGTCAAGAACCTATAGGGCAAATGATTCGTTTTAATAATATTCCTTTTAAAATTATTGGTGTTTTAGAAGAAAAAGGAGAAAATACCTTTGGTCAAGATCAAGACGATGTGGTGATTGCACCTTACACTACAGTACAAAAACGAATTTTGGCAATAGACCATTTAGAATCTATTATTGCATCTGCTATAAGTGAAGATGATGCTCCAGAAGCAGTAACTCAAGTTTCAGAAATTTTACGAAAACAACACAAAATAACAGAAAATGAAGAGGACGATTTTCATGTACGCTCTATGGAAGAATTAATTTCAACCTTTAGTTCTACTAGTGAAATGTTAACCATCCTTTTAGTAGCGGTAGCTAGTATTTCATTATTAATAGGTGGAATTGGAATTATGAATATTATGTATGTGTCAGTAAAAGAACGTACCAAAGAAATCGGATTGCGAATGGCTGTAGGAGGAAAGGGGTCTGATATTTTAATGCAGTTTTTAATTGAAGCTATTTTAATAAGTATTACAGGAGGAATTTTAGGTGTAATTTTAGGACTTGCATCAACAGTTTTTATTGAAAAATTCTTAAATTGGCCTACAAGTATTGCATTGTATTCTATAATAATATCTTTTGCTGTTTGTGCTATTACGGGTATCTTTTTTGGATGGTATCCGGCAAAAAAAGCAGCTGCTTTAGATCCAATAACCGCTTTACGTTACGAATAATTAATTATGCATAAAAACAATAAAATAACATTCTTTTCACACCTACTAGTTTGGTTTGTCCTATTTAGTATGCCCTTTGTATTGTCGTATGGACAATCGCAAGAGATTAGTAGAATTATTGCTCATTTTTGGATTCCATTAGGGTTTTATGCCATCATTTTCTATATCAATTATTTTGTACTTATAGATCGATTTTTATTTACAAAAAAAATGATTTTGTTTATTGGTATTAACCTTGGTATAATTGCGTTGTTTTTAATTTTAAAAGAACAAATTGAAAATACATTTTTCCAAGAAATCCTTAGAAAACAACCTAATGATGATAAGGGTGGTCCACCTTTTAAATTATTTATTTATGTACAAATGTTATCCTACGTTGCGCCATTGCTATTTTCTATTGCTATGAAAACCACAAAACGATGGGTAGAAACAGAAGCCGAACGCAAAGAAGCAGCTAATTTTAAGTTACAATCAGAATTACAACATTTACATTATCAGTTACAGCCGCATTTCTTTTTTAACTCGCTCAACAATATTTATGCATTGGTAGATGTTTCACCAAATCAGGCTAAAACTTCTATTCATAGCTTAAGTAAGTTGATGCGTTATATGCTATACGAAACAAATATGGAGTTGGTGCCACTTTCAAAAGAAATTGATTTTATGAAAAAGTATATTGATTTAATGAAGTTGCGTATATCAGACAAAACAACCGTTAATTATAGTTTTCCTTCAGTGGAAACAGGAATTAAAATAGCACCATTGTTATTTATTTCATTAATAGAAAATTCCTTTAAACATGGGGTTTCAGCAACTAAAGAAAGTGAAATTAATATTACGATGACTTCTAATAATAAAGCTGTATTTTTCACCATTGAAAACGATAATTTTCCTAAAAAAACAGATGATAAAAGTGGTTCTGGAATTGGATTTCAAAACTTGGAAAAACGCTTAGAGTTGCTCTACCCAAATAAATACAGCTTTAATACGACTGTTAAAGACAATTGTTTTTTAGTACATTTAGAAATTGAAACTACTTAAATTATGAGCAATATAAAAATCACCTGTGTTATTGTAGATGATGAGCCTATGGCGCTTAATTTAGTTGAAAGTTATGTGGAAAAAACACCTTTTTTAGCGTTAAAAAAAAAGTGCAGTAGCGCCATTGAAGCACTTGAATTTATTAAAAATGAGCCGGTAGATTTATTATTTTTAGATATTCAAATGCCCGATTTAACAGGTCTTGAGTTTTCTAAAATGTTACCCAATGAAACACGTGTTATTTTCACAACCGCATTTGATCAATATGCGTTAGAAGGTATAAAAGTAGAAGCTTTAGATTATTTACTAAAACCGTTTGATTATGCTGAATTTTTGACGGCTGCCAATAAAGCGAATACCTGGTTTAATTTGGTAAAAGGAAAACAACAAACCATATTTTCTAAAGAAAAAGAATTTCTTTTTGTAAAATCAGAGTACAAACAATTGCGTATTAAACTTTCAGATGTCTTGTATTTTGAAGGGTTAAAAGATTATATTAAAATCTGGTTGAAGGATAATCCGAAGCCTATTTTAACGCTTATGAGTTTAAAATCCTTGGAAGCAGAACTTCCAAAAACTCAATTTATGCGCGTTCACAGATCTTTTATTGTTTCATTAAAAAACATCGAAGAAATAGAGCGTAGTCAAATAATTATTAACAAGCAACGTATTACAGTTTCAGAGCAATACAAACCAAAATTCTTGGAGTTTGTAAACAACAATTCTTTTAATTCATAATTTCCAGTAATGAATAAAATTACATCAACAAAAAGTATAATAGTACTAATTTCAACAACTGTAATATTAATTTTGTTTAATGCTTGCAACAATAATAAAGGAATTTCATCTTATAAACTATGACAATTTTATAACCATTAACCCAAATTTCAAATTATTTAGTAAAGCTGTAATTAATGGAAAACTATTGGATGCTTATAAATGCGAAGAAAAAGTTAACGACGTAGAAAACGCTATACCTTTATCTTGGTCTAATGTACCTGAAGGAACAAAATCTTTAGCAGTTGTAATATATCATTACCCTAAAAAAGATGATAAAACAGCAGTAAATTCATACTTACTATTATGGGGTATAGATCCATCCGTTACAGATATTCCATACAAAATGGCTAACAATCCAAATTGGAGTATGGGTTCAAATAAAGGTGGAACCGCCATTTCTTATACATCTCCTTGTTCTCAAGGACCAGGGAAACATACATATACTATTGCTTTATTTGCGCTAAAAGAGACTCCAAAATCTCTTCCTAAAGAGAATTCTATAAAAATAGATTATACAGCATTTATGGAGGCCATTTCTGAAGTTACTGTGATTGACAGAACAACCATAACGTTTATAGATTCAAAAGAATAATTAAAAACTAATTTTACTTTATAATTATTTTTAGTAAAAAATGATTTTAATAATTGATTACCAAGCTTCTACAATTAAAGCAGGACTATCAATAGCATAAGAATCCTGATAAAAATTTCCATAATAATTGCAATAATTAAAACCAGCCTTCTTTAATAAAAATATCAGATCCTTTTTTAATAAGGGTAATAATTTTATGCTGTTTTCAATAATTTGTTGGGAAGCTTTAACAGTTAATCGCGTATTAAAATCAATCTTATTTTCTGATATTTTATGACTATAATTTCGTTCAAAAATAATTTCATCATTTTCTATAAGTGGTAATTGCTTAACGTTTTTTGTAATAATTCTATCATAATTTACTATTTGTAGCAATAATTTCCCGTTTTTTTTAAGCATTGATTTTGATTGTTGTAAAAAATCAACGACTTCATCTAATGAATTCAAATGAACTAAGGTGTTACCAAAACAAATAATACCACCTATAGAATTTGTATTGTTCATAGTATTTAATTTAAGCATACTTAATTGCTGAAATTGAACGGATTTTGATACATTTTCCTTTTTTCTTATGGCTGTTTGTATCATTTCAGCATCCATATCAATTCCAAGTACATTTTTGTAATAATCAATCAATTCAAAAGAGAGCGTTCCTATTCCACATCCAACATCAATAATAGTACAATCATTTTCTGATAGTTTAGACTTAATAAAATCAATTTGATTCACATTAACTTTAAAAATATGATGATAATAGGGTGCAATTTGCTGATAAAAACTCATAATTATTATTTTAATATCAAATATAGTTGTTAGAAATCTATTCCGCAATTCACTTTACATATAGTTCACCTTGTATAGCATAAACAAAGGCTATCATAATTATATATAAATTGATTTAACTTTTTGAAAATAGGAATCACTTGAAGAGGCGAGTAAGTACTTGTTAAATTTAACGTCTAAGATTAAAATTGAATAAAACACTAAAACTTATGAATGAAATTTTATTGTATGGTGCCGATTGGTGTCCAGATTGCAGAAGAGCAAAAGCATATTTAAAAGAAAATAATGTCGATTTTACTTTTGTAGACGTAGATTTAGATAAAGAGGCAACAGCAAAAGTGGAAGCCATTAATAATGGGAAACGTATCATTCCAACCGTTATTATTAAAAATAAATCGTACACAAACCCAGATAATATTGAATTAGCAGCTATTTTAGGCATAAATGAAGTTGGAAACGTACAATTATTTGGAGCCGATTGGTGTCCAGATTGTAGAAGAGCAAAAAGTTTTTTAAGAGATAATGGCATTAATTTCGACTTTATTGATGTTGATACATACGATTGGGCAACTGCTAAAGTTGAAGAAATTAATAAAGGGAAAAGGATAATTCCAACAATATTGATTGATGATATTCCGTATACAAACCCTGATAATGTAAAGTTAACGGAGTTGCTTTCAATAAACATAGAGAAACAACATAAAATTTTTGATACCATTATTATTGGTGGAGGAGCAGCTGGATTAACAACAGCTATTTATGCACAAAGAGATCGTTTTGATAGCTTAATACTAGAAAAATCTACCATAGGAGGGAACGCATTTTTAACAGAAAAAATAGAAAATTATCCAGGATTTCAATCCATTTCTGGTCCAAAATTAATGGAGAAAATGGAAGAGCAAGCAATAACTTATGGAGCCGTAATTAAAACGGGGGAAGAAGTTGTTTCCATAGAAAAGCAAAAAGATTTGTTTTCAATACAAACAAAAAGCACCTCGTATTTAGGCAAAACAGTGGTTTTATCTACAGGTTCTACGTATAGAAAATTAAATATTCCTAATGAAGAAGCATTGATAGGTTCTGGAATTCATTTCTGTGCCACTTGCGATGGTGCTTTTTATAGAGATAAAGATATTATTGTTGTAGGTGGTGGAAATTCAGCATTGGAAGAAGGGATCTTTTTAGCAGGTTTTTGTAAAAGTGTAAAAATTGTACATAGATCTCAAGAATTTACGGCATCAGAAACGTATGTAGAAAAATTGAAATCTATCGAGAATATTTCAACCTATATGAATAAAACTTCATTGGAGTTTCTTTCAAATGAAAAAGGATTATTTAACGGTTTAAAAATAAAGGATAATACTACACATGAAGAAGCTGTTTTAGAGGCAGATGGTGTATTTATTTTTATTGGATTAATTCCAAATACAAAATCTTTTAAGGGAGTTATAAACCTTGATGAAAGAGGATTTATAAAAACTACAGGATTAGCACAAACATCTGTTGGTGGTATATTTGCTGCTGGAGACTGTAGAGAAGGTGCCATTGCACAAGTTGCTGCTGCAACAGGAGAAGGTGTTTTAGCAAGTTATGGAATTCGGAATTATTTGAAATAAAAATAGTATTCGTTTCTTGTTGTAAACTATATCAATTGGAGAACCTTATTATTAGCTTAAATAAAAATCACTTATAACATAAGAGGTTTTTTAAAATCTATAAGTTGGTATTCTAATACTAAAGCTTATTTATAAGTTTTGTACCTAAAAGTTTCTACAATGTAAATAAAACCGAGGTACGAGGTTCACGAGCACTTATTTGAAAAATAAAAGATTAGCGAGTAAACACTTATTATGCTGACTGACGAAAGGAGGGAAGTGTAATGTGTGTGGAATGGTATAGTTAAAAACTAATATTAATTCTTATACAACAATTTCTCCTTTTTTCTCAACAACAAAAACGCCCCAATCTGCAATAGATTTAATTAACGGAATTAAAGTTTTGCCAAAATCGGTTAACGAATATTCAACTTTTAAAGGAGGTTTAGATGTATACACCTTTCTTTTGACTATGCCATCTTCTTCCAAAGTCTTTAACTGTAAGCTTAAAGTACGCTCTGTAACAGAAGGCATTTCCTTTCTTAATTCATTGTATCGAAGTGTTCCATCAATTAAATGAAATAGAATGACTGTCTTCCATTTACCTCCAATTATTCCCATAGTTAAACTTGCACAACATGGGTATTCTTTTCCATTAAAATGATACATAATATATTTATAAAATGATTATATTCTTTTTTACTAAGCGCACAAAGATATAACACTATACTAAATTATACAACTATATTTTTTATAGTATATTTTTATCATTCAATCAATTGTAAAACAGTGTGTTGTGATATTTTTTTATACTATCCTTTTCGACCGTTATTGCGAGTTTAAATTACTATACTTACTTTTGTCACTATAAAAATTATAGTACAATACATTTAAGTATGTATTCAAATCTAAAAAACAATAAAAATGAAAGCAATAGGATATAAAGAGAATCTTCCAATTGAAGATAAAAACTCGTTACAAGACATAGAATTAAAAACACCAAAAGCTAGTGGAAAAGATATTTTAGTAGAAATTAAAGCCATTTCTGTAAATCCAGCAGATTACAAAGTACGTGCAGGAATGCCAGTAGAAGGTGATGATTGGAAAGTTATTGGTTGGGATGCTACTGGAATAGTAAAAGAAGTTGGTGAAGATGTCTCTTTATTTAAGGTTGGTGACGAAGTTTGGTATGCTGGCGATTTTACGCGTCAAGGAAGTTATGCACAATACCAAATTGTAGATGAACGTATTGTTGGTAAAAAACCTTCAAGTTTATCTTATGCAGAAGCTGCTGCTTTGCCATTAACAACACTTACAGCTTATGAAATGTTGTTTGATAGATTACAAGTTTCAAAGGATGACGCTAGTAAATCTATTTTAGTAATTGGTGCTGCTGGTGGTGTAGGATCTATTTTGGTACAATTGGCTAAAAAGCTAACAAAACTGAACATTATTGGTACTGCTTCTCGAGAAGAAACTACAGCATGGTTAAAAGAATTGGGTGCAGATTCAGTTATAAACCATAGACATAAATTAAGTGAAGAATTAGAGAAATACAATCTTGCTACACCAGATTATGTAGTGAGTTTAAACGGAACGGAGCAACACGCAGATGAGATCGTTAAACTAATTAAACCACAAGGAAGATTTGGTTTTATTGATGATCCAAAATCGTTTAATGTGATGCCTTTTAAAACGAAAGCGGTTTCCACACATATCGAGTTTATGTTTACACGATCTATGTTTCAAACCGAAGATATGATTGAGCAACACAATATTTTAAACGAAATATCAACTTTAATAGATAACGGAACCATTAAAACCACTTTAGGTGAAAATTTCGGAATTATTAATGCTGAAAACCTTCGTAAAGCACATGCATTCCTAGAAACAGGAAAAGCAAAAGGTAAGATTGTTTTAGAAGGTTTTTAAATTATTCTATACGTGAGAACTTTTGAAATAATTAAAGATTACAATTCAAGATATAGCCATTTACAATCGAGCTATATCTTGTGAACAATATAATAAAAACACAATTACTATGAAGAAAATTTTAAAAATTATTGGAGGTTTGGCAGCGGCAATTTAGCATAATGGCAAATTATAATTACAAATGGTTTCCTAAATACTGTTTACGGAGAATCGCATATTTGAAATTATCTTAACCCAAGTACTAAATATCGTAAAGAAATAAATGGCTTCTGGGATATTTAACATAATATGCAATTATAACTATCGAATAGGATATAGAACTTAAGCCGTAATTGCTTTTAACATAATTGCTGACGATATAGACCTAAAGGCACTATATCTGCAATTATGTGTAAATAGCCTGAAATACGGCTATACAGCAATTACTGTATATTTGTATTATAATTTATATTATGTTAAATAGAATATTTTAAACTCGTCATATCGCCACCTATTATCCCTCCTTTTTAATCACCAATGTAGTCATACTTCTTTTATTGTGAACAATCGTAGTTTTAATGTCTTCTATAAATAAAACGTCCTTATTATTTTGGAGATCTTCTAAAATTTCAGGTGTCAATAAAAATCTGGTGGTACCATCGGGCAATTTATAAATTCCGTGATCTAATAATATAACAAGATTTTCAATCCCAAAATTAGATGCGATTCTTATAAATAAACTACCCTTAGGTTTCAATACACGCAACAATTCTTCAAACATTTTTAAAAAATGGCTTAAATCTTCAGCGAAATGCAATGCAGCATTACAAACAATATGGTCAAAACTATTTGCTTTATAAGGCATTTTTTCAATGTTAGCATGAATAAAATTAGCTTTTTGCGCTGGATATAATTCTTTGCATCTCAGTAATTGTTCTGTATCAGTATCCGTTCCGTGGATTTCAAAATCCGACTGATAAAACCATTTTAAGTTTCTGCCGCTACCACATCCAGCATCTAAAATTTTAGTTCCTGGCTGATAAAGATCTTTTAAAATCTGATCTAAAACATAAATATCAATACCTTTAATATTTTTCTTTAAGGTTAATAAATTCATAAATACGCTTTTATATACTGCAAATTACAAATTCTTATTGTGTAATCGCTTTTTACAATGAGAAAAACGCTTTACCCCAAATACTATACTGTACATTTGCACAATGCAAAAAAAAGGTTTAGTACAATTTGAATTCATTGCCTTAATGGCATCCTTGATGTCAATTGTTGCATTAGCGATAGACGCTCTATTACCAGCATTAGATTATATCGGATTTTCAATCGGTGTAACTCAAGCGGTTGACAACCAATTGTTAATTACCATGATATTTTTGGGACTTGGCTTAGGTCCTTTGTTTTTTGGTCCAATTTCAGACAGTTTGGGTAGAAAACCCGTTGTTTTTATGGGATTTGGACTATTTATTCTTGCCAGTTTAATTTGTGTGTTTTCAGAAAGCCTAGAGATGATGGTTGCAGGTCGAATTTTACAAGGAATTGGACTTTCTGCACCAAGAACCATCAGTATTGCTATGGTTCGCGACACTTTTTCTGGTAATTATATGGCAAGAATCATGTCGTTTATTACATCTGTATTTCTTTTAGTGCCAGTGATTGCTCCTGCTATGGGAAAATTTGTTTTGGACCATTACAATTGGCAAGCTATATTTTACATTCAATTGATTTTTAGCATTTTAGTTTCATTTTGGTTTTGGAAAAGACAGCCTGAAACTTTATTAAAAGCACATCGTATAAAATTTTCAAGTGCCATTTTTTCGAATGGTTTAAAAGAACTTTCAAAATCAAAAAGAACCATTGGTTTTACTATGATATCTGGTTTTGTTACGGGTTCCTTTATGGTATATTTAAGTACTGCGCAACAGGTGTTTCAAATACAATATGATTTAATAGAACAGTTTCCCTTTATTTTTGCGGGTTTGTCCATCGCCATAGGTACTTCTACTTTTTTAAACGCCACACTTGTTTTAAAATATGGCATGGAAAAAATAGTGACCACTGCGTTACTCTCGTTTTTTAGCGTTTCCTTGCTTTATATAATATTATTTATGAATTCCGCAAATCCAAGTATTGGTATTTTGTTATCTTTTTTCGGATTACAGTTTTTTGCAATCGGATTTTTATTTGGGAATTTAAGGGCTTTAGCTATGGAACCAATCGGTCATATTGCTGGCATAGGTGCCGCAATTACGGGTTTTCTGTCGACGATCTTGGCAGTTCCCATCAGTACTTTTATAGGGAAATTTGTTACAGCCACCGCCCTGCCGTTATTTGTGGGATTTCTTATTTGCAGCACAATGGCTCTGTTGATTCTTGTTTATTTAAAAGTATCTGGAAATCCGCAAATTATTAAAAAAATGCGCTTTAAATCGGTTTAATGGTTTTAAGATCAAAATAAACTTTTCGATTAATATATTCCTTAATTATCGGAGTTTTTGTAACTTTAAATATTGTTTAAATAAATTATGATGAAGAAATCATTCAACGATATCATAAATCAAAATGTTCCTGTTTTGATTGATTTTTATGCAGATTGGTGCGGACCATGTAAAAACATGGCGCCTGTTTTAAAACAATTAAAAGCTGAACTAAAGGATTCGATAAGTATCATAAAAATAAATGTAGATACCAATCCGGCATTGGCAGCGAAATATCAAGTACAGGGAGTTCCTACTTTTATGGTTTTTAAACAAGGAAAGCAAGTTTGGAGACAATCTGGCATGCAAACAGTTGCTCAATTAAAACAGGCTATTTCATCAAAGTAAATTCACTGCTCCTCTTCACTTTTAATATGTAAAGAAATTAATTCACCGTTTTCAAATATTGGATTTATTTCGATGGGATTGCAACAGATCTCGCAATCTTCAATATAGGTTTGATTGCTTACTGAAGTATCCATTAACATTGAAATTTCTTCCCAACAATACGGACATTGAAAAAAATGTTCTTCCATAATGATTTAGTTTAAAATTATCTATCTAAATAACATCAGCAAAGCGCCCATAGCGGTAACTATCATAATAAATTTGCGGTAAACTTCATTGTTTAACAATTTAACCAAGGTCACACCGCTTAAAAAACCGAACAAAATTCCTGGAGTCAGAAATAAATTCAGCAGAAGGCTTTCCGAAGTTACCGTTTTCCAAACAAAAATATGAAATGGCAATTTAAACACATTAATGATTAAAAATAACCAAGCTGCAGTACCGATAAATTGATTTTTAGGCAATCTAACCGCCAAAAAATAGATATCTGCAAAAGAACCTGCTAAATTTCCAATCATCGATGTAATTCCAGATAAAAGCCCCATACTGCTGGCAAAAAACCAATGTTTTGGGACCGCCATATTTTTTTTTCGATCCATCCAAACCATCATAATAACGGTTAAAATAATGAAAATAGCCATGATTTGTTTGAATAGTCTTTCTGAGATGTCATTTCCAAACCACACGCCTATCAATACGCCCAAAACCATGGTTGGCAATATTTTCAACAAAAACTTCCATTGTGTATGCCGGTTATAATAAAAAACAGCCAAAATGTCGGCAGCAACCATAAGCGGAATTAAAATCCCTGTAGAAGCTTTTCCGCCAAATAAAATAGCCATTAATGTAACTATTAAAACCCCAAGTCCTTTAACACCAGCTTTTCCCATCCCAAGAATAAAGGAAGCTAAAAATGCCAAAAACCAGTTTAGCCACGATAAATGGAATTGTGCCATGCTGTCAACGATACCTTGCACTGCTTTAAATTTTAGGCCAGCAAGGTAGTTATAAGTTGAAAAGTTTGAAAGTTAAAAAGAATGTTTTAACAGTTGAATTTTAGCATAAAGTTTAGAAGTCACCTCAAACAAAAAACCCGAAACAACTTGTTTCGGGTTTAATAAGAATTTAGGGCTATTATTAGTTTTGTCCAGCTTCTTTTTCAGCGTCATTTTTCATTTTTTCATTTGGAACAATTGCCACATTTACCCTTCGGTTTTTTGCGCGACCTTCAACAGTGGCGTTATCAGCTATCGGTTGTTCTTCACCATACCAAGATGTTGTAAAACGTGAGGTACTTAATCCTTTATTTTGAACAAAATAATTGGTTACTGAGTAAGCTCTTTTTTCAGAAAGCGTCATATTGTAATCATCTGCGCCAACGCTGTCTGTATGTCCTACTACCAATACATTTGTATCTGGGTATTCTTTTAAGATACTCGCTAATTTGGTAAGCATTGCTTCAGAATCTGAGTTAATGTTGTATTTATTGGTGTCAAAATGAACCCCACTATTTTCATCAAATGTCACCAAAATACCATCATCAATACGTTCAACTTTAGCCCCAGGAATTTCTTCCTCAATTTTTTGAGCTTGTTTGTCCATTTTATTTCCGATAAGCACACCGGCTGTTCCACCTACAACACCGCCAATTACAGCACCTAATTCTCCCCCACTTCCCTTTTTGCCAGTGTTATTTCCTATAATAGCACCCAATATTGCACCTCCGGCGGTTCCAATTACGGCGCCTTTTTGTGCGCTATTTGCGTTTTTGGTAGCTTCACAACTACTTAAACCAACTACTAAAATTAGTGTTAAAGCAGCCAATGTTGTTTTTTTAAAGAATGTTTTCATTATTCGTTTATTTTATTAAAGTTCATATAAATTTTAAATGGTTTTCCATCTACTGAAACGGTTTGCTCCCATCTCATCGTAGTCTCTGTCAATTGTGTCAATTGAAGTCTGAAACCTGTATTGTATTCAGATTTGTGTTTTACATCAGTAGGTTTTAATAAGAAATCGTAAAGTCCGGTATTGTTATCGATTTCCTGAATGGTAAAATTGAAATTACGATCACCAGTTGGTACACAATGTGCATCAGTTATAGTGTATATTCCAGTATTGTTGTTTGGAATAAAACGCCATGTGCTTCCGATGAAACATTCTTTGGAAGCATCATTCAACAAGGTTACGTCAAATGTTCCTGCTTCACTGTAGTTAATTTGGTCTAATGACCAGTATCCTTTAATTACTTTTTTAGACTGGATTACTGTTTTTGGAGTTCCACAAGAAATAACCAAGGATGCTAAAAGTACAAATACTATTATTTTTTTCATTTTATTAGTGTTTAAATGGTGAAATTATATGCTGCAAATTTGCGAAATAATATACAGGATAAAGTTACATCTTTTTTTAGATTAGTTACAAGATTCACACATCTGTAATGCTAAAAATGTGTTAAAAATAGCTGAGATTGCTAGAAAATATACTTTATATAGACTTTTGTTGAAGGAAGAGTCCGGATGGTTAAAACCAATTCATTTACCTGTATATTTGCAAAATGAAAATTGAAATCCTATTTGAAGACCTCCATATTATTATTGTAAACAAACCCAACAATGTATTAATTCACAATTCTTATTATGCACGTAACATTAAGGAGGAAACTTTACTGGATTTACTTTTCGCACAATTTGGATGCCATTTTTACCCGGTTCACAGATTGGACAGAAAAACATCGGGTGTTTTAATGCTGGCAAAACAAAAAGAGGATGTTGCTGTTTTTCAGGAGTTGTTCAATACTAACCAAATTCAAAAAACCTATTATGGTATTGTGCGCGGATTTGTTGATTTAGCCTTGGTGATAGATTCTCCCGTTAAAAATCCTGACACCAAAATATATAAAGATGCAGAAACCTTTTGCGAGCCCATTCATAAAAAATCACTTGAAATCCCTGTAATTCCTTATGAAAATTCTCGATACAGTCTAGTAAAATTAACACCAGCCACTGGAAGAATGCACCAACTTCGAATTCATTTAAATAAAATAAATCACCCAATAGTTGGTGATTATAAATATGGAGATCGGTTTCACAACAGAATGTTCGAAAAAAATTTTGATTGTGAGAAATTATTTTTACATGCGTACTCTCTTCATTTTACACAACCCTTGACCAATGATAGAATTGAATTAAATGCTTCTTTTCCAACTGATTGGATAAAAATCTTTAAACTATTTGATTGGAATTTTATTTAGAAATAAACCGTTTTCAATTCTTACACTTCTTCGTCTTTTATATTTCTTTAAAATCTAACACAATTTAACTAAGTATAATCCAATATCCCAAAAAAATAATACCGGCGTAAACTGCAAAAAATAATATAAAAAACATTTGGTTAATTTTGTATAACAAATATTTACCTCTTCAACATTTTCATTAGCCATTGTTAAATTTAACTACACAAAACTTCAAAGAACTAAAAAATTGAAAACGGAATTATGCAATATAGAAACCGTTTTCACTTTTTAATTCTTACAGCCTAGCTGTTTCAAAATTTTCTGGAAACACATTAAATCAGTATTCATTTCACCCCAAATAAAATAATGCATTTTTAAAATGTATTTCATAAATTAACAACATCTCACAGTTTTTAATTGTCACGTCCACAATATATTTTACAAAATGATTTGTTTTTAATTCATTACAAAAAACCTCAAAGAACCAAAACTTGAAAACGGTTAATAAAGTAGCTGAACTTGTGTTGACTTATTTTGAAAGCAATTTTTTTTCTTTTTCTTTTTTCATAATTAACAACACCAGTTCAAATACTTGTTCTTTTATGTATTTAAAGTTTTCAATATAATTTTTAACTTCTACTTTTAGAAGTTTGTGATTGTTTCTAAATTTAGTCTCATTTTTTAATTGAATATTTTCCAGAAGTAAAGCCAAATTAATTTTATTTTCCTTGATGGATTCTATTAATTTATTGCCCAATTTGGCTTCATGTTCAATACCGTTCAAAAACATTTTAGCTTGATTAAAATGATGTGTTTCACACAAGCCAATTATATGCTCTGAAAGTAATTCCTTAAGAAAATTTTGTTCAACTTTAATAAATTCGATTTCTGAAATCCATTTTTGTGCCTTGGCGTGTAAACGTCCAATACTATTTTCTAAATTTGATTTTTCTTCGATTTGGGTCAATTGATTTTTTTCCATTTTTAATATTTTAAGTTAAACAATCTGGGAGCTGTAGAATTCCCGGATTTGCAAGATAAAATTAGCTGATTTCAATCATTTTTTTCTTTTCTATACTTTTTGTAACCTCCATTTTTTCCAAATGAATCGACAAAATTCCGTTATCGTAATTGGCTTTAATTTTCTTTTTGAGATCTACACTTTTTGGTAAAGTAAGAGCTCTTGTAAATGAATTGTGGTAAAACTCCCTTCTGGAATAATTTTCCTCTTTTTCTTCTTTTTCTTGTTTACCTTCAGCTGAAATTGTCAGAACATCATCAGAAATTGAAACCTCAATATCTTTTTTTGTAAATCCAGGCGCAGCAACTTCTATTTGAAAATCATTTTTGTGCTCCTTCACATTAATTGATGGCATCCAATTTTCTCTTTGAAATAAATCTTCAGTTAGCATGTTTTCAGTAATGTCTAAGAATTCTGGAAACATTCTGTCCATTATCGGAATACGATGGTTAAATTTTACTAAAGGCATAATCAAATAATTTTATTGGTTTATAATGGACTAATTTATGCTGAAGATTTTTTAAATACAATGATGCTCATCATTGTCTATAATGATAGTTATCAATTTTCCATTAAAAGTCCTATCTCAAAATGAAAGTTGTGTTTTAGAAAAACTACTTTTAAACAATAAAAAATTAATGCCATGATTTCTTATCCTTTAAATTATAATGAAGGAAAACTTTAAATAAAATAAGGAATTATTCAGTGTTAAAATTATGATGAGAATCAGATTCGGATTCTAATAATCAGTAATTTATCAATTCAGCGATACTGTCATGCAATCGATTTTTTGGTAAAAACATAGCTTCCAAGTTTTTGGCAAATGGAATTGGCGTTTCCAAACTGCCCAAACGTTTTACGGGTGCATCCAAATAATTAAAACAATTTTCAGTGATTAAAGCCGATAAATCTGAAGCAATTCCACCAAACAAAGTGTCTTCCTGCAAAATTAAAGCCTTACCAGTTTTTTTAACCGATTTATAGATAGCTTCGATATCTAAAGGCTGAAGCGTTCTTAAATCGATAATATCGGCTGAAATTTGGTGTTCCTTAACTTCGTTTAATGCCCAGTGAACGGCGGCTCCATAGGTAATAATGCTCAAGTCATTTCCCTCGTGAAGCAAAGCTGCTTTTCCAAAAGGAATTGTATAATATTCTGTTGGGACATCTTGGTAAACAGACCTGTATAAAGCTTTGTGTTCAAAAAATAAAACCGGATTTTCATCCTCTATTGAAGTGGCCAACAAACCTTTTGCATCATAAGGAAATGCAGGATATACAACCTTCAGCCCAGGTGTTTTTGTAAACCAAGCTTCATTGGTTTGGCTGTGAAATGGCCCTGCTCCTACGCCTGCACCGCAAGGCATACGCAATACAACATCTGCTTGTTGATTCCAACGATAAAATGACTTTGCCAACAAATTAATAACTGGATTAAATCCAGAAGTAACAAAATCGGAAAATTGCAATTCAACAACCGATTTATAGCCGTTGATTGAAAGTCCGTAAGCCGATTCAATAATGGTCGATTCACAAATAGGTGTATTTCTAATTCTTGATGCACCAAATTGTTCTAAAAACCCTTCTGTTATCTTAAAAGCACCTCCATATTCCGCAATGTCCTGTCCCATCACTATCAGCTTTTCAAAGCGTTCCATGCTCTGTTTTAACCCCTGAGATACAGCATCAATAAATCGGATATTTAAAGTATTTGTTGATGGTTCTATTTCCGTATAATTTTGATGTTTATACACATCAGCCAATTCATTTTCAATGGTTGAAGAGATTTCATCTTCAGCAGAAGCAATTTTTAAATGTTCATTTATTTCGTCAATTATTTCCTGCTTTATTAAGGTCTCTATTTCATCGGACAGGATGTTTTCAGCAGTTAAAAATGTGTGATAATTTTGAACGGGATCTTTTTCTGCCCATTTGGCAATTAATTCTTGCGGAATATATTTCATACCGCTTGCCTCTTCATGTCCCCGCATTCTAAACGTTTTAAATTCGAGCAGTACCGGACGCGGATTTTCTCGAACGCTTTTTGCAATTTCACGCACTGTTGAATGAACTTCCAAAATGTTATTTCCTTCAATAATATGGCTTTCCATTGCGTAGCCGATTCCTTTATCTGCAATATTTTCGCATTTAAACTGCTGACTTACAGGTGTTGAAAGTCCGTATCCATTGTTCTCAATACAAAAAAGTACTGGCAAATTCCATACAGATGCCACATTTAAAGCCTCATGAAAATCGCCTTCACTGGTTCCGCCTTCACCAGAAAATACTGCAGTCACTTTGGCTTCATTTTTAAGCAAATCACCCAGAGCAATTCCGTTTGCGATACCAAATTGCGGACCTAAATGCGAAATCATTCCAACAATTTTATATTCTTGCGTTCCAAAATGAAATGAACGTTCTCTTCCTTTGGAAAATCCATTTCTTTTGCCCTGCCATTGTGAAAAAAGTCTGTGTAAGGGTATATTTCTAGAAGTAAACACCCCTAAGTTTCGATGCATTGGTAAAATATATTCATCAAAATTTAAAGCGTTGGTGATGCCGACAGAAATAGCCTCTTGCCCTATTCCCGAAAACCATTTGGAAATTTTCCCCTGTCTTAACAGGATTAACATTTTCTCTTCTATCAATCGAGGTTTTAGAAGATATTTATATAAGTCAATTAATTCTTTGTCTGTGTATTTTTCTCGGTTGTAAACCATCTTACCAATTTTGTTGCTAATTGTGTCCATTAAAAATGAATAATTATATCAAAGGTAAGCATAATGCTATGAAACAAAAATACCTTATTATAAAAAATAATAAGGTATTTTTAACTATTTGAGTTCAGCTAAACTTCTCTAAAAATAGAATGCATTAAACGCTTTTTGTCGTTGATGCTTTCTTCCAAAGAAATCATAGTTTCTGTTCTTGAAACGCCGTCAATATCGTCTATCTCAAAAATTATTTCTTTTGCGTGTGTGGTGTCCCTGGCCCTGATTTTACAGAAAATATTGTATTTTCCTGCTGTAATGTAAGCAATAGTAATATTCGGAATTTTCTTTAATTCGTTTATAACTTGCTTTGTTTTTGATGTTTTGTCTAAATAAATCCCAACATGTGAGATAAATGAATAGCCCATTTTCTCATAATCAAGAGTTAAGGTAGATCCTTTAATAATTCCTTCGTCTTCCATTTTCTTAACCCTAACGTGGATTGTACCAGCGGAAACTACTAATTTTTTAGCTATATCGGTAAACGGTGTTCTAGCGTTTTCGATAAGAATATCCAATATTTGATGATCTACTTCATCAAGTATATATTTTTTCATATGACTGCGTTTGTTTATGATAAAAAAATAAAGTACAAATTTATTAAAAAAAAATCGATAAACACTTAATAAATTTACGAATTTGATAATTCTAATTCCGTTATATCCAAATTTTCTGCACTTATATAGTTATACGAGTAATAATCTGACAAATTCCCAACTTTTTCAATGCACTTATACATCACTAGTTTTTGAGCTATTACTTTGAATTTTAGTTGAATACCAATATCTGTAATTTGATTTCTATTATTTTCGGTAATTTTTATATTCTTATAAATAATATCTAAAAACTTAGTGTCATTATTGGGAATTTCATAGTATGGCTTATAATTGACGTAATCCTTTGCAGTCGCAATAAAATAGATTCCTTGCAAAAGTGCATAAAAATTATATTTCCTAGTGATATCTCTGTCAAAATCGTCTTTGTAATGACCGGCTTCTATTAATATTGTGTTGTGTCCAAGCTTTTGGAAATTGTCACCAGTGGCGGTTGGATAAAACTCATCGGTATAACGTCCAACTTGACTAGGAATAACTTGCTGCAATAAACTATTCATAGCAACAATGACGCTCATGGTTTCTTTACGACCTTTGGTGACAGTACGTTCAATATCTTCTGAGGGCGCTAAAAATGAAATTGTGGTCGGATTTTTGGTTCCCTCAACATTAAAAATAGAACGCTGGTCGTGTAAATTGAAACAAAACTTCGGATTGAAAGAATCTAAAACTTCCCGCAACAACTTGCTTTCTTTTGCCTCTCGTTTTACTGCGTCTCTGTTTAAGTCGATATTTTTTGCATTTTCCCGTATAAATTTAATAGCGCCATCAGGGTTTAACAATGGAATAAATTGAATGGTACAATTTGTCAGCACAGATCGGATTATTTCACTCAGCTCTTCATTGTTTTTTTCGAAAAAATTAAATAAGTCGAATAAGGCCTTGGTTCCCGTACTTTCATTTCCGTGCATTTGGGACCAAATTAAAATTTTTATTTTCCCGGTTCCAATTGAAATTTTATAAATAGGTAGGTTGTTTTCTGAATACCCTAATATCTCTTTTTGAAATTTTGACGATAATTTTTGAATCAGTGGATCGATATCCTTGAATAAAATTCTTCTTCCTTTTAAATTTTTTTCAAGATTCTCTTTGTATAAAAGTTCTAGTGTTTTAATAGCTATTGAAATCATTTTACAAATGTAAATAATAGAATGTTTACAAATGTAAACAGTATTTATTATAGAAAAATATACAATTGTAATCAGTTAGCGGAGCTATTTGGCCGCAAATTTCAGCAGTTATCAAATACTATAACAAAAGTTGATACAAATTTTATATACTGCTTACATTTATATAGTTATATAATGTTATATGAATTAATAGTTGAGTATATATAGCGATAATTCATTTGATTTTTAAATTATACTTGTCAATCAGACACAAATAGATTACATTTGTAATGAAAATATAATTTACAATGGTAAACATAGAGCAATTTGCGAAAAGACTAAATATCCTAATGGATTATTATGAAATATCGGCTGCTTTATTGGCTGATAAAATTGAAGTGCAACGTTCAAGCATTTCCCACATCTTATCTGGAAGAAATAAACCAAGCCTGGATTTTGTGTTAAAGATCTTAAAAGCATTTCCTGAAGTTGAGTTGTATTGGCTGCTAAATGGCGTTGGCAGTTTTCCGAAGGTTGCTGAACTAAAGGCGTCTGCTCCTACACTGTTTTCTGATATTGAAACACCAGAAATTAAGAAAAATGAATCAAAGACTATTGAAAACCAGCCGAATCATGACATTGAGCGCCAAATAAAGGAAAACACAGATCAGGAAATTGAAAGTATCGTTATTTTTTATAAGAATGGTTCTTTTAAAAACTATAGACCATAAAAAAAGCCCCTGTTTCCAGGGGCTTCCTATTTATATATCGAAAAATTTTCAATCAATCAATTTCGCAATCCCTGTTTTTAAAATGATAATAAGCGCTTCTTTATTGCTATTTTTTGATTGTTGCTGTGCATAAACCAATTGATTAAGCATATTTATGCCCAGCTGGTCAAATTTGTACTTTTTATACTGTAATCCCAATTTTACAAAATCGTTTGTCAAATTTGTAATCGCTTCTTTATTATCGCTTTCCGAAATCCATTTAAATGCTTCAGCATAAATTTGTTGTGTTCTTTTATCTTCAGTCAAAAACATTCCCTTTAAAAGATGATTGGCAATGAAAGGAAGCTTCGTTTTATCTTTTTCACTGATATAAATGGTGGTAATGGCATCTGCCATATATTTTTTGTTGTCTTCAGGCAATGTGTTCAACTTTTTTAAAGCCGCTTGTTTATCAATTTGATATAAGGAAATTAAAGATTGTCCTGTAACAGCAAAGCTTTCACTATTCATGCCGTTTTCAAAAAGCGGTTTGTAAATTGGGTCAACCAATTTCCCCAAAACGCTTATGGCAGCAGCTTTTACCAAAGTTTTTGGATCAGATTGCGCCATTTTTACTATTTTGTCGATGGCTTCTTTTTTATTGTATTTCTGGAACAAATCGATATTTTCCAAGGCAAATATTCTTATTTCATAATAGGGATCGTTAAACGCCTTTAATAAAGTGTTAAAAGCCTCTTTATTCGACTGATCTTTCACAATTTCTTCCAGTGCCAATCTTCTATCTAAATAATGCGGAGCCTTATTGAATTGAAAAATATACTCATTCAAGGTTTTTTTAACAGCAATTTCAGCCAAAAGCACATGCTTTGCATCTATATTTATCAGTTTAGGCAACTTATTGAATGAAAATGTGAATGAATTTTGAGCGCTGTCAACCCAAACATTGTGGGTGGTTTTGCCACTTTCTTCATAAATATCAATGCTTAACGGAAATTTAAATGATTTGCCTCTTTGGTTGATATTAACGGTTACCGTTTTGTTGATGGTGTTGTAATCGTAAGTTACATTCATTTTTATATGTCCACTCCCATAATACCACTGATTAAAAAACCAGTTTAAGTCTTTCCCACTCACTTTTTCAAATATCAATCGAAGCTGGTGTGCTTCGGCTGTTCCATACTTATAAGTTGTAAGGTAAGTTTTCATACCTTCAAAAAAGGCCTCATCACCTATCACATCGCGCAACATATGTAAAATAGCATTTCCCTTGTGATAACTTACAGTATCAAACATATCTTCTCGGTCCATATAATAAAATCGAACCAAATCTTTGTCTTCACTTTGGCTTGTCATATAGGTTTGAACATCGCTGTACATATTTGCATCAGCCTTGTCTTTTCCATATTTATGAGCAAACCACAAATAAACGCTATAGGTTGCAAAAGACTCATTTACCGTTAAATTGGCCCAGCTTTCGGTAGTAACCAAATCGCCAAACCAATGGTGAAATAATTCATGGGCAATGGTACTTTCCCACTCATTATCATCAATTAATTGTCCCATCTTTTGTTGTGCGTCTTCCGCATGAACAACCGCAGTGGTATTTTCCATGGCACCGCTTACGTAATCCCGAACAACAATTTGGCTGTATTTATCCCAAGGATATGGAACTCCCGTGATATTCGAAAAGTAAGTAATCATCTCTGGCGTATTACCAAAAATAGCTTTTGCTTCAGAAGCATATTCTGGTTCAACGTAATAATTAACTTCCAAACCATTCCAAGTATCTTTCACTACACTAAACTCCCCAACACCCATAAAAACTAAGTAGGGCGCATGTTTTTGGTCCATTTTCCAATAATCGGTTCTTGTATTGTTTGGATTTTTGGTCTGACTTTTTAATGTTCCGTTTGAAAGTGTTACATATTTATTTGGAACAGTCATATAAATTTCCTGAGATGTTTTTTGGTTTGGGGAATCAATTGTGGGAAACCAGCAGCTGTTGGATTCTGTTTCGCCCTGTGTCCAAATTTGTGTTGGTTTATTTGGATCTTCCTCTTTTGGATCTATAAAATAAAGTCCTTTTGCATCCGTAATATTTTCGCTTCCTTTCTGTTTAATTTCTTCAGGTTTGGCAGTATATTTTACGTAAACGATATATTCTTCGCCTTTTTTGTAGGTTTTATCAAGCTCAACGGTTAATTCATCGTCAGAATAATTGAAGCCTGCTTTTTTGTCGTTCACTTTAACTTCATGGATGTTAAATGACTTGGCATCTAAAACAACTTTGCTAACAGCATAAAAATGAGGTGTTAAGGTTACCCAAGCTTCGCCATTTAACTGACTTTTCTCGAAGTTGAAATCCACTTTTAGTTTGGTGTGGACTAGATCGTTTATTTTTTCTCTTTCAGGTTGGTATTTTAAGTCTTGTGCACCAAGGACTATTGAAAATAATAAGATGAGTGCGAATAAAATATTTTTCATTTGGACGGTATAAAATTTAAGGAGCAAAAGTAAGAATTTTATTAATTTAACGTGAGTTCGATATAAAAAAGCATAAAATATTTGGAAAAGAAGAGATAGTTTTTTATATTTAATGTGTTGAAAA
>DAIDMK010000013.1 GCA_027449025.1 Lutibacter sp. | reverse complement strand
AAAGATACAAAAAACTAATAAAACTTCCAAATAAATGTACAAAAAAAACCGTCTCTAGTTGTGAGACGGCTTCTTTTGTTTTTTTTGCTGTTTAAAGCATCATTAGGGTATTTAATTCCATTTCTGTTAAATGCCTCCAATGACCACGTGGCAAGTCTTTTTTTGTGAGTCCGGCAAAAATTACACGATCTAATTTTACTACACTATAATCAAAATGTTCAAATATTCTGCGCACAATTCTATTTCTGCCCGAATGGATTTTAACACCAACTTCTGTTTTTGGCTGATTTACAACATAGGAAATATCATCAACTATCACGCGTTTTTCATCTAACATAAAGCCTTCTGAAATTTTTATAAGATCGCTATTTGACAGTTTTTTATCCAAAGAAGCATGGTATATTTTTTGAATATTGCTCTTTGGATGCGTTAGTTTTTTCGCCAATTCGCCATCATTGGTAAAAAGAAGCAATCCGGTGGTGTTTCTGTCTAAACGACCAACTGGATAAATACGCTCTTTTGTGGCGTTGGCAATTAATTCCATCACCGTTTTGCGTCCGCGTTCATCTTCCATCGTGGTGATATAATTCTTTGGCTTGTTAAGCAACACATATCTTTTTTGCTCCTGGTTTATTAGGGATCCATCAAAGCGAACTTCATCACCCAATGTCACTATATAACCCATTTCAGTTACCAGTTTTCCGTTCACAGTGGCGCTTCCGGCTTTAATATACACATCTGCTTCCCTTCTTGAACAAATTCCAGAATTGGAAATATATTTATTTAAGCGGATGCCTTCAATACCATCGTTCTTCTTATCTTGTTTTGGTTTTGGGGTTGATTTTTCCTCTCTTGAAACAGGACGTTCCTTTTTAGAAAATGAAGGTGCTTTTTTAAAAGTCGGTTTCCCCTTGAAGGTGCCCGTAGGTCTCTTTTTAGTTTCGAACTTTTTAGGCTCAGACCTTTTATCAGTATTGGTTTGAGGCTTTTTTTTACCTTGGTGTCGTCCTCCCGACGAGTTTTTACTTGAATTCATTTTTTTAATTTTTGGCAAAAATAATTTATATTCTTCTAATTATGATGAATATAGTTTTTATTTTAAAAGAATTTTATTTATGATAACCGAGTAGTCAATTAAAGCCAAACTAAACACGCCCGCAAGCAACATCAATTTCAACACAAAATGCAACAAGGTGTAATTATTTTTACTTTTGCTGAACCACAAAAAAAGCACAAATAAAAATAAAACCACACCGCTGATGTAAAAGTAGTATTTCATTCCACCAATTTCAGGATATTTCAGCAAAAAATAAATTGGATTGAGCGTCAAAAACACCAAGATTGTTATCAATATTTTAGTAAAATGTTCACCATATTTTACCGCGATGGTTTGGTAATTATGGATAAAATCACCCTTTATGCCTTCTAAATCTTTGACTAATTCACGAATTAATAAGATAAAAAACAAAAAAGCTGCGTGCGTAAATATAATTTCTGAAAAGTTTTTATAATAAACAAAAACGGCGAAAAAAGGCAGAATGGCTAAAATTGCAGCAGAAAAAAGTCCGGTCAATGGATATTTTTTAAGCTTATGCGAATAGAACCAAATCAAAAAGATATACACCGAAAAAAACAATGCCGCTCTCCACGAGACCAAAAAAGCAAAAATGACGCCCAGAAAATTTAACAGAAAGTAAATTTGTAATTTTGTTTTTTGTGTAACAATAGAATCTATGGTCGATTTTAATGGTCGATTAATTTTATCCGCTTCAAAATCGTAAAAATTATTAATGATATAGCCAGAAGCGATCACACAAATTGAGGACAGCACAATAAAATATAAGTTAACGTCAAGTAAAACATGCCTCAGCTCTTTTTCGGGGGAAAAAATAAAGATGGAAGCGAGGTATTGTGCAATCACAATAAGCGCAATGTTGTAGCCCCTAACAACCGAAAACAAACTGAGCAATTTAATGTAAAGCGGTGCGTTTTTTTTGCTATTTTTTTTCGCTATTTCAAGTAAATCCATGGTGAAATGAAATAAAATTCAACAATAAAACTATATCAAACTTTATTTTTTTGTGATTGTTTTGTTAAAATCTATAAACCAATTCCAGTTTATAGTCTTTTAGGAGGATTTTTGCCTGGTCGAAATCTTCAGTAAATCCTAAGATATAACCACCGCCTCCGGATCCACATAATTTTAAATAATAAGCGTTTGACTCAATACCGTTTTTCCATATTTTATGAAAAGCTTTAGGGATCATCGGTTTAAAATTGTCTAAAACAACTTTTGAAAGCAGTTTTACATTCTCAAACAATGATTTTGCATTTCCATTTAAAAAATCTTCGATACAGGCATCGGTATGTTTTGCAAAATCTTCATTCAACATTTTTCTGAACCCCTCATTTTTCATTTTATTCATGAAAATAGTAATCATTGGCGCTGTTTCGCCAATCATTTGTGAATCCAATAAAAACACTGCGCCTTTTCCTTCTCTTTGAGACGGAATGCCCGTAGCTTCTAGATTGTCTTTAGAATTGATTAAGATTGGAATACTCAAATAAGAATTTAAAGGATCCAAGCCTGAGCTTTTACCATGAAAAAAAGATTCCATCAATGAAAAAATACTTTTCAGCTTTAATAATTTTTCTCTGGTTAAATTATCTAAAACGGTAATTTTATCATTGGCATATTTATCGTAAATTGAGGCTACCAATGCGCCAGAACTTCCCACACCGTATCCTTGTGGAATACTCGAATCGAAATACATACCGCAATCTATATCGGCTTTAAATTCATCCAACCTAAAACTTACCAAATCCTGAGCTTCCAAATTTAACAAATAGTTATAAAACCTTTCTAAGTTATTATTTGATTGTTTAGCGGCTTCAGATAAAACTTTAGATTTTTTCAAAGCACCCTGGTATACATTATAAGGTATCGCTAAACCTTTGGAATCTTTAATAATTCCATACTCTCCAAAAAGTAAAATTTTTGCGTAAAAAAGTGGTCCTCTCATGAAATTAATTATTTGGTACTCTCTTTGCTCCTGTTCCAATTCCGTCGCAAATATAATGATTTTCTTGACAAAATTGGATTAAGTTGCTTTTTATGAAATTGTTAACAACATCCTTTTCTTTTTCAGGGAACAATACATGAACATTGGCTCCGGCATCTAAGGTAAAACAAATATTTGAATTTGTTTGAGCTCTAAAATTCCAAATTTCATTGATTATTTTCAAGGTATTTGGTTTCATTAATATAAAATACGGGTTACTGGTCATCATCATCGCATGTAAACTCAGGGCCTCACTTTCCACAATGGCAATAAAAGCAGCTAAATCACCACTTTGAAGCACTTTTGAAATTTCTGAAATATTGTTGTTCGCTTGTTGAAAGCGTTGTTTTGCAAAAGGATGGTTGTACATTAATTGATGTCCGACTGTGCTTGAAACCTGCTTTTCACCTTCATCAACCAATAAAATGGTATCTTGGTAATTTTTAAAATTGTCATGAATTTTATAAGGAAAATTTATGCCAAATAAATCGGAGCTTCCTTCAATTTCCAAGTGATTTCCCCAAACAATTAGCGGACCTTCAATACTTCTGCAGGCACTTCCTGAACCCAATCGCGCTAAAAAAGAGGCTTTTTTATTGAAATATGCATCAGTCATTTCGACTCCGCTCAATGACCGTTCCAAACTCATAATACATAAAGCCAATGCGCCCATTCCACTTGCAGATGAAGCAATACCACTGCTATGCGGAAAAGAATTTTCCGATTTTATGATAAAATCAAAATCCTTCAAAAACGGAGCATATTGCGCAATTCTTTTGAAAAAAGTGTTAATTTTAGGTTTGAAATCGTCTTTTTTTTCACCTTCAAAATAAATTTCAAAATTGTGGCTTCGACTTCGCTCAGCCACCTCACTTTCGTCATTTTTTAATTTGTATTCCAACGTTGTCAATGTAAAACAGTTGTCCAACGTAAAACTGATGGAAGCATTTTCAGGAATTTGAGGCTGTTGTTTTCCCCAATATTTTACCAAGGCAATATTGCTTGGGGTTTTCCAAGTGATGGTTCCTTTGCTTATATTTTCTAATGAAAAATCTTTTAATATAAAATCGGTTTCAATCAAAACAAAAATTTTGTCAAAGATAATTTATAAATGTTGTTAAGACAACAAAAGCAAGTATTCAAAATAATTTATAAGCTGAAAACCAATTTTAATTCCCTTTCTTTTGGGATGGGCTAGGGATGGGCTTTAAACATTTTCCAATCTTAAAAGCACATCCTTTTTGTAACTTCTGCTTATAGGAATTGCTTTTTTGTTTATTTCAATAAATTCATTGGTGAATGAGTCAATTTTATTCATTGAAACAATAAATGAACGATGGATTCTTATGAAATCATTTTTTGGAAGTTTGGCTTCAACACTGGTAATAGTCTCTCTAGTTATTATAACAGAATTTTCAAGGTGAATTTTAATATAATCACTAAAGCTTTCAATATAATTTATATCAGAAAAATTGATCTTCATCATTTTTCGATCTGAACGCACAAAAATAAAATCGCTTTTTTCTTGAATAATTTCAAACTTGGATTCAATAGTAACAGAAGTACTTTCATCTAAATATTTATTAACAGCTTGCAGTAAACGTTCAAATGAAATTGGCTTTAACAAATAATCCACAGCTTTCAAATCAAAGCCGTCAATGGCATATTCTCTATAAGCCGTGGTAAAAATTACTTTGATATTTTTATTGATGGTCTTGGCAAATGACAATCCTGAAATTTCTGGCATATTAATGTCCAAAAAAATTAAGTCCACTTTTTTAGCGTTAATTTCATTAAACGCTTCAATAGCATTTTTACAAGTTGCAACTACATTAATTTTAGCTATTTTCAGTAAATGATTTTCCAATATTTCGCGTGCAATTGGTTCATCATCAACAATGATGCATTGAATAGTATCAGTCATTTTCAGGCAGTTAAATTAGTGATTTTTAGATTTATTCTAAACCAATTATCATGATTTTCAATTTGCAATTGATGGTTATCTTTGTACAATAAATTCAATCTTTTTTTAATGTTTTCGAGTCCTATACCTTCTATATTTTGAACTTCATCACTATCTAAATTTGTGTTTTTTATTGAAAACTCAAACTGATTTTCATATAAAGAAATTACAATTTCAACGGTTAAAAACCCATCAATTAAACTTCCGTGCTTAAAAGCATTCTCTACAAAAGGAATTAACAACATTGGCGCCACTTCAATTTCCTCTGAAATAGCCTCTGATTTAAACGAAATATTCAATGTGTCCTGAAATCTAATTTTCTCTAATTCAATATATTCTTTAATATGTAAAACTTCCTCTTTTAAACTAACTTTAGGTTTATTAACCTGATACAAAATATAGTCCAACAAATTTGAAAGCTTTAAAATAATTTCAGGTGTGTCTTTTGATTGCTTCAATGCAAATCCATAAATAGTATTTAAGGTATTGAATAAAAAATGTGGATGGATTTGCTTCTTTAAATAGTGTAATTCCTGATTTTTAATTTGTAACTGAGTTTCTAAAATTTTATTTTGAAGTTCTTTATTTTTTGAAATTGTTTTGAAATTATGATTTAATAAGCTTACAAAACTTACCAAGCCAACTACTAAATAGACCAATATTAAAACAAACCAAAAATTTCGGCTCATTAAAGGCATATTCGCAATTTTTAATTTTGATAAAAATATAAAACACCCAAACATTGATATTATAATTAAATATGATGAAATAATTAAGGTGTAAATACTATACAAAATAAATAATTTATACTTTTTACTAAATAGATATTTAGGCAGTAAAAAATAAACCACAAAATAAGTTGTAAACATTGCCACTGGCAGTAAAAAACTCGAAAACCAAACAACAAAAATAGTGTCATTAGAATTGTAACTAAAAAAATACAAGAAGAAAAACCAAACACCTACCCAAAAAAGAATATGTAATGCGATAAATTTAGATGTACTAATTGGAGAGAAATTCATAGTTGCAAATTGCACATTTTATTTGAATCATTATTTTTTTAGAGACCATTTACCAATTTGCTCCCCTTTTTTACTTGTAAATAACAAAGTATGACAAATTAAATGCTAAATTCGTTAAATAGATGCATTTATTAACCATCTGTCTCAAATTAAAATTTTCTGGCAAAATTCATTTTACTTTCGAAGAAGTTTAATTTAAAATCTAAATATTATGTCAACACTTCTTCAAAGAATGTATGAAGGCGGGCCTTATTTCATGTTTCCTTCCTTACTAATTTTAATCGTTATTATTATTTTAATTGTAAAAGGTTTTTTAAATCTTAAAAAAGATGATTCAAAAACATTATCATTAATATCATCTATAGGTTTATTTGCCTTAATTTGGGGAGTTTTAGGCCAATTACTTGGACTTCTTCAAGCATTTGATTACATACAAATGGCAGGTGAAATTCCGACCACAGTTTTAGCTGGCGGTTTAAAAGTATCTATGATTTCAACAATTTTTGGTGTCATTATATTTTTAATTTCTCGAATAGGAATTATTGCACTTACTTGGTTAAAAAAATAAGTTTCCTAAGAAAAGTAAATTTGAAGATTCTTCTTAATTTTTCAACTTAATGTGCCTTTTTAGTTATTTTTGCCCTATGAATTCTAAAAAGGTATTTATCCTGCTTAACGGCGCGGAACCTAAAATATTTCCAGATTTATCAGGCTACGATCTTGTTTGTGCCATCGACGGTGCCTACGAACATTTCAAATCGAAAAATATAAAACCCGATTTGGTTACGGGAGATTTCGACTCTATTCATACAATCCCCAGCAATATTGAAGTGATTAACACGCCCGATCAAAATTTTACCGATTTCGACAAAGCGTTGGCCATTTTAAAAAACAGGGGTTACATCAATATTGATGTTTATGGCGGAAGTGGCAAGGAACACGATCATTTTTTAGGAAATATCAGTACTGCGTTGCATTGGAAAAATAGTTTAAAAATATCCTTTTTTGATGATTTCGGAACTTACTTTTTTATTGAAGAACAAATCACGCTCACCAATGTAAAAGGTAAAAACATTTCCTTAATTCCTTTTCCAATTGCTCATGAAATCTTTACGGAAGGATTGGCTTATCCAATTATAAATGAAACTTTAACTTTCGGAAAACGCATAGGAACAAGAAATACAGCTTTTAGCAATGATGTTCAAATCTCTTTCAAAGGTGGAGAACTGTTGGTTTATGTAAGCAACGATAAAAACAATTATTATGGATAGAAAATTAAAATTGATATGGGATTTTAGAGGGGAAACCGCTCAAAAAACTGCCGAACACCATTGCGTTCATTTGAAAGAGTTTGCGGTAGCAGAAAAATTACATTTTTACGAAATTAATTTTTCCATTATTTCAGAAATGCACGGTATTGCTTTTATTGTAGTGGATGAAGTGGATATGAAAAGATACAGAGATGCGTTGAAACCTCATCGGGGACAAATTTTTAATGAATAATTGAAAAGAATATAAAGAAAAAAGAAGATAAAATAGACAACTTAACCGGTATTTTTAACTTTTAACATTTAACTTTTCAACTTTCTACTGAAGAAGCCACAATCCACCCACCAGTCCAAGCATTTTGAAAATTAAATCCGCCAGTAACCGCATCAATATTTAGAACTTCTCCGGCAAAAAACAAGTTTTTATGCAATTTGCTTTGAAAACGTTTAAAATTAATTTCTTTTAAATCGATGCCTCCCGCTGTCACAAATTCATCCTTAAAAGTGCTTTTTCCAGAAACTTTAAAACCGCTTTTAGTAAGTTGGCTTGCCAAGGACTCCAATTGCTTATTATTTAATTGTGCCCATTGAGAATCTGATTGAATTTGAGCAGCTGTAACCAGTTTTTCCCACAATCGTTTTGAAATTTCTTCAAAAACTGAATGTAAAATCACTTGCTTTTTGGGTTGGTTCATTTTGGCGGATTTCAATTCATCCAATACTTTTTCAAAGGATTTTGACAACCAGTTCACTGCTATTTCAAACTGATAATCTTTTTTATGAAATTCCAGCGCGCCCCAAGCCGAAAGCTTTAAAATACCCGGTCCGCTTAAACCCCAATGCGTGATTAACAAAGGCCCTTCTGCCGATAATTTTGAATCAATAACATTAACACTTGCTTTTGGAACTGAAATGCCAGGAATGTCCTTTAATCTTTCATCAACAATATTGAAGGTAAACAAAGAAGGAACAGGTTTTATGATGGTATGTCCCAAACCTTCCAACATAGTCCAAACTTTGGCATTGCTTCCAGCTGCCACCAATAAATAATCGGCCGTAAAAGTTTCTGCATTTGTTTTTATAATGAACTTATCCTCATTTTTTTCAATAGCATCAACTCTGGTGCTTGTTTTTAGTTTTACGCCGGCATTTTTTGCGCTTTCCAAAAAGCAATCGATAATCGTTTGCGAGGAATTGGATTCGGGAAAAATACGATTGTCATCTTCAATTTTTAAAGGTACACCTCTATTTTCAAACCAGTCCATGGTATCACCAGTCATAAATTGATGAAATGGTCCCAACAATTCTTTTTTTCCTCTTGGATAAAATTCCACCAATTCATTTGGGGTAAAACAGGCGTGACTTACATTGCAACGACCACCGCCGGAAACTTTTACTTTCTGCAATACTTTATTACTTCCTTCTAAAATAATAACTTCCAAATCAGGATGCATTTCTGCAGCATTTATGGCAGCAAAAAAACCTGCTGCTCCGCCTCCAATTATAACTAGTTTTTTCTTCATTGTTTTTTCTTTTCGTCAACCTGAATTTAGTTCAGGTTCTCATGTTCTATTAATAAATTAACTATGTGAGATTCTGAAACAAGTTCAGAATGACGCACCTTTATAAAATTAAATCTTGATAAGGAATTACCGTTTGAAATCCTTTTTTATTAAAATAAATTGGAGAATCCTCATTTCCTGTAGCCAAAATAAAATCGCCTCCCCAAGCGCCCAAACTTTTTGTTTGTCCGAAATAATCAGAAAATAATTCATCCTGAATTGGCTTTAATTGAATTGTTTTTGAAACGATTTGTTCATGTTCTTTCATTAACATTTCGAAATCAGCTAATTTTTTACAGGTTAAAAACGCTTCTGATAATTCAGATATTTGTTTGAGTTCTGAAGTTAGATTTCCTTTCAGATTTTTATAGCGCTCAATTCCTTCCCTGCTATTTTGTTTTTTATTCAAATGCACAAAATACAATTGATCTTTAAATATGGGATTGAAATCTACTTTTTCTATAATTGGCTCAAATCCCTTTTTTGTATATAAAATTGGTGTGTTATTTTGTGCGCAAGCAATATCGTAACCACTTCCACCAAAGGTGTTTTCTAATAATTTATAAGGATTAATTTTAGCCCAATTTGCAATGTTATTAATTAACGTTGAAGAAGTTCCCAATCCCCAATTTTTAGGAAATGTTAGTTTTGTTTTTACTGAAAACCCTTTATCAGAATTCAAAAAAGAAGGATTTAGTTTTTTTGCTTCAACTAATATTTTATTTAAATTTTCAGCAAGTTTATCATTTCCTCCATCTTCTTCTACTTCAAAAGTAGCACTCGCCAAACGCAGTTTTGGTAAATCAAAAATTGCTTCCAACCAGCATTTTCCTTCATTTGAATAACTATCCCAAAGTAATTGTGGTTCATTAATTGGTTCAACTACCAAATCTTGTCCACAAGTTGTAGGAATAGCCAACGATTTTGCGCCTTCAAGTACAAAATATTCGCCTGTGAGTAATAATTTTCCGTTGCTGTAAAAATTTTTCATTATTTATCCTGAACTAATTTATTGTATGCCTCAACCACTGCATTGTGCGTAATGGTTTTATTTTCAAAATAATTGATTAAAAACTCCTTTTCCTTTTTACTGGCACCCAATTGTTTTATAATATTTGTCAGGTGCATTTTCATATGTCCTTTTTGGATTCCTGCAGTTGTTAATGCCCTTAAAGCGGCAAAATTTTGCGCCAATCCGGCCACAGCAACAATTTCCATCAATTCTTTTGCAGAAGGATTTCCCAATAATTGTAATGATAATTTCGATAAAGGATGCAAAGATGTTAATCCGCCCACAGTTCCCAAAGCTAATGGAATATCAATCCAAAACTTAAAAATTCCGTTTTCTATACTGGCATTTGTCAGACTTTTATATTTTCCTGATCGTGCGGCAAAAGCGTGAACTCCGGCTTCAATAGCCCTGAAATCGTTTCCTGTGGCAATCACAACGGCATCAACACCATTCATAATTCCCTTATTATGGGTAACCGCCCTATGCGGTTCTGCATTTGCAATTTGTATGGCCTGCACAAACTTTTGGGCCAATGCTTCTGAATTTTCTGCATATAAATTTTCAACATTGCAGCTTACTTCAGCATGAACCAAACATTCTGGAACGTAATTGGACAAAATACTCATGACAATTTGGATAGCTGAATTTTCAAATTCTTTTGCAATTACTTCCAAACAAGAATTTATAAAATTAGCACCCATACTATCGACAGTTTCAAAAGTGACATGCAACTGGTAATAATTTTTAAGTTCCGCCGTTTTATCGCGCAATTCAATGTCTAAAATACCGCCGCCGCGTTTCCTCATATTTTTGGTGATGGCTTTTGTGGCTTCAAAGAATTGCACTTTTTTTGCATTGAAATAATTTTCAAGTGCAGTTTTATCACCTTCATACATAAAATGCACCTGTCCAATTTTTGTAGATGAGATAACGGAGGCTTTAAATCCGCCCCGAGTACTCCAAAATTTCGCCACCAAAGAAGCTGCGGCAACCACAGAACTTTCTTCAATAACCATTGGAATGGTGTGTTTTTTTCCGTTAATCACAAAATTTGGGGCAACGCCAAATGGCAAATAATAATTAGATAAAGTATTTTCAATAAAGTCATCGTGTAGATTCTGCAATATTTCATTGGTATTCCAATATTGCATTAAAACCTGTTTCGCCTTATTTTCATCATTAAAGAAATTTGACACCAGCCAATCTATTTTTTCAAGTTTGCTCAACTTTGAAAATCCATTAACGTTTTTCGACATTTTTGAAAAAAATTTATTAATGCTACAAAGATAATTTATTAAATATTAATTACTGCAAACTCACAAATTGTTAATTATTATGACAAATTTCATATCTGATTTGCTAAAATTTTCTTAAACTTGACAATTATTTCAAGAACTCATAATTTAATGAAAAAACTCCTTATTATTTTTATTGCCATTAGCACCTTGGCAACAGCACAAAAAAAAGACATAACGCTTGATGAAATTTGGAATGGCACTTTTAGTACAGAGCGTATGAATTCGCTAAATTCAATGAATGGCGACTTCTATTCCCTGCTAAATTTTGACAGAAATACCAAAAGCTCAACTGTTGATAAATATAATTACGCCACTTTAGATAAAGTTGAAACCATTGTAAACAGCAATGATTTGGGTGAAATTAACTATTTTGAAAGTTATGATTTCAACAATGATGAAACCAAATTAATTTTAGGAACCGATTCTGAGCCTATTTACAGACATTCGAGTTTGGGAATTTTTTACGTTTATGATTTAGCTTCAAAATCACTGCAAATAATTGATACCGAAAAAATTCAGGAACCAACTTTTTCTCCCGACAGCAAAAAGGTTGCCTATGCCAAAAACAACAATATTTTTATTAAAAATTTAGAAACCAACGAAGTGGTTCAAATTACTTCCGACGGAAAAAAGAATCAGATTATCAATGGTATTTGCGACTGGGTTTATGAAGAGGAGTTTTCTTTTGTCAGGGCCTTCGAATGGAGCGTTGATAGCAAAAATATTGCATTTATTAGGTTTGATGAAACAGAAGTTCCAACTTTCTCCATGGAAATTGTTGGCAACGATTTATATCCAACACAACAAGTTTTTAAATATCCAAAAGCCGGTGAAAAAAACTCGGTGGTGACCTTGCATCTTTATAATGCTTCAGAAAGAAAAACCACAAAAATCGACCTGGGAAAATACGAATACATTCCAAGGATAAAATGGACAAACAATCCGGAAATTTTATCTGTAATGACTTTAAACAGACATCAAAATAATTTAAAATTACACGCGGTCAATGCCCTAAATTTTTCATCAAAAGTAATTTTGGATGAAGTGAGTAAAACATATGTTGATGTTCATGACAATTTAACTTTTTTAGCTGACAACAGTTTTATCTGGACAAGTGAAAAAGATGGATTTAACCATCTCTATTATTATTCAAAAGAAGGGAAACTCATCAATCAAATTACAAAAGGAAACTGGGAAGTGACTGATTTCTTTGGAATAAATGAAAAAAACAAAACCATCTATTATCAATCTGTTGAAGATGGCTCCATCAACAAAACAGTTTATTCCATAAAATTAAATGGAACAGCCAAAAAAAGATTGACAAATGCCTCGGGAACAAACGAGGCGTCCTTCAGCAAAAACTTAAATTATTTTATCAATACTTTTTCAGATGCCAATACACCGCCTGTTTACACACTTCACGAGAGCAACGGAAAGCAGTTGAAAGAAATTTTAAACAACAACAAACTTTCTCAAAAATTAGATAGTTACAACACTTCCAAAAAAGATTTTTTTGTTTTAACCACTAAAAATGGCGATTTCAATGCGTGGATGATAAAACCTTCCAATTTTGACAGTAGCAAAAAATACCCGATGTTTATGACACAATACTCTGGTCCGGGATCACAATCGGTGAGCAATACGTGGAATGGCGCCAACGATTATTGGTATCAACATTTGGCGCAACAAGGTTATATTGTGGTTTGTGTTGACGGAAGAGGAACTGGTTTTAAAGGAGCTGATTTTAAAAAAGTTACCTACAAAGAATTGGGAAAATATGAAGTCCTAGACCAAATTGAATCGGCAAAAGAACTTGGAAAACGACCTTATATTGATGAAAATGAGATTGGAATTTGGGGATGGAGTTACGGCGGATTTATGTCGGCCAACTGTTTATTTAAAGGAAATGATGTGTTTAAAATGGCTATTGCTGTTGCTCCGGTAACAAGCTGGCGATTTTACGATTCTATTTACACAGAACGTTATATGCAAACACCACAGGAAAATGCGAGTGGCTATGATGAAAACTCTCCACTGAATTTCGCCAATTTCTTAAAAGGAAATTTCCTTTTGGTTCACGGTAGCGGCGACGACAATGTACATGTTCAAAACACAATGCGATTGACAAACGCCCTAATTGAAGCCAATAAACCTTTTGATATGGCCATTTATCCTGACAGAACTCATGGGATTTATAGAGGTAAAAATACAAGGCTCCATTTATACAATAAAATGACTACATTTATCCAAGAAAATTTAGGTGAAAAAGAATAAACTGTTGAATTTTTAAAATAATAAATAACAATTATTAAATTATGAAAGAAATACCATTTAGAAAGCATCATCCAAAAGGGTTATCTACATTGTTTGCTACTGAAATGTGGGAACGCTTTAGTTACTATGGAATGCGTGCTTTATTAGTACTTTATCTTACCGCAGAATTAACAAATGGTGGCTTTGGGCTAGATAGAGAGTCAGCGCTTGAAATGTATGCTATTTTTACTGGTTTAGTTTACTTAACTCCAATTCTAGGAGGTTGGGTGTCTGACAAATATTTTGGGCAAAGAAAAACAGTTTATATTGGTGGTTTAGTAATGGCCATCGGTCAATTTTTATTAGCTGCCAGTGCTTTGCTATACCAAACTACTGAAACAAGTTCTGACAGTCGCCAGTTCTTATTTAACTTTGGTTTAGGAGTACTTATTATTGGAAATGGATTCTTTAAACCAAACATTTCTACTGTGGTTGGTGAATTTTACAATAACAACGATCCAATGAAAGATTCTGCTTTTAATATCTTTTATTTAGGTATCAATTTAGGTGCAATTCTTGGAACTTTTATTGCTGGTGGTTTAGGAGAAAGTGTAGAATGGGGCTATGGATTCTTAGCAGCAGGTATCGGTATGATTTTAGGCGTTCTTTGGCTTAAAATGAGAGAAAATACCTTAGAACATTATGGATTACCTCCTAACTCTGCTGAAGATAAAACTGTATTAGACGGTAAAGATTGGACAACTATTTTTATTTGGATGGTTGGTTTAATTATAGCTATTTATGCTTTGATGACTTTATGGGGTTTATTACCTGAGATTGTAAAAACAATTATTACTTATGGTGGTTTTGCGGCAATTATTTTAGGATTAGCTTATACCATTACAAAAGGCACTAGCGGTGCTGATGAATGGAGCAGAATGTCTGTTATTATTGTTTTAGCTGTTTTTAATATTGTATTTTGGGCAGGCTTTGAACAAGCCGGTGGTACATTTAGTTTATTTGCCAAAGAAAATACAGACAGAATGATGTTTGGTTGGGAAATGCCAGCAACCTGGTTTCAAAATGTTAATTCCTTTGCTATTTTAATATTTGCCTCTGTATTTTCTATTATGTGGATATGGTTAGATAAAAAAGGATGGAATCCCAGAACACCAATGAAATTTGCATTAGGTTTTTTCTTAGGAGCAATTGCCTTTTTTGTAATGACACAAGCTCAAGGGCTTGCTGATACTGGTATAAAAGTTTCACCTTGGTGGTTAGTGTCAGTTTATGTGCTACTAACTTTAGGAGAATTAATGCTATCTCCTATTGGATTATCAATGGTTACCAAATTAGCACCTGTTAAACTAGTTTCCGTGGTTATGGGATTGTGGATGGCAAGTTTTGCTGCTGGAAATTTTATGGCAGGTATGCTTGAAGGAATACTTAAAAAGTTTGATTATCCATTATACCCTTTTATTATGTGGGTAATGATTATTATCGGAGTAATAACTGTCTTAATATCTCCTTTACTTAATAAGGCAATGAAAGGAATTCATTAAAATATGTTAACAAACTAATTATCATACAAAAAAGCTCAAGTAATTAATTACTTGAGCTTTTTTGTATTTTAACAAATCTTAATTAAAAATTAATACAATGAGTACAGAAAACAAAGATTTAGGTTTTATTGGACTGCTAAAATCATTCACTCAACCTTTTTGGATTGCAAGTGCAATGGAATTATTTGAACGCTGGGCTTGGTATGGTCTTTTTGCTGTATTAGCACTATACCTAACGGGTTCAACGGATGAAGGCGCTTTAGGTTTCACCCATATTGAAAGGGGTGAAATAATGTCGTATGTTACTTTTATCCTATATTTATTACCAATAATTACAGGGGCAATTTCAGATAAAATTGGCTATAAACTATCATTAATTATAGCTTATTTATTATTAGGTTCAGGTTATTACTTTATGGGAGAAGTTACTTCATATTCTTCTGTATTTCTTATGTTTCTTATTGTAGCCGTTGGTGCAGCGATGTTTAAACCTGTTGCATCTGCAATTGTCACAAAATCGACTGATAAACGAAATTCATCTTTTGGATTCGGTGTATTTTATATGATGGTAAATATAGGAGGTTTTTTTGGGCCTCTTTTTTCCGCAAAATTAAGAGATGAATACGGTTGGAGAATTGTATTTATAATGGCGGCAATGGCAATAGCTGTAAACTTAATAATAGTAATCTTCTTTTTCAAAGAACCAAACAGAGAAAAAAATGAAGATTCACTCGGTGAAACAATCATTAAGTCTTTGAAAAATATTTTTGAAGCTCTTTCTGATATGAAATTGACTTTACTTCTTGTAATAATGGTTGGTTTTTGGTTAATGTTCAATCAATTATTTTACACTTTACCTGTATTCATTGAAGAGTGGGTAAATACTACACCGCTTTATGACGCCTTATCAAACTATACACCTTGGATTGCAGAATTTTTCAAAAATAAACATGGAGGAATTAATCCTGAAATGGTTGTAAATCTTGATGCATTTTTTATAGTTATTTTACAAATGATTGTTTCAACCATCATATTAAAATGGAAACCAATTAATGCGATGATGACAGGAATTTTTATTGCAGTTATTGGTATTGCTTTATCTTTTTACACTTCAAATGTATTCTTTACAATTTTTGGTATTTTAATTTTCGCTATTGGTGAAATGACTTCAAACCCGAAATTTTCTGATTATATTGCTAAAATATCACCCAAAGGAAAAGAAGCTCTTTATATGGGAACTTATTTTTTACCTATTGCGTTTGCGAACCTATTAACCAAATGGATTACGGGAGATTTATATCAAAACCTTTCTGATAAAGTTAGTTTAATTAGAAAAGAATTAACTTCTAAAAATATTGAACTCCCAGAAATTAGTGATACCTATACAAAAAATCAGTTTTATGATGAAGCGGCTTCTAAATTACAAATGACACAAGATCAAATGACAAATCATATTTGGGATATATATCACCCAGGTAACATTTGGTATGTAATTGCGGCTATTGGCTTATCAACAATTATTGGGTTAGTAATTTATGATTATGTAATAAAAAAACAACTTAAAAAAGCTGCTTAATTTAAAATAATTAGAAACGCTTCTTTTGGTAGAGGCGTTTTTTATATATCAAACTTTTTAAAATAGTTACAATGAGTAAATCTTCAACCGATTTTTTTAAAACACAAGTATTAGGACATCCTGCCGGGCTTTTTGTGTTATTCTTTACTGAAATGTGGGAGCGATTTTCATTTTATGGAATGCGCGCCTTATTGGTATTATTTTTAGTGAGTGCTTTGGGAATTGGCGGATGGGATTGGCCACGTGAAAATGCTTTGGCATTGTACGGGACGTATTTGGCCTTGTTATATTTGACACCCATAATAGGCGGAATTTTAGCCGATAAATATTTAGGAAACAGACGTGCTATTATTATTGGAGCTGTTATTATGACTTTAGGTCATGCAAGTATGGCCATTGAATCCAATCCGTTTTTTTTATATACAGGTTTGGGCTTATTGGTTATTGGAACAGGTTTTTTTAAGCCAAATATGACTTCTTTCATTTCTGTTCTTTATAAAGATTTTCCAGAAAAAAAGGATGGCGCTTACACCATTTTCTATATGGGTGTAAATGCTGGTGCATTTTTAGGAATTATGCTTTGTGGCTATATGGGTGAAATGCTTGGATGGAGTTGGGGTTTTGGTTTGGCAGGTATTTTTATGCTGTTGGGTTTACTTCAATTTACCTTGGCTCAAGATATTTTTGGCGATGTTGGAAAAAAACCGAACAAAGAAGATAAAACCATTCAAATAGATGAAAAAACTGAAGTTGAAGACCAACTTAACCCTTTTACTATAATTGACAGGGTTCTTATTGTTATCATTGCTGTTGCCGGTTTAACCTGGGTTATTAATGATCCTTTGTCGAAAATTGGAACTGTTAACTTTTTAGAATTTGGAGGAACTGATTATTCGAGCACAACCATTATCATTACACTTTTGTTATTTATATACTTACTTGGTTCAAGAATTGTAAGATATAGCGCCGTTACAAGAGACAAAATGTTTGCTGTGGTGATTTTTGCTTTTTTCATTATTTTCTTCTGGGCTTCATTTGAGCAGGCAGGAGGTTCTATGAGTATTTTTGCAAAAGATTATACCAGCAGAATATTATCAGGCAATTCGGCTATGATTTTTAATATTATTGATGTTATTATTACTGTCGTTCCTGTCGCAATTATCACCTGGGTACTCATTTTATTATTCAAACAAACCATTAGAAAATATTTATGGGCGAATTTGGTATTGGGATTTAGTTTTATCATTATTTGGGGACTCATAATTTGGAAAGTGAATACAAACTTCAGCACCTATTCTTATGAAATAAGCTATCAAACCTATCAGGTTACCGAAGCAAATGATAAGGGTGAAGCAACCGTAAAGGATTTTTCAATTACTGCGGGAACTATTATTCCGGAAAATGCTGTTTTGGTCGATAATACAACCGTTATAAGAACTGCGAATGATTTTCTTCCAAACGATAAAATAGCCATTATTGATATCGATAAAAAAGGAGCGAATTTCAAATATTTAACAACTGAACAAGCATCGTTAATCAACACAAATATTGCCGCAACTGTTGTTATGAAAAAGGAAAATGAAATTCAAATTCCGGCCACTTGGTTTTTAATTTTAAACTCCCTGTTTATCATTGCTTTTGCACCCTTATTTTCTAAATGGTGGGAAAGCAAATACAATCCGAAACCAGCAAATAAATATGCCATTGGTTTATTTTTCTTGGGAATTGGTTTTGCATTTTTGGCTTATGGCGCATCAGGAATTCCACAAGGTGCAAAAACAGCATCGGTAAGTATTATTTGGTTGATACTCGCATATCTGTTCCATACATTGGGAGAGCTTTGCGTGTCGCCAGTCGGACTTTCATACGTCAGTAAACTGGTGCCAGCAAGAATGATTGCTTTTATGTTTGGCGTTTGGTATTTGGCATTGGCCATAGGGAACAAAACATCAGGACAAATGGGTGCAATGATTGATGATATTACGGAGAAATATGACATTTCAACTTTCTTTTTAATATTTACCTTTGTACCAATAATCATTGGCATAATTGCCATATTGTTAAATCCAGTCTTGAAGAAATTAATGCATGGGGTAAAATAAATTTAAAAAACTTTGTAAATTTGGCAACATTATTACGTCAAACGAATAAACATATAATATAAATAGATGAAGAAAATACTTATTTTAACAATAACTTTATTTAGCCTTTCAATTTCTGCGCAAAAAATTAATTGGATGAGCTTTGAGGAAGCTGTTAAAGCTCAAAAAGTTACACCTAAAAAAATATTTGTTGATGCCTTTACAATTTGGTGCGGGCCTTGTAAATTATTGGATAAAAACACTTTTTCCAATCCTGATTTAATCGCTTATATGAACAAAAACTATTATGCGGTTAAATTTAATGCTGAAGGCAATGAAACTGTTAATTTTAAAGGGAAAAAATATACCAACCCCAATTTTAATCCAAATACAAACGGAAGAAACAGCGCACACGAGTTGTCAGGATATTTTGGAATAAGAGCTTACCCAACTTTGTTGTTTTTGGATGAGGATGCGAATTTTATTACACCATTAACTGGCTATAGAACTCCAACTCAACTGGAACTTTATTTAAAAATGTTTAAAAATGACGATTATAAAAATTTAAAAACACAAGAAGAATTCAATACCTATTCTTCCAATTTTAAATATGAGTTCAAAGAATAAATAAAATTATTTGTTGATAACAAAAGCTCCTTTTTGCAATGTATTGTGAAAAGGAGCTTTGTTTTCTAGGCAGGTTTGTTCCCAATCTTTCAAATTGCTTCCTATTTTCGTTACTCTGTTTTCAATATTTAGATGAACCAAGCATATCTGATTTTGAAAAAGGCACATTATTAGAAAATTTTGTTTGAGAACTTTCCAAGGCACAAATTAGAACGATTGATCCAGAAGTTTGTCTTTCCCCTTGTGTAAATTAAAAACCATTGAATATTTTATACCGTTTTCAAATAGTTCATTTTGAAATAAGTTCAATTTATCGATTTTTAGACAAACTACGCGACTAATTAAAGGGTCAAGTTGAATAATGAAAAGGTGATGGAGAATTATAAAAATCTTTGGAATATTGAAAAAGCATTTAGAATGTCTAAGACAGATTAGAGAATAAGGTCTATTTATCACCAAATACTACGACGTATTGAAGCCTAAATTTGTTTGTCATTCGTGACATATTCAATATACAAAGAACTAGAACGGATTCTGAAACAAGAATAATATTCCTTATCTGTCAAAAAAACGGCTGAGATTACTCATAACCTGTATCAAATCGAAATCAAACTTTCAAAATCAAGACATTCAAAAAATATCCTATTAAAAATGAATGAAATGTAGCCTTGGTTAATTGAAATTATTAATGAAAATTTCTAAGGTAACCCAATGACGAAAACAGGATAATTTATCATTTAAAAAACAAAAATCTCTATTAAATAAATAGAGCTTTTTGTTTTTTTGCAAATTTTAAGTATCTTTTAAATAAACTATCGTTCTCTTTTAAGAATTGGTAATAATAATTTTTAAGGCTTTTTCTTTAGAACCATTTAAAAACACTTCATATGCTTTTTCAATTTCTGAAAGTTTATAACGATGTGTGATCATTTTTTTTAGGTCGAATTTATTTGAAGAAACCGCTTTAATTAACATCGGTGTGGTGTTTGTATTTACCAAACCAGTGGTAATGGTCAGGTTTTTAATCCACAGTTTTTGAATCTGAAAATCAACTTTCACCCCATGCACACCTACATTAGCAATATGCCCACCAGGTTTCACTATTTCTTGACAAACATCCCAAGTTTTTGGAATTCCAACGGCTTCAATTGCAACATCTACTCCTTCTTTTGAAATTTTATGAATTGCTTCCACAGCATTTTCAACAGCAGGGTTAACGGTATGAGTCGCACCCAGTTCTTTTGCGACCTTTAGCCTGTTTTCATCCATATCAACCATAATAATGATAGCGGGTGCATACAATTGTGCAGTTAATAATACCGACATTCCAACAGGTCCAGCACCAACAATGGCAACGGTATCGCCAGGTTTTACATTCCCGTATTGCACGCCAATCTCATGACCGGTTGGCAAAATGTCACTTAATAAAACGGCAACCTCATCATCAATAGATTTAGGGATTTTAAATAAGCTGTTATCTGCATGCGGAATACGAACATACTCAGCCTGAACACCATCAATCATATAGCCCAAAATCCATCCTCCGTCTTTACAATGCGAGTATAATTGTTTTTTACAGTATTCACAAGAGCCGCATGAAGTAATGCAGGAAATAAGAACTTTATCGCCTTTTTTGTATTGTGTTACACTTTCTCCAACTTCTTCAACAATTCCAATACCTTCATGACCTAAAATTCTTCCTTTGGTTATTTCAGGATTTTTTCCTTTGTATATTCCTAAATCTGTACCGCAAATGGTTGTTTTCAATACCTTAATAATTGCGTCAGTTGCTTTTAATATTTTCGGTGTTGGTCTTTCTTCTAGTGCAATGCTATGATCGCCATTAAATACAAGTGCTTTCATTTTTATATTTTTAAGAATTATAAATATATTTCACTGCTGGATTAAAATTGAAATACAGCAATATCTGATTTAAGTAAACAAGTCTTATTTACTTATTTTTAGTAAAATCCTTTGTTCCTTGGGAAAAATTAATCCCAAATATGCTGCGGAAGTTTTTGCCTGACTATAATAGTATCCTGTTAGAATGTGTGTCATCTTCTAGGAATTCAAACGTGCGTATCTTATGCTGAAATATACGAAATTTAACCCATTTAATAGCCGTTAATCTGTTTTAATATTTTCATCTATCGTGAAAACATAGCCATTTTACTTGGAGAAACCTAAATGAATTTTAGATTATTATGGCTATTCGTTTAAGCTTAAAAAGGCTTAAAGTGAAATGCTCTTATGTTTATAATCAAATTTAATATACTAAAAAACGCTAAATAATTTTTGATAATTGCAACATTTCTTCTGCAATAAAATCAAATAAAACTGTATCTACTATGTGTTGTGTTTCATCGGGGAAATGCAATTCAACCTTGGTATTGTCCTCAATCCAGTTTTCAATTACGAAAATGTGCTTCTTTTTTAAGGATTTCAACACAGGGACACCCAATTCCTCCAAAGCTTTAGCATTAAAGTGTTGCTCATATTGATTTTTCATGGGAATTACCATTAATTTCTTCTTTAAAAAAATGGCTTCAGCAGGCGTTTCAAAACCTGCGCCGCACAATATTCCTTTGCAAGAAGCCAAACTTTTTTCAAACTTTTTACTGTCAATTGGCTTTATATAAACATTTTTTGATTGGTAGTATTTTTGAGCATGTTTCGAAAAAACTTTCCATTTAATGCCTTTTATTTGAGAAAGCACATCAATAATTTTTTCATCAGAATAAGCCGGCAAATAAACGGTGTAATGGTCTTTTTCAGTGCGTTTCAGTAATCGAATGTCATTTCTTATAATAGGCGCATAAACATCTTCATTGTATTTTTTAAAATGAAATCCATAATTTTTTTTGCATTTCGCATAGTTTTTAATGATAAATTCACCTATAAAATCCTTATGTGTAGGTTTGGGAACACTTGGCGTATAAAGCGCACTTTGGTGGCTTAAAGAAATACAGTTAACTCCCTTAAAATAGCACGCCCAAGCTGAAATTGGCTCAAAATCATTGATTACCAAATCGTAATTATTAACCGGACAAATGTAAATTTCTTTGATAATGCTGAAAATGTTATTTTTTTGAATAGTTTTCCAAAAATCTATTCCGCCATTTTTTCCAAAATAAAAACTAAGTCCGTTGTATTTATAATTTACTTCATGGGGCAAATCAATTTCCGCCTGATTTCCACTCACTAAAACAGCAACGTTTGCTCTATTTAACAATGCCGGAATAATTTCCTTTGCCCTGCTTAAATGTCCATTTCCTGTTCCTTGAATAGCATATAAAATTCTCATTGAAATAGTATATTAAAATTTAATATTAAAGTCGGCCATCAATTGCCCGAACAGTTCTTTGGTAGTTTGGTCCAAGGTATCAATCGCGGCCATATTTTCCTCAATTTTTTCCTTTTGATAGTGAATATCATCATATTTATAAATACTCCACTGCTTATTGTTGTATTCCAGAGTCGTTAAATTCTCCACCCAATCACCAGAATTTAAATACTGAACGCTTCCGTTTCCGTTCATCACTTCCTTAATTGCCGGTTGGTGGATGTGTCCGCAAACCACATAATCAAATTGATTGTCTATGGCAATGCTGGTAACAGTTTCTTCAAAATGATTAATAAATTTTATAGCCGATTTTACGCTGTCCTTAATCTTTTTTGACAGTGAAATTTTTTCTTTTCCGAAGAAATAACTGATTCTGTTTACGGCTCTATTGATAAGAATTAGAAAATCATAACCAACGGCACCTAATTTCGCCAGCCACTTAGAATGTTTCATTGTAACATCAAAAACATCACCATGAAAAAACCATGCTTTTTTACCGTCCAATTCCAGCACGACTTTATTTTTTATTGAAAATGTGCCCATGTTAAAATCTACAAATTTCCTGAACATTTCATCGTGATTCCCAGTAATGTAGTAAATTTCCTTGCCTTCTGAAATCCATCCCATGAGATATTTCAATACTTTCATGTGCGATTTTGGCCAATAACGCTTGCTAAATTGCCAAATATCAACAATATCGCCATTAAGAATAACGATTTTGGGATTGATGCTTTTTAAATAGGACAAAAGTTCTTTGGCGTGACACCCGTAAGTTCCTAAATGAACATCAGAAATAACAACAACTTCAATACTTTTTTTCTTCTTGTTAGCATCCACCTATTAGAAATTATATTTAAAATTCGAATAATTTATGGGTGCAATATCAGAAGTAATTGTTATTAAATGGTTTAGGAAATATTATAATTAGGTTAAACAATGACCTTTCCAATATACATTAGTGTATTCCCTTTTTCTATATTGAATGTTTTATTTAAAGAAGAAATTATGTGAATAAAACCGTTATTGTCTTTTAAAAACAAAGGGATGGCATGTAATTCATTATTTATTTCTTTTAATAAATTGAAGTAATGTTCCTGTGAATTAATTGTTATTTCATTCACAAACGGAAAATCACGAACCACCTCACTTAAATTAATATAGTCATCTTTATGGGTAAATAAATGCGATTTAGGAACTAGAGATCCTTGTAGCATTTCATCGGTTGAAACAATTCTAAAAGCACCATTTTCCCCAAAAATATGGGCGTACTTTGATATAACATATCTATTCAGGGTTGAACTTCCTGTTAAAGCAAGCAAATATCCAATATCATTTAATTCAACATCTTCAAATAATTCATCAGAATAGACATTCCCTTCTCTGGCTTCTAATCCAAGCAATTTTGCCCTTGCAATATTTTCAACATTGTTGTCTATTAAAACCACGCGTCTTCCATTTTTCTTGAGGTATTCAGCTATCAAACGCGCAAAATTTGAGGCACCTATCAATATAATACCATCAGATGACTTTAAAAACACCCCTGTTAATTTAGCAAACAAACGTGCCGTTGTGGCATTTAACAAAACGGTTCCCAGCACAATCATAAACACCAATGGCGTAATATATTCTGCGTCTGGTTCGCCCTGCATAGAAAGTTTCAATCCAAATAACGATGCGATACCTGCAGCCACAATTCCCCTTGGACCTACCCAACTTATAAATAATTTTTCATTAAAACTTAAACCGGAATGTGATGAACTTATAAAAACACCTAAAGGTCTCAAAACAAAAACCACGGTACCAAATAAAGCCAGTGTTTCCCAGCGATAAAGCAGTAACATATCGCTAATATTTATGTTGGCCGATAACAAAATAAACAATATTGAAATCAACAAAATGCTCAAAGATTCTTTAAAATATAGAATTTCCTTTAATCCCTCAACTTTAAGATTTCCCAGAACCATTCCCATAATTACCACGGTTAGCAAACCCGATTCATGGGCGAATAAATCAGACAATACAAATACTGCGAGCACAATTGCCAAGGAAGCAACATTAAGCAAATAATGGGGTATCATTTTTTTTTTGATAGAAAAGTATAAAGCATAGGCTGATGCAAATCCAACAGAAAAGCCAACAACAACTATTTTCCCAAATTCAATTAAGGCCCCTACGGTATAATTGTAACCTTCACCAACCCTAATAAACTCAAAAATTAAAACGGCAGCCAAGGCACCAATAGGATCAATTAAAATTCCTTCCCATTTTAATACTGTTGAAACATCCTTTTTTAAGGGAATATTTCTCAAAATTGGGGCAATAACCGTTGGTCCAGTTACAATAATCAAAGCTGAAAATAAAAAAGATATTTGCCAGCTGATATCAAAAATATAATGCGCCGAAAACCCAGCTCCAAAAAAAGTCACCAAAGATCCCAAGGTAATGAGTTTAAGAATGGCTGGTCCTACATTTAAAATCTCTTCCCTTTTCAATGTCAAACCCCCTTCAAAAAGTATAATACTAATTGCCAAAGAAACAAAGTTGAATAGGCGTTCTCCGGGAAATAATCCATTTGTACCATTCCAAACAGGCTCTAGCCATTTTGTACCATCAGCAGAAATTAATGTTGATACTGGCCCCACCAACAATCCAATTAAAATTAATGGTAATATTGCAGGAAGTTTCAGTTTCCAGGCAACCCATTGGGCCGTAGTTCCCAAAACAATAATTCCAGCCAATTCTAACATATTCTTACTTTTTTTATAAATTGCCTTTTAATAATTTCAGCAATGTTGCAAGTTAATTAAATAAATCTTACCAATTGCTGAATGGTTTTTTTGATAAACTGGCATTGTAATATTTTAATTTGCCAGTAATTTCCTCACCCAACCAACTTGGTTTTATGAAGTTTGAATTTTCATGTGGAAGTTCAATTTCAGCAATAATCAACCCTGTATTTTCACCAAAAAATTCATCAACCTCAAAATAGAGGTTGTCTTCTGCGGGAACAATATGCCTTGTTTTTTCTATGATTGATGGTTCACAAAGCAGTAATAAATTTTCAGCTTCATTTACAGGGATTTCCTTTTCCCATTCAAAACGGGTAGTTCCAGAAGCATTGCCAATTCCTTTTATGGTGATAAAACCTTGATGACCCCGTATTCTTATGCGAACCGTTCTTTCGGGCACAACTGATAAATAGCCTTGTGCTATTTTATAACGCTTTATTACATGCTTTTTAAAATCTCCTGTCACTAAAAATTTTCGTTCTATTTCCTTGGTCATTTTTGTTTTTTATCTAAATTTTAATTTCCAATTAAAGCCTATGGAATAAATCCAAAAGTAATTCCCGGGATCAAAACTTATTTCCTGATGTGTAACTCCAAATTGCGTCCCCCAGGCATTTTGTTTGTTTGAAGACGTAAAATAATAGCCTACATTAAATTTTTGGGACTGCAATTCAATAATGGCATCTTCTTGTCCTTCAAACTGAAATCTGTCAATTTCAGGAGAAAACCCCATTCCCACCGAAACACTCAAATAATTGTCGGCATCACTTCTGTACTTTCGGTAATTTAAAGTTCCGGATTGGCTGGTTCCTGAATCGCCCGGCGTTAAATAAGGACGAAAAGACCAATAACTGTTTCCTATGTACCAACCTACCGATCCTGTATAAATATTGGTGGTTGTGCTGTATTTTAATGCTCTGAAACCCAAAGACGCTTCAAAACCTTTTGGCAATGATTTATACAATTCTGCACCATATCTTAAGTCTGGATAAAGGTAAGAGCCTGAAAATCCTATATTTAAATACGCATACAATCCTTTAGTGATTTTTGGGTACATATCAACTTCAAACTGGGCGCCATTGTCATTAAATCGCCTGCTAAAATTCATTTTTCCAATGATGCTTCCGTATTTTGTTTGTCGGCTATAATTTAATGAATAATATTGCATTGGGTCAAAAGTTTCCGAATAGAAATCGACAGAGGCATTAATTCCTATCGAATTATAGCTCAACGTGTTGGTCAGTTTCTTATTGTAATCTATTGCTTTTTGGTCATTCGGATTTTGATCCAAAACAAGTTGTATGGTGCTTAAAGCCTCTTCAGGATTGTTAGAATTTTCTTGGGCGCTGGCTTTCAGATATAGAATATCACCATCCGCAGGAAAATATTTTAAGGCATTCTCCGCCAATTCCAGTGCGCTAAATGGCTTGTCGGCCCACAATTCATTGTTTATAGCTGCAATCCAATCGGATTTTCTTTGTGAATCTTTTCCTAAAATATAAGAAAACTCCGTTTTTGCCTTTTTATAGTCTCCATCCCAAGAATAAGTACTTGCCAAAAAAGAGCGAATATCATGATAGTCGGGATATTTTGTTAAAATAAAAAGCAAGGAGTCTTGCGCCTGTTTTCTTTGATTGTTAAAAGCCATTTCACGCGCTTTTTCAAAAGCGGTATCTGGGTTTCCGTCAAAAACTTTTTCCTGCCCGAAACTTTGAAAAACGGGCAAAAACATCAAAATTAAAGTCCATTTAAAAGCTATTTTATGCACCATTATTTTAAAGATTTTTTAAACGTTATGAATTCTTCCTTATCTGGATATACTAATAATATGCTGTCCATAATCTTATTTGCGTTATTTAAATTATCCATTCTTTGGTATGCTTGAGCCAATTTAAAAGAAATATCGGGGTTTTCAATTCCGTTTTCAAATGCTTTTTTTAAAATTCCTATTGACTTTTCATCTTGATTAGACCACCAGTATAAATCCATAATTGCCAAATAGCTATCCTCATAAAAAGGCGATCTTTTTATAACGTTTAACAATTCCTTTTCTGCGTGTTCATAATCGCCTTCCCATGCATAAGTTCTGCCTTTTAAAGTTCTTACATCTGCATAATTAGGGAGTTCATTCAAAATATAGTCACAAAGCAATCTCGCGTTTTTATACTTTTTTTCAAATGCCAAATCTCTGGCGACCATAAAAGTTTGGTCATAATTCAATCCCTTAGTTAATGTTGCAATTGTTGCAAGCTGTTCTTTCGCGAATTGAACAGCTGGTTGGGTATAGATATTCAAAGAATCAGGAAAAATTTTATTTCTCTTGGTTAGATAAGCATTTAACTTTTTAAACTCAAGCAAGGAATCTGAGACCGTTTGTAACAGTTCAGGCTCAGTAACTTTATTCATGCCAAAGTTTTCATTTATTTTAAATAATTCACCATCCGCATAAAAATAATCTTTATAAATATAATCATTGACAGCTCCTTTATACCTCATTAAAGGAATCTTATGAATATTTCTAAATTGTTTTGCAGTATCCAATCCCTGACTCATCCATGAGGTTTCTTTCAATTTATTAAATTTATAGTTGTTCATTAAAAAAGAAAGCAAACTTGGCGTTACATCCCAATGGGAAGAAACGGATTTAAATTTTTCAGGTTTTTTCAACATCGGACTAAAGACATAAAAAGGCACATGAAAGCGGCATAATTTATCTTTTTGAGTTATGGGAATAAGACGGTGATCACCGGTAATAATAAAAATGGTATTGTTATATTCTGGTCTTTCGGCATAAGCTTTCATAAAGTCTTCAATTGACTTATCGGTATAAAGAAGGCAGGCGAAAATATCTTTATAATTTCTGATTTCATCTTTTTCAACCCCAAAAAGTTGGTTTGAATTTAATATGCTATCCACTTTGGTTAAATAAACTTTTTTTGAAGGAAAATCGAACGGTTCGTGGTTTGTAAGGGTTGCAATAATGTCCAACCTCGGTTGTTTTTTATGATCTAATTCCGATAATGTTTTTTTGAAAATTTCGGCATCAGGATAACCCCAAGAAAATCCACCTGAATTCTCCTTTGTTTTAACATATCCTGTGCCAAATTTATCTTGGTCAATAACATAATCTATTCCATTGTATTCTAAAAAATTTATTTTTCGGTCAAAACTCGAATTATCACCACCATAAAATGAGGTTGTATAGTCATTTGCTTTTAAAACACTGATAAGTGAAAAATGTGAAGGCAAAGGATTTAGCTCCAAAAAGCCAGTTTCTCCATAAGGTAAAGACCCCAATAATGATGGCAAAGCACCAAAAGTTCTGCCTCCATTGCTTACAAAATTTTCCCAATACAGCGATTTTGATATTAAGGAATCGAGGTATGGGGTAAAGCCCCTGTAAGCATTTTCTCCAACAAACTCAGCACCCAATCCTTCAACAATAATAAAGACAATATTTGGCTTTTGTACCTGAATATTAAAAAAAGGCGACAATACATCTTTTGAATCCTGAAAAGACCTCAACATCGGATAATCATTTCTGCCCGATAAATCATAGGCATTCATGAGGCTTTTCTCTTGTTGATATCTAAAAATATCTGCTCCTAAATAGTACATTTTATTTTGATAAACCGTTTCAGTGGATTCAGCAAAAATCATTTTTGAACTCCCAAACACGATAACCAAAATAATGGCTGATGCAAAAATTTGTCGCTCATTGGTAAATTTATTAAGACCGTAATTAATGCCAAAAAAAAGCAATGGAAAAAACATGAACGGCAAAAAATACACAAACGACATAGATTCCGAAGCGGTAACCGTAGTGTACATATCATCCAATGAATACCCCAAAAAATCTGCACCCAAATTAACCAGTGTGGTAAGGTGGTATTTTATCAAAGAAAATTGACCAATTATAGTGAGGCAAAACAACACTTTAATCAGGATGTTGCCAATTGGTTTTTTTATGAAGAAAAACAGCAGATATAGCGGAAAACACAACAATGCAATGCCCATACCTGCCCAAAAATCGTTGAGAAATTTATAACCCAACAAGACTCCTATGTTAGTTTGTTCTAAACTATTTGATGCGATCATAAAAAGCTCAAATAAACTTATTGCCCAAAAACATAGAATTAATGAAAATGATAAATAAATATATTTGAAACCGTAATTGTTAAAATCTTTAAACTTCATATAAAATCTCGTTGTTATTTAATAATTAATTCATTTTGGACAATTATTAATTATTCGTTTTTTTAATCATTAATTATTTTCGGCTTTCGCCATTCCTTTTCTGGTCATTTCTCCCCATTTTTTCTTTTTGTTAAAATAGTAGTCGAAATTCCCCCTAATAGCCGCATATAGTATAAATAGATGTAAAACAAAAGGTTCTAAGGCACTTATCAAAATCAGTTTAAAGCCAGTTCCTTTCTTTTTATATTGATGATAGGTAAGCTCTTCAGAAAATATGGCAACTATTGAAAACAAGACGGTGAAAAAGTAAGCCAAGATGATGAATGCGATTGTATAATCCCAGCGCACTTCATTAAGCATCATCAAAATTACGAAGTAAACAATACCTACCACTTCAATTATCGGCGCCAATCTTTCGAAAAAAAGCCAATAAGGATAACTTAACATCCCTAGTGATTTATATTTTTTATTAAATCCTATTTTTCGATGTTTTCTGAGTGTTTCAATGGTACCGCGTGTCCAACGATTTCTTTGGGAAATCAGGATTTTATAATTGTCCGGCGCTTCTGTCCAACAAAGCGGATCAGGAATATAGGCCACCTTGTATTTTTCATTAATCTCTTCCATATGCCTTCTCATTCGCACAATAATTTCCATATCTTCCCCAACGGTGTTGGTGTCATAACCACCAACTTCAATGGCTGTTTTCTTGTCGAACAGCCCAAAAGCACCTGAAATAACAAGCAACCCGTTCAACCTGCTCCAAGCCATTCTACCCAAAAGAAAAGCGCGCAAATATTCAAGAATTTGCGATTGAACTATCAGTTTTTTAGGCAAGTTAACATCGAGTAACTTTCCGTCTTTAATGATACAGGAATTGGCAATTCTTATCACTCCTCCTGTAGCAATTACCTTTTCTTCGGTAACTTCCAAAAATGGCTTTACCATTTTTTGAAGCGCATTTTCCAACAACAAACAATCCACATCTATGCAGGCAACATATTTGTTATTGCTAATATTCAAGCCCATATTTAATGCATCGGCCTTGCCCCCATTTTCTTTGTCAACCACGGTCAGTTTTTCAAATGCCGGATTGGTTGATTTAAAAACGCCTGCGCGAATTGGTTTTGTGAGTATTTGTTGGTTGATTAAAAAATTGACTTTTACCAGTGAATAAGCCGCAATTAGTTTTTCCAAACTGTCATCTTTACTTCCATCATTTACAATAATTACATCATAATTTACATAATGGCTGGATAAAAGGGAGCGCACGTTTTCAATAATATTCAGACTTTCATTATAGGCGGGCGCAATAATTGAAATTGAGGGAGAAATGGTTGAAGACAAAATTTCCTTGTAATTGACAAAGCTGTTTTTCTTCACATATTCTATGGTTTCAATGGTAGAAATTATGGCTAAAATCACATAAGATGCAATTGCGAAAAAGGCATATATAAAAAATAATGAATGAATGATAATAAGAATAATTTGTACCGTGCTTGTATTCATGATTAATTATATGCTAAATATTCATAAATTTTCACATAGTCAGCATCTGTTGAAAAATCTTTCATGCTTTTAAACTTTTCAACAACTAGCGTTTTTAAAATTTTGAGTGCCAGCAACTTGATTTCAAAATTTTGATGCGTTGTATGCGCCAACAAAAAATGTTCATCGCTAATTTCGCTCAAGTTTTCAAGCAGCTTAAAAAATTTGATTTGTTCTTCTTGGCTAAGATTGTCAAAATTATTCTTTAAAATAGGTTTGGCTTCATAAACCTGCAAATGATTTAAGACATGGATTGCGTCGATCCTAATGTTTTTTTGAGGATGCGACAACAACGCAATTAAGGCGTCTTTCACCTCAAATTGATTGTAAATTTTTGCCAGTTTTAATGAGAAAGCGACAACTGACTCATTGGTAGATTTTAACCACTGATTTATATCGGGAATTTCTTGTTCATCAAACCGCTGAAGCACTTCCAGCAATTGAATCTGGTCCCATTCCGAAAGTTGGGTTTGTAATAAATCCAAAAATTTGAGTCCGTCAAAATGGAATAGTGTCACCAAGTAAAGCAACACTTCTTTGCGAATTTCCTTTTTAGGATGGTTAACAAGCGTTACAATTTTATCATGAACTTCCTTAACATGCAATTGGGTAAGTTCTCTAATTCCTTTTGCCACCACATACCACTTGTCGTTTTTTAATCTTTTTAAAGCATAAGAAATGAGTCCGCTCTGAAAATAAAGTTTCTGGATTGCATCGGCCATTTCCCCAGATATTTCATTTCTCAGTCGCAACAATGTTGATACGATAATCCTTCTTTTAAATTCATCTGAGGCACAACTTTTTAATTTATCAATAATTGCTTGTTGTTCCGCACTAATTTCCGCTTCTTCATTGCCTGCATATAAATAAGTAATGAGATCCGATTCGTATTCCTTTTGGTACTCGATTACAGTCTTTTCATTTTTTCTTAAACCACTTCTTAAATATTTAAGGTAAACAATTAAGATTAGGATGGAAATAAAAAGAACACAGCTTGCAATCCATACTATTTGGATAATGGTTGGAGAATTTTCGAAATAATAAAGCAGGTAATGATAAATTTCCATAGTAGCTGTTTCTCAAATAGTAATTAAACCTTTAACGCAACAATCTTTTTACCCGAATTACCAATTCATTGGGGCTAAAAGGCTTTCCCATAAAATCGTTGGCGCCTAAATTAAATGCCTTAAGCACCATTTCTTCCTGTCCTGCAGCCGAAAAAACAATAATAGGCGTTTGCTTGTTTAATTTGTTGCGCACATGGCTAATTACTTCGAGACCGCTGATAAAAGGCATCATGATATCGGTCAAGATTAGTTCGGGATTGTGTTGTTCAATCATTTCAATAGCCTCCTTGCCATCAGCCGCAATATGAAGTTTATAGCCTTCTTTTTCCAATCTAAACTTCAACAATAATGAAAGTGTAGAATTGTCTTCGGCTAAAACAATTTTTTTAGCATCACTCATTTTTTAATGATTTTAATTCAATTAATAATTCTTCCTTCACATGTTCAAAAATCTCTTCACACAAATTAAGCAATATTCCTACATCTTCTAGGTTTTTTTCTTCTCTAAATTTTTGGGTCAGGGAATGAATAATCGGTCCCATTTCATCAATTCCAAACATGGTAATACTTGGTTTAATTTTATGGGTTGCCTCGTATAATGCCTTCCAATTTTTATTTTCAAGTTCCTTATTTACCACTTTAAAAAACTCATTAAAATCTTTTAAAAATGATTCTATTAGTAAGATTAATATACTGCTTTCACCTTGAGTTTCTTCATATAAAAATTTAAGATCAATGTATTTTATTTCCGCTATTGTTTCCACATCATCTTGCTTGTTATTAGCAGTTCTTAAATTCCGTTCTTTGGAGGGTTTCCCATACTTTTCCAGAATTTTATAGAGTTCTTTAGGCTTAAATGGTTTAAAAATATAGTCATTCATTCCTGCAGATTTTGCGCGACTGATATCTTCATTAGTTGCATAAGCTGTCATGGCAATAATAGGAATTTGGGCAACTCTTTTTGAAATGTCATTTTTAATGATTTTAGAAGCTTCATAGCCATCCATCACCGGCATCTGAATGTCCATCAAAATAAGGTCGTACATGTTTTTTTGAACTTTTTTAACGCCTTCAATTCCATTATTTGCAATATCTACATTGCATTTCCATCGTTCCAACCTTGTTTTTGCCAGCAATTGATTTGTTTTATTGTCTTCTACCAATAAAATAGAAAGTTCTAAAGGTTCATCCATCACAAATTCGGATTCAACGACATCGGTATTGATAGCCATTAGATCCTTTTTTAATGAAAGGGTTATTTTAAACGCGCTTCCTTGTCCGAAAACACTTTCAACCTTGATGGATCCGTTTAACAAACCAACCAATTTTTTAACAATGGTAAGTCCCAATCCTGTGCCCCCATATATTCTTGATGTATCGCTCTTTGCTTGTGAAAATGCACCAAAAACCGTATTTATTTTATTGGAAACTATTCCAATACCGGTGTCCCTTACTTCAAAGTAAATTTCAGAAGAATCTGGCGTTTCATTAAGTTGTTTAAGCGTAATGTGCACAGAACCTTTATTGGTAAATTTTATGGCATTGCCTATTAAATTCAACAAAATTTGTTCTATTCTGGTTGGATCACCAAGAACATGAACAGGTGTGTTTGGTTCAATATGGAGATCCAAAACAATTCTCTTTTCATCGGCCTTCAATTTCATTAATTTTAGAACCGTATCGAAAGACTTGTGCAGGTTGAAAGAAATCTCTTCAATTTTGAGCTTCTCCGATTCCAACTTTGAAAGGTCCAAGACGTTGTTGATGAGAGAAAGTAAAATTTCACCAGAATTTTTCATCGTTTCTAAATGCAATCTTTGATCTGGGGTTAGTTGTGTTTCCAACACCAAATCCGTAAATCCAATTACTGCATTTAGCGGTGTTCTAATTTCATGGCTCATATTGGCCAAAAACTCATTCTTCACTTTCAACGATTCTTCAGCCGATTCCTTGGCTTTTTTTAGTTCAAGCTCTGTGGAAATTCTTTTGGTAATATCGGTTCCAATTGAAATATAAGTGCCTTTGTCGCCTTTTGACAGCTGCCATTCAATCCATTTATAATCGCCATTGGCCGTCTTAATTTTTCGCTTAGTAATATCAACAAAATTCTTTTTATTGAAAAAAACGTAATTGTAAATGGCACTTTTTACCTGTTGCGCCTCTTGCTGATTTTCATAAGTTATTTTCCACCATTTATCGCCTATAATTTCTTCAACTTTATAGCCCAGCATTTTTTCAACAGCCGGTGACGAATAGATGATATTTCCTTCTTTGTCGCTCACCATCAACATAGAATCTACGCTATTTAAAATAATATCGGATTGTATTTTGATTTTTTCAGTTTTTTTCCATTCTGTAATGTCAACGCCTACAGAAATAAAAGTACTATTGGCTCCAAGTGAATCGCGCCATTCAATCCATTTCATGCTGCCGTCTTTACAACGCAATTGCCTATCATAAGGCTTCTGATTTATCCCTGTTTTTCCTGAAGTTAATTTTAAAACCTTTTCTCTACAACATTGTGATTCTTCTTTTGAATAAAAAGTCAGATCCCACCATTTATCACCCAATAGTTGATCAACTTTATAGCCAATTATTTGTTCTGTTGCCGGAGAAACGTAAGTAACGCGGCTGCTTTCATCGCAAGAAATAATAATTAAATTAACTTCATTTAATAACGATTCGGAAAGTTTTAATTTTTCAATCTCTATATTTTTTTTCAAAAGGTATCTTATTTAAAAATGCATTTTTATTTATTCTCTGTTGGGGCCTAATTAATCTCAAACACTTGTAAATATAATTAATTAATTGAATGCAATTCCTATTTGGTAAATTCTATTTATTTTTTAGTTAGTCTTTTAGTCCAATTGGCAATATATCTATACTGTTTTTTTTAAATTGGTAACCAATCAGTCTATATTTCAAACTCAAATTTAGCAACAATTACCAAGGTTTGCAATACATTTAGACCATTTTTTATAGTTGTGTCTATGGAAGAGCGTATTTTGGCAAAGTTCTGAGCAGTTTGCGCTACTTTAAATTAACCTAAGATTTTTTGCTTTACCTTCACATTTCTGATGGTACGTTCTGAAGCATTGTTGTTGGGAGGCACACTGGCAATAGATAGAAAGATGAAAACATGTGGTCTTTCCTTTCACATCCTTTAGTAAAAGTATTTAACTCTGTATGTTTTTGGTCAGGTGGATTTTCTAGTAAATATTCAAGAGGCCGCACAATGAATGCTCCTTCCAAAAGTTATTTATCTCCTTATATGAAAGCATTTTTACGCGAAGTTTAATATTGTTGTAGAAATAGATGTTGAAGTCATTATTAGGGCTAAACTGCTTTAAAATGTAATTGTAGGGCTGATTAAGATTTTTAGAAAATCTGACATGTTTGTTATAATCTTCCTAAAAGTTCCTCCTCACAAACCAACAACCCTCCAAATTAAAAGTGTTATTTAAATAGTTTTTTTTGATGCTGTTTTCAAAAATAAAAGGCACTAAAAATTCTATTTTTATGGGGTTCTGTTTTCATTTATTTTAAAACAATGATAAATGTTAGCTTTCCTTTACTTCAATAATGGTTAACTTTGTAGCTTAAGATTTTCTAAATTTATTATTATGAGTGATTCTAAAAAACAGAGCGAAGCTTTATTATATCACCAGTACCCGAGTCCGGGCAAAATTCAAGTAGTACCAACAAAAAAACATGCAACGCAACGCGATTTGTCGCTGGCGTATTCACCAGGTGTGGCGGAGCCATGTTTGGCCATAGAAAAAAATCCAGATGATGTGTATAAATATACTGCTAAAGGAAATTTAGTGGCCGTTATTTCTAACGGTACAGCAGTTTTAGGATTGGGAGACATTGGAGCCATGGCAGGAAAACCAGTGATGGAAGGAAAAGGATTGTTATTTAAAATATTTGCCGATATCGATGTTTTTGATATTGAAGTAGATACACACGATATTGAAAAATTTATTGAGACCGTAAAAAATATTTCTGTCACTTTTGGAGGCATTAATCTGGAAGATATTAAAGCGCCAGAAGCTTTTGAAATTGAGCGTAGGTTAAAAGAAGAATTAGATATTCCTGTAATGCACGACGATCAGCACGGAACAGCAATCATTTCCGCAGCGGCATTAAAAAATGCGGTTGAAATAGCAGGAAAAGACCTTGCAAAGGTTAAAATCGTGGTAAGTGGCGCGGGAGCTGCCGCTATTTCCTGTTCAAGATTGTATTTGGCAATTGGCGCAAAAAGGGAAAATTTAGTAATGTGCGACAGTAAAGGGGTTATTAGAAAAAGTGCGCCGAATTTAAACGCTCAAAAAGCTGAATTTGCCACCGATAGAGATTTACATACTTTGGAGGAAGCTATGATTGACGCCGATGTTTTTATCGGACTTTCTAAAGGAGGTCTTGTAACACCTAAAATGTTGATGACTATGGCAAAAACCCCAATAGTTTTTGCAATGGCAAATCCTGACCCTGAAATTGAATATAATTTGGCAGTGGCAACAAGAAAGGACATTATTATGGCCACTGGGCGTTCAGATTATCCAAACCAAGTGAACAATGTTCTTGGATTTCCATATATTTTTAGAGGTGCATTAGATGTGAGAGCCACAAAAATAAATGAAGAAATGAAAATAGCAGCGGTTCATGCCTTGGCAAATTTGGCCAAAGAAACTGTTCCTGAACATTTAAATATTTTATACGGAGAAACCAATATAAAATTTGGTAAAGAGTATATCATTCCAAAACCATTTGACCACAGATTAATTACCGAAGTTCCACCAGCAGTGGCGAAAGCAGCAATGGAATCGGGTGTGGCTAGAACACCAATTACTGATTGGGAAGGCTACAAAGAAGCATTGGCTGAAAGATTGGGAACCGGAAGCAAATTAATGCGAATGCTAATGTCACGCGCAAAAGATAATCCAAAAACCATAATTATGGCTGAAGCAGATCATTTGGATGTATTGAAAGCAGCCCAAATTATTCATGATGATGGTATAGGAACACCTATTTTATTAGGCGATAAGAAAATCATTAATGAGTTAATGAAGGAAATCAATTTTACTGCGGACTTACAAATTTTGGATCCTAAATGCGATGAAGAAGAAGAACGTAGAAACAGGTATGCAAAAGTTTATTGGGAAAAAAGACAACGCAACGGAATCACTTATTTTTCAGCACAAAAATTAATGCGAGAACGCAATTATTTTGCGGCTATGATGTTAAATGAAGGCGAAGGAGATTCTTTAATAACAGGATATTCAAGAGCTTACCCGGCAGTGGTTAAGCCAATGATCGAGTTGATTGGCAAAGAAAAAGGCGTGAAGCGAATTGCAGCCACAAACATCATGTTGACCAAAAGAGGCCCAATATTCTTTTCAGACACTGCAATAAATATCAATCCAACGGCAGAAGAATTGGCAGATATTGCTTATATGACAAGTGTTTCTATGAAAATGTTTGGATTTGAACCTAATTTGGCGATGTTGTCATTTTCAAATTTCGGATCATCTCCATCTCCGCTAGCTGATAAAGTTGCGCAAGCAGTTGAAATTATGCACAAAAGACATCCAGAAATGAATGTGGATGGTGAAATACAAGCTGATTTTGCGTTAAATCCTAAATTAATGAAAGAGAAATTTCCTTTTTCTAGGTTGACCGACAAAAAAGTAAATGGCTTAATTTTTCCAAGTCTGGAATCAGCAAATATTGGTTATAAACTGATGAAAGAATTTGACCAAATTGTGTCCATTGGGCCAATCATTTTGGGACTTCAAAAGCCAGTTCATATTCTACAACTTGGCGCAGGTGTTGATGAAATTGTGAACATGGCTTGCGTGGCCATTGTGCATGCTCAGGAAAAAATGAATAATCAGTAATATTTTACTACATTTGGGAGACAATAGAAAATGAAATATGATAACTCACATACGAGGAAAGTTAGTTGAAAAAAACCCAACATTCGCCGTTATTGAAACAAATGGCGTAGGTTATTGGATTAATATTTCTCTTAACACCTATTCTCAACTCCCAGATAATGAATTTGTTATTCTGTATACGCATCTTTCTATCAAGGAAGATGCGCATACTTTATACGGGTTTATCAATAAAACTGAACGCGAAATTTTTAGATTGCTAATTTCCGTATCAGGTGTTGGGCCTAGTATTGCCCGTACCATGTTATCATCTATGACCACCGATGAAATTCAGCAAGCAATCGCTTCAAACAATGTTTCCATCATTCAATCCGTAAAAGGAATTGGCGTAAAAACCGCACAACGTGTTTTGGTTGATCTGAGAGACAAAATTTCCAAAACCTATATTGTTGATGAAGTTTACGTTAGCCAAAGCAATACGATTAAGAATGAAGCGTTATCAGCTTTAGAAGTATTGGGATTTAATAAAAAACAGGTTGAAAAAGTAGTCGATAAAATACTGCTTGTAGACAAAACAGTAAGTGTTGAAGTTTTAATAAAAAACGTATTGAAAAATATATAAAATTGAAAAACAAACGATATATAGTTAAAACATATATTTTATTTTTTTTCTTTTGGTCTTTTCTGGCAACAGTTAAAGCCCAAACATTGCCTATACTTTTTCCAAATGACACTACGATTGTTGAAAAAGCAACAGATACCATAAAATTAAAATACCCTTTTAAAAGATTTCAGGAAGGAAGCTTGTTTTTAGCCGACCCAAAGCAATCGGAAATTATTTATGATACCGCACTTGGGAAATATATGATTATTGAAAAAATTGGAGATTATTACGTACAGTACCCAATTTTTATGACTCAGGAAGAGTATAAACAATACAAGCTAAAAAAGGATATGCTTGACTATTATAAAAATAAAATTAGCGCAACAAACAGCAAAAAAGCAGGAAGCGCCGATGAACAAAAAAACTTATTGCCAACTTATTACGTAAACTCAGACTTTTTTCAATCCGTTTTTGGAGGAAACACCATTGAGGTAAATCCGCAAGGTTCTGTATTGGTAAAGTTAGGAGGGTTATATCAAAAAGTTGACAATCCACAATTGTCTGAAAGCAACAGAAAAAGTTTTACGTTCGATTTTAATCAGGAAATTAGCGCTAGTATTTTAGCGAATGTAGGAACCAATGTAAAAGTGAGTGCCCAATACGACACACAATCAACTTTTAATTTCCAAAACCAGATAAAGTTAGAATACACGCCAACGGAAGATGACATCCTTCAAAAAATAGAAGTTGGTAACGTAAGTATGCCTTTAAAAAACTCCTTAATTGTAGGCGCCCAAAACTTATTTGGGGTTAAGGCGGAACTTCAATTTGGAAAAACATCAATCACAGGCGTTTTCGCCGAACAAAAATCAGAAACAAAAACGGTGGCTGCACAAGGTGGCTCCACCATTCAGGAATTTGAATTACAGACAACAGATTACGACGAAAATCGGCACTTCTTTTTAGCGCAATATTTTAGAGACAATTACAATACCGCATTAAAAGATTTTCCGTTAATTAACAGCGCAATAAATATTACAAAAGTGGAAGTTTGGGTAACCAACAGAAACGCCACAACCATTGATATTAGAAATATTGTAGCGCTTTCTGATATTGGGGAAGGCGACCCATCTAATATTGGTCCAGCCAATGTAACTCCTGTTCCGGGCGCATTATTTCCCTCAAACAACGCAAACGACATTTCATCCATATTAACAACAACAAATCCAGTCCGCAATATTTCTACCGTTGGAAATGGATTATCTCCTTTTGCCATGCAACAAGGTCGCGATTATTCGGTACTGGAAAATGCCATAAAATTAAAGCCTGATGAATTTAGGGTGCATCCGCAACTGGGATTTATTTCGTTAAACAGAAGGTTGGCTGATTCTGATGTGCTTGCCGTGGCTTTTGAATATACCATAAGTGGAGATTCTAAAGTATATAGAGTTGGTGAATTTACCAGCGACGGTATTATTGCACCTGAAAACATTGTGGTGAAACTACTTAGAAGCGAAATTATAAGCACCCAAATTCCGTTATGGGATTTGATGATGAAAAATATTTATTCTTTACAAACTTTTAGAATGCAGCCCGACGGCTTTAGGTTAGAATTGTTGTATGCCGATGACGCCACAGGAGTGCCTATCAACGTATTGCAAAATGCCAAAACTTCTGGGGTTGCAGATAAAACATTGTTAAATTTATTGAATGTGGACAGGCTCGACCAAAGTCAGTTTTACACTCCAGAAGGTGACGGTTATTTTGATTATGTGGAGGGTGTCACGGTAAATTCTGAAAAGGGATTTATTATTTTTCCAAATGTTGAACCTTTCGGTAAAGATTTACAGGCAAAATTAACCAACAGCGCCGATGAAATATATATTTTTAATGAATTATACCGAATTACACAATCCGAAGCAAGAAATAATTTTCAGAAAAAAGACAAGTACATATTAAAAGGCTACCATAAATCTGAAAGTGCCGACGGCATTCCTTTAGGTGCGTTTAATGTGGAACAAGGCTCGGTTAGGGTAACTTCCGGCGGAAGGGAATTGGTTGAAGGCATTGATTATGTGGTGGATTATCAAATGGGACGTGTACAAATTATCAACCCAAGTTTGGAGGCTTCCAATGCACCAATTGAAGTTTCTGTTGAAAATAATTCCACCTTTAATTTACAAACGAAAAGCTTTTTTGGCATTAATGTGGAACATAAATTTTCCGATAATTTTATTGCCGGTGTCACCGTCTTAAATTTAAATGAAAAGCCGCTAACACAAAAAGCGTTATATGGGCAAGAACCAATCAACAATACAATTTTTGGCTTAAACGCGACCTTTGGAACTGAAGTACCGAAATTCACAAAATGGGTAAATAAACTCCCAAATATTGATACAGACGTTCCTTCCAATTTTTCCATTAGGGGAGATTTTGCCTATTTAATCCCAGGTTCTCCAAAAGGAATTGAATTTGACGGGCAAGCAACTTCCTATATTGATGATTTTGAAGGATCACAAATTCCAATCGAAATTAAAACAAATCAGCAATGGTATATGGCAAGCACACCACAATACCAAACACAACTTGATTTGGGCGGAAATACTACCGGTTTGCCTTACGGATACAAAAGAGCCAGATTGGCTTGGTACACCGTTGATCCGCTTTTTTATGGAGGCTCTTCATTACAGCCAGGAAATATAGACAACGCAGAGCTTTCACGTGCCGAAGTAAGAAGAATAAGGTATGAAGAATTATTTCCTGAACAAGATTTAGATTTAACGCAATCAACCGTTGTGAGAACTTTGGATTTGGCATATTATCCAAACGAAAGGGGAAGTTATAATTATGATACTTCCAATATGGGAGCCGATGGAAAATTTACAAATCCGGAAGATAGATGGGCGGGAATTACCAGACCCTTGACCACAACCAATTTTGAACAGTCCAATGTTGAATATATTCAATTTTGGCTGATGGATCCTTACGACCATTATTCCATCACCAATGCCGAAGGGTTACCAACAAGCATTAACCCTAATAATCCCACCAACCAAGTTGGAGAGCTATATTTTAACCTTGGAAATATTTCAGAAGACGTTTTAAAAGACGGTAGAAAAATGTACGAAAATGGTTTGCCCGAAAATCCGTTGAGCACCAGCAATACCGAATCTACTGTTTGGGGAAAAATTCCAACCAACCAATCTTTATTGTACGCATTTAGCGATAAAGACAATGAACGATTAAATCAGGATATAGGTCTTGACGGATTGAATGACAATGAAGAAACCCAACTGTTTGGATCCGCTTTTGGCCCCGACCCCGCTAATGATAATTATTCTTATTTTCGAAGTTCAGAGTATGATGCCAATAATGCATCAATTTTAACACGCTATAAAAAGTATAACAATACTCAGGGGAATTCGCCAACAAATAATTTATCTACAGAGAGCTACCCTACTGCAGCTACCACTTTTCCTGATGTTGAGGACATCAATAAAGACCAAACCATGAATACGGTTGAAAGCTATTATCAATATAAAGTTTCTTTAAATAAAAGTGATTTAGTTGTTGGTCAAAACAATATTGTCGATGAGAAAAATGTAACAGTTGAGCTTGAAGACGGTAGCAAAAAAGAATTCAGATGGTTGCAATTTAGGATTCAAGTAAGTAATCCGGATGAGATTGTTAACAATATTACAGGGTTTAATACCATTCGTTTTATGCGATTGTTTTTAACCAAATTTAAAATGCCTGTTGTGTTGCGTTTTGGAGAGTTGCAATTGGTTCGAGGAGATTGGAGACGTTATACAAAAACCCTGGATGAAGTGATTGTGCCACCGCAAGATTTAACAAATGCGCAACTGCAAAATTTTCAGGTGGGCGTGGTCAATATTCAGGAGAATGAAGCCAGAAATCCAATTCCTTATGTGTTGCCTCCTGGCATTGAGCGTGAAATATTAAGGGGAACCACCACATTGCAAGAACAAAATGAGCAATCACTTTCATTAAAAGTTATCGATTTGGAGCCTGGCGAATCAAGGGCAGTATTCAAAAATTTAAAGGTAGATTTAAGAATGTACAAACACCTGAAATTATTTTTGCATGCCGAAGGTGTTCAAACAAAACCCCAAGTTCAAAATAATGAAATAAAAGCAATCATTAGAGTTGGAAGTGATTTGGATGATAACTATTATCAGCTTGAAAAATTATTGACGATATCCAACTACGGCGTTACAACACCGCTTGAAATTTGGCCCGAAGAAAATAATTTAGACGCCCTTTTAGAAAATTTAGGAAAACTTAAGTTGTTAAGATTTGAAGATGGAGTTGCTCCAAATGTTTTATACCCAGCAGTAAATATGCCTTCGCCTATTGAAGGATTGGAAGGTTACGATATTCGGGTGAAAGGAAATCCGAGTTTGGCGAATATAAAAACCGTTATGCTAGGCGTGGAAAATATTACAAACACAAATCAAAGCGCCGAGATTTGGTATAATGAATTACGCGTTTCGGAGTTCGACGATAAAGGCGGATGGGCAGCCGTGGTAAGTGCCGATGCAAATTTTGCTGATTTTGCTGATATTGCCGTAACCGGAAGAATGGAAACGGAAGGATTTGGTGGAATTGAACAACGCGTAAATGAACGCAGCCAAAAAGACACTAAATTGTATGACGTGGTCACCAATGTGAATTTAGGGAATTTGTTGCCGAAAGACTGGGGCATTAAACTACCTTTTAATTATAGCATCTCCGAAGAATTTAAAGACCCAAAATATGATCCTCAGTACCAGGACGTGTTGTTTGATGACGCTAAAGACATCAACCCAAACAGTAGCAACGCAAGAGATTACACCAAGTGAAGAAGCATTAGTTTAATCAATGTCAGAAAAGAATTTAATGCAGATTCAGAAAATAAAAAACATTTTTATAGTGTTGAAAATTTATCGGTTTCCTATGCGTATAACGACACTTACCATAAAGACTACAATGTCCAAAAATATCTCGACCAAAATGTTCGTGCTTCCGCTAACTATAATTTTAGTTTTAAACCACTAATTATTGAGCCATTTAAAAATTCAGATGCATTAAATAGCAAATATTTAAAATTTATTAAAGACCTTAATGTAACCTTATTGCCTTCAACAATCTCCATAAATTCAAATATTATCAGAAGATATAATGAACAATTGTCAAGAAGTTTGATAGAAGGGTTGCCGGAATTGCCAATTCTAAAACAGCGCGATTATTTGTTTGATTGGGATTACGCAATAGGATATAATTTAACAAAATCGTTGCAGTTTAATTTTAGGGCGGCAAATAATTATATTTATGATGACTTCCTTGCTACAGATGACATTAAAATATTTGATAATTTCTTTACCACCGGAAGACCTGATCATTACCACCAATCTTTAAATGGAACATACAAAATACCGTTGAATAAAATACCGTTCTTGGATTTTGTGAATGCCGATTATGCTTACACAGCCGATTTTGACTGGCAAGCTTCTTCACAATCTTATATTGATAAAGTTGGAAATGTGATTCAAAATGCAAATACGCATACCATTGGGACTGACATAGATTTTGCTAAATTTTACAAAGCCATTGGCGTTGACAAGCTGTTGAATAAAAAATCCAAGGTTAACGGAACAAACCAGACAGCAACAGAAATTGCTGAAAGAAATGCTGCTAAAAAAAATAAATCTGTTGCTTCTGAAGTTGGACAAACTTTTTATAATGTGCTAACTTCAGTTAAAAAAGCACGTATTAATTATTCTGAAAATAATGGAACATATTTGCCGGGATATGTTCCTCAAATCGGATTTTTGGGGCGCGATAATTACGGCGGTAGTCTAGCACCAACCTTTGGTTTTGTGTTTGGAAGTCAGGTTGACATTAGACAGAAAGCCGTTGAAAATGGTTGGCTATTGTCTAGAGATGCCAATGACCCTTATTACAACAGAACATATAGCCTAACACATTTTGATAAATTAGATGCAACCATTAACGTTGAACCATCAAAAAATTTAGATATTGAGTTTAAGGGAGCTAAAACCTACACAAAAAACACAACTCAACAATTGGATGTTGTCAATAACATTTTAGATTCAAATTCCCCAGTTACCCAGTACGGAAACTTTAGCATAAGCCATAATATGATAAAAACATCATTCAAAAACAGTGATGCCACTTTTGAAGAATTTAAAAACAACAGGACAATTATTGCGCAGCGTTTGGCAACAAATTCCAGCCAACCAATAAGTGGTTTCGGGGAAACAAGCGAACAGGTTATGTTACCCGCATTTGTTGCTGCCTATTCCGGTAATGATGCAAATACTGTAAATTTAGACGCTTTTAGAGAAGTACCCATTCCAGGCTGGAAATTAACCTACAAAGGATTAATGAAAATGGCCTGGTTTAAAGAAAATTTTAGAAGCTTTTTGGTTACGCACAGTTACAATTCCCTTTATTCTATTACAAGTTTCACCAATAATTTGGCATATAATGAAAGGGATCCGTATGCAGAAACCGACATAGCAGGGAATTACATTAACAAAACCATTTTTTCAAATATCAATTTACTGGAAGAATTTTCTCCACTGATAAAAGTTGACGTTAAAATGAAAAATTCCGTATCTTTCAGCGGTCGAATTAATAAAGATAGAGGGCTTACTTTAAACTTTAGCAACAATACAGTTACCCAAATAAAAGGAACCGAATATGTGATTGGATTGGGATACAGAATTAAAGATTTGGCAATGAAATTTAGATTTGGAGGCGAATTGACGAAACTAAAAGGAGATTTAGATTTAAGGGCAGATGTATCTTTAAGAGACAATGTGACAATTATTAGAGAAATAGATAAAGATAACGATCAGGTAACAGGAGGCCAGCGTTTATTGTCGCTGAAGTTCTTTGCAGATTATGCGGTAAGTAAAAGCTTGACAGCTTCTTTTTACTTCGACCAAAGTTCTTCCCAATATGCAGTTTCAACAACTTTCCCAAGACAATCGGTAAGTTCGGGACTAAGCGTAAGGTATATATTTGGTAATTAAAAAATAAATTAAATAGTATAAATAGTAAATTAAATAATATAATAATGAAAATTCCAGTAGATTTAAAATACACTAAAGATCACGAATGGATTAAAGTTGAAGGCAATACAGCAATAGTTGGTATTACGCATTTTGCGCAAAGCGAATTGGGCGATATCGTTTATGTTGATGTTGACACCTTAAATGAAACAGTTGAGAAAGATGAAGTTTTTGGGTCGGTAGAAGCTGTAAAAACAGTTTCAGATTTATTTATGCCAATTTCAGGTGAAATCATTGAGTTTAATGAGGCTTTAGGTGATGAGCCAGAAAAAGTAAATAAAGACCCCTATGGAGAAGGATGGATGATTAAAATCACTATTTCAGATGCCTCTCAAATAGCAAAATTATTATCGGCAGCTGAATACGGTGAACTTATTGGGGCATAATAATTATTTTTACATTGCCTTATCTTTAACAATTGCAATTGCAATTGGGAGCCTCATATCCCCTAAAATCGGATTGGATATTGTCATGCAAATTTCAGATAAAATATTGCACTCGGGTAGCTATTTTCTGTTGACAACAAGCTGGTTATTGGCTTATGGTAAAAAAACAATGCAATTAAAATCAACCATGTTGGTTGCATCAACAATTTTTATTTATGGCATAATTATTGAGATTTTACAAGGAGCCTTAACCGATTACCGGCAAGCAGATTTATACGATGTTTTTGCCAATTTTTCGGGTATTGCAGTAGCGATTATATTTTTTGTCCTCGTTTTAAAAAAAAACTAATATCAATTAAAAAATATACTTGTATAATATATTTAAATTATTAAATTAGCAACCTATAAAAAATTTTAAAGATGCAAGTCAAAAAAAATCCAAAAGCGAATTTAGAGACCTACACCAAATTGTTTATGCAGTTAGGTTTGGTATTAGCACTTTTAGTGGTTTATTTAGCCATTGAAAAGAAGACGTATGATAGAGTTATCGCAGAACTTGGCCCTGCAAACTACAATGCCCAAGATGAAGAGCAAACAATCGAAATAGAGCAAGTGAAGCCGCCTGAGCAACAAGCACCACCACCACCAACACCAGATAAAATCGAGATTGTTGAAGATGAAAAGGAGGTTGAGGAAACAGTGATTAAATCAACAGAATCAAATGAAAAAGAGGCTGTTGAAATTAAGAAAATTGTTGAGGTGAGCTTGGACGAAGATATTATGGAGGACGTTCCTTTTGCAATTATTGAAGATGTTCCTGTATTTCCTGGTTGTAAAGGATCAAAAGCTGAATTAAAAGAATGTTTGCAAGATAAAATTGCTAAACATGTAAACTCTAAATTTAACGCTGACTTGGCATCTGATTTAGGATTAACGCCAGGCGTTAAAAAAATATTCGTGATGTTTAAAATTGACAAAACAGGAAATATTACGGATGTACAAGCAAGAGCGCCTCACAAAAGATTGGAAGCTGAAGCCATTAGAGTTGTAGAATCATTGCCAAAAATGATTCCTGGAAAACAACGTGGACGCCCAGTTGGCGTAAAATACAGTTTGCCAATTGCATTTAAAGTAGAATAGCGAATTAGTTAAATCATATAAAAATACTGTCTTTTTTTAGAGACAGTATTTTTTTTGCTTAATTCTAGAAGTTTATTTTCTACTAAAAAAAAGCGGTAAATTAGCCCTAAATACAAATAGATGGAATTTAACAACATTCTTTTAAGAAAAGGATATGCCAAAATAAAACTCAAAAAGATTAACACCAATCATTTTGAGCTTAAAGTAAAATTGAACGGTGTAAAGGGTCGGTTTATTTTGGATACTGGCGCTTCAAATTCGTGTATAGACATCACTTTGGCCGAAAAATTTAAGTTAGAGGTAAAAGATTCCAAAACAAAAGCTGCAGGTGCTGGAGCAATTGGCATGGAAACAAAAGTATCATCCAAAAACGGCATTGAAATTAACCAATGGAAATATGGAGATTTTACAGTGGTGCTACTCGATTTAACACACGTGAACACCGCTTTAACTGAGCATCATGCAGAAGCTGTTGACGGTATCATCGGAGCCGATATCCTTGAAAAAGGGAGGGCAATTATTAATTACGGAACAAAAAGTTTGTATTTAAAAAAATTAGTTTATAAGTTTTAAAGTCGGAAGACGGAAGACGGAAGTAAAAAATTGTTTATTAAAAATTCAAAAAACCGAGCAAACTGCTCGGTTTTTTGACACTTAATATTTTTGAATATTATAATTCCAACGCTTTTTTAGGATTGTTGTCCATCAAAATTTCCACAGGGTTTTCCAATGCTTCTTTAACAGCAACCAAAAAACCAACAGATTCTCGTCCGTCAATAACCCTATGATCGTAAGACAAGGCAACAAACATAACTGGTCTAATCACCACCTCCCCTTTAACAGCAACGGGTCTTTCAACAATATTGTGCATTCCTAAAATACCGCTTTGAGGCGGATTAAGAATTGGCGTGGACAACATGGAGCCAAAAACACCACCGTTTGTAATGGTAAAAGTACCTCCGGTCATTTCATCAACAGTTATTTGTCCGTCTCTTGCTCTCAATGCCAAACGTTTTACTTCATTTTCCACCCCTCTAAATGAAAGATTTTCCGCATTTCTAATTACCGGAACCATCAAACCTTTAGGTCCAGAAACCGCAATGGAAATATCCATAAAGTCGTGTAAAATTTTATAATCGCCATCTAGCATAGCGTTCACATCTGGATACAATTTTAAGGCTCTAACAACTGCTAAAGTGAAGAAACTCATAAATCCTAAGCTAACATTGTGTTTCGCTTTAAATGCATCTTTATAGTCATTTCTCAAGTCGAAAATAGGCTTCATATCCACTTCGTTAAAAGTGGTGAGCATCGCAGTTTCATTTTTTACCGCAACCAAACGCTCTGCCACTTTTCTGCGAAGCATTGAAAGTTTTGTGCGCTCACTGTTACGTTTACCGCCAGCTGGCGTTCCCATGCTTGGCACTGCCTTTACAGCATCATCTTTTGTGATTCTGCCATCTTTACCGGTTCCTGTAATTTCAGATGGTGAAATTCCTTTTTCGGTCAATATTTTTTTTGCTGCAGGAGATGCTGTGCCGCTTGCGTACGTTTTTTCAACAACGCTTGATTCAGCTGGTTTTTCTGCAGTTTTTTCAATAGGTTTTAATGGCTCAACTGAAGACTTCTCAATGGTCACAGATTTCTCGCTGCCAACTGGTTTTTTACCGTCTAAATCAATTAAGCAAACAACGGAACCAACGGCTACGGTATCGCCTTCTTGCGCCTTCATCGTAATAATACCGCTTTCTTCCGCAGGCAACTCAAGGGTTGCTTTATCAGAATCCACTTCGGCAATGGGCTGGTCTTTTTCCACATAATCGCCATCTTTAACAAGCCAGGCAGCAATTTCAACTTCTGTGATAGATTCTCCCGGAGAGGGAACTTTCATTTCTAAAATCATCTTTTTAATTTTTTTATTTATCTTTTTTGCCTTAAATATTTTCCAAGGAAAAGAGTTTTAAGGATTTATTATTCGTTAGTATTAAATACTTTATCAATTACGCGTTGGTGTCTTCGTTTAAACCTTGCTGAAGAACCTGCGGCAGGAACTGCGTAAAAAGCTTGTGATGCCACTTCAAGATTTACCAACCTAAAACGTTGCAACATATAACTCCAAGCGCCCATATTTTCAGGCTCCTCCTGTGCCCAAATGTATTTTTTGACATTCGGATAGCTGTCGATTACCTTTTGTAATTTTTCTAAATGCAAAGGAAAAAGCTGTTCAATTCTTATTAGTGCCACATCATTTCTTTCCAATGACGTGCGTTCGGCCAATAAATCATAATAAAATTTACCGGTACAAAAAACCAATTTGGTTATATTCTTTTTGTCGATAGTATCGTCAATCACTTCTTGAAAACTTCCGTTGCAAAACTCCTCCAATGAAGAAGTTGCGGCCGGATGGCGGAGCAAACTTTTTGGTGTAAAAACAATAAGTGGTTTTCTATAATCACGTTTCATTTGACGACGCATTAGGTGGAAAAAGTTAGCTGGTGTTGTACAGTCGGCCAAGATCATATTGTCTATGGCGCACAATTGCAGATAACGCTCCATGCGGGCAGATGAATGCTCAGATCCCTGTCCTTCATAACCATGCGGCAACAAAACCACAATTCCGTTTTGTAATTTCCATTTATCTTCTGCAGCCGACATATATTGGTCGAAAATAATTTGTGCTCCGTTACTAAAATCACCAAACTGGGCTTCCCAAATGGTTAAGGTATTTGGATTCGCCATGGCGTAGCCATAATCAAAACCAAGCACGCCATATTCTGACAATAGGGAATTGTAAATATTCATTTTTCCCTGATTTTCACCAATCATGTTCAGCAAATTGATGCGTTCTTCAGAAATTTCATCACGCAAAATAGCATGGCGGTGGCTAAAAGTTCCGCGTTCCACATCTTGTCCAGAAATACGGATATCAAATCCTTCTTGCAGCAAGGTTCCATATGCCAAAGTTTCTCCCATTCCCCAATCGATTCTGTCATTTTCAAAAACCATCTGATGTCTATCTAATAAAATTTTCTCAGCTTTTCTTAAAAATTTAATTCCTGTTGGAACGGTTGAAACAATTTTTGCGATGTCTTTCAATTTCGATTTTGGGTAATCGGTTTTTTCGCTAATTAACATCGCCTCTATACCTCGTCGGGTAAAACTCGCCCAAGTTTCTTGCATAAATTCCCGTACTTTTGAAGTTTCAACCTCTTTTGCTTGCAGGTATTCTTCTTCCAGCAAGTCTTTAAATTCGGCAATTGAATTATTCAAATAAGCATCATCAATAACACCTTCGGCAATAAGTTTTTGGGCATAAATATCTCTCGGATTTGGGTGTTTTGCAATGGCTTTATATAGTTTTGGCTGGGTAAAACGAGGTTCATCACCTTCATTATGCCCATATTTTCTGTAACCGAGCAAGTCAATAAAAATATCTCTTTTAAATTGCATCCTAAAATTCATGGCAATTTCAATGGCGTGTGTTACCGCCTCAACATCATCGGCGTTAACGTGCAACACGGGCGATAAGGTTATTTTTGCGACATCAGTACAATAGGTGCTTGAGCGCCCATCCAAATAATTGGTGGTAAATCCAATTTGGTTGTTCACCACAATATGAATGGTTCCTCCGGTCGAATAACCTGGCAATCGACTCATTTGTATTACTTCATAAACAACGCCTTGGGCTGCAATTGCCGCATCACCGTGAACAATAATAGGAAGCAGTTTTGAATTGTCTCCGTTGTAATCATTATCTATTTTTGCGCGGGAAATCCCTTGCACAATAGAACCAACAGTTTCTAAATGTGATGGATTGGGAACCAAATTCATAATAAGTTCCTTGCCGGTTTTTAATGTTTTTTTTGTGGTTAAACCCAAATGGTATTTAACATCGCCATCAATATCTTCATCTTCAAAATCTTTGCCTTCAAATTCGCTGAATAAATCGCGAATTGGTTTTCTAAAAATATTTATAAGGGTGTTTAAACGACCTCTGTGCGCCATTCCCAAGACAAATTCCTTAACACCAAAATTTTCAGCGGCAAGACGGATAACGGCACCAATAGCCGGGATTAAAGTTTCGCCACCTTCTAGTGAAAACCGTTTTTGACCTACATATTTGGTTTGCAAAAAGTTTTCGAAAGTCACCGCCTGATTTAACTTTTGCAGCACATACTTTTTTGTTTCAGGGGTGTAGTTTGGGTGATTGGCGTTAGTGGTAAGCTGTTTTTGAATCCACTTAACTTCTTCAGGATTCCGAATATACATATATTCAACCCCAATGGAATCACAATATATGTCTTCTAAATGCTTAACGATGTCGCGTAAAGTTGCCTTTCCAGTGCCAATAATTTGCCCAGCATCAAAAACGATATCCAAATCTTTTTCAGACAGCCCAAAATTTTCGATGGCCAGTGTAGGCATATATTTTCGGCGTTCACGAACTGGATTTGTTTTTGTAAATAGATGCCCACGTGAACGGTATCCATTAATTAAGTCTAGAACTTTAAATTCCTTCAGTACATTTTCGGGTACTTCAAAGACTGCATTTTCTTGGTCTTCTTCACCGTATTTAAAAGAATATTTTTCGTTGGCAAAGTCGAATCCTTGAAAGAAACTTCTCCAACTGGGTTCTATTGTATCAGGATTTATCAAATACTGATCGTATAAGTCGGCTATAAAGCCAGTGTGAACCGTATTTAAGAATGAAAATTTATCCATAGTATTGTTAGTAGTCAATGTTTTATTTAAATAGGTAAAAATACAACATTTAGCAAAACCACCATCTTAATAATGGTTATATTGCAATTATTATACTTTTAGTAATATTTGAACAATCTTGTTAAAAATATGGTTTTTTTAGTGCTTTTATTTGGAATTTTATGAGAAACCATTAAAATAAATGTTGATTTTAACGACTTACTTCAGGTTGATTTACAACAAGTTACTTTTAAATAAAAGCAAAGAAATTAAAAAGAAGAAGTTTTTTTAAAAATCTCTTGCAAAAAGAAGAAAACCTTGTATATTTGCACTCGCAAAAGCAGATAAATTCCTCCTTAGCTCAGTTGGTTAGAGCATCTGACTGTTAATCAGAGGGTCCTTGGTTCGAGCCCAAGAGGAGGAGCCCAGCGATAACAAGCCATTCAAGAAATTGAGTGGCTTTTTTCATTTTAAATAGTGCCAAACACTACGTTTTACTTGTTATTACTGCATTGCATGCATTCACTGCATCCAATATTTCCAAACTCATTAAAATGCCAACTTGTCAACTTTATTACCAAAAAAAGGCATACTTAAAGGAACCTATTAAAAATAAAAAGGTAGCTATCTATATTTTAACAATTCAATATTTTAAAAATCAAATTCGTTATGAAAATTAATAAACTTAACATTCTATTTATATCCGCAAATAATAAAATAAGAAATGATGGTAAAGTACCTTTATTATGTAGATTGACTTATTTAGAACAAAGGAAACAAATTACTACTGGATTATTTATAAATCCTAAACATTGGAATAGTAAGCATCAAAAAGCTGAACCGCCAAATGATGAAACTGAATTTATTAATTCACAACTAAGCCTTATTAAAAGTAAAATTAATAGGGCTTTTTTATTGCTTCAAGTTCAGGAAGGAAATTTTACTGTTGAAGATATTCACATGCTGTATAAAGGCAAAAAACCAACTAAAGAACACAATGTAGTTGAACAGTTTGAAAGTCACTTAAACATGCTTAAAAAGCTCGTAGGAATCGATATTAAACAAGCAACTTGGAATAAGTTCTACTATGTAAAAAACAATGTAAAATCTTTTATTAAATGGAAGTATAAAACCAATGATTTTCCATTAAAGAAATTGACACTACAGTTTTTGATTGATTTTTAATATTACTTAAAAGTTGAAGAAAGTCAAAAGCAAATTACCATTAATAAATCAATTCAAAGGTTTAGAAAACCAGTTAAAGTTGCTTTATCAAAGGGTTATTTGGAAAGAGACCCATTTATGATGTACAAAGCTAAAAGTGTAAAAACCGAGATTGTATTTTTATCTGTAGATGAATTGGAATCACTTGAAAAACATCAATTTACTCAACCAAGATTACAGCAGGTTAAAGATTGGTTTGTGTTTAGTTGCTACACAGGATTGGCATATAATGAAATTAGCAAACTACAAAAGAAACATATTGTTAAAGGATTTGATGGTGAATTGTGGATTGAAATGGTAAGAGAGAAAACACAAAAAAATATTTCTGTTCCATTGCTTCCAAAGGCACAACAACTGATTGATAAGTATGCTGATGAAAATTCAGAGTTTGTATTTAAAATTTATAGCAACCAAAGGTATAACTCCTATTTAAAGGAAATTGCACCAATACTTGGAATAGAAAAAAGATTGACTACACATACAGCCAGAAAAACATTTGCATCTACTGTACTACTCTATAATGATGTGCCAATGGAAATTGTATCACAATTATTAGGACACAATAGTATAACAATTACAGAAGATAGTTATGGTAAAATAGTTCAGAAGAAGTTAAGTGAGCAGATGAAAAGATTGAATGGTAAATTAAATAAATAGAGTAAGTAGGGTAACTTAATTAAAGTTAAATATAAATTAAAAAAATACCTATTAAACAATTTCATCTTACCCTACCTAGCCTATACTATAATTCACTATATTTGAGTTGTAGGTTATTTTTCCTACATCTTTTTCATAGCAATTTACCACCTCCTATATGGGGGTGGTTTTTTGTTTAAGAACATCTTATATCTAAACTTTAATAATTTATTAAAGCGTTACGGGTTTCCGTAGCATAAAATTATTAATTGAATGTAGATTTGGACTTATGATGATTATCTAAACTTTTATCAATTTAACTGCTTAATTTTATTTTATTGAAAGTCAAAAAAAAAATTGCTTAAAAAATCAAAATATATTTTCAAATAAACATTGAATTAATTTTTTATTAGTTCTTATTGTGTTTTTTAATGCAGTTCGATTTGGTGGGGATTAAAAAACATATTGGAACTAAGCTGAAAATCCAATTCAAAAAAAGAGTAGGCCAAATTTTAAACCTTTATTATGAAGAAAATTAGTTTTTTATTATTATTTGTGTTTTTCTTAACTAGTTGTTCAGTAACACAACAAACTTACGATTTCGTGCATCATGGAACAGAATCAATTAAAACAAATTCTAACTTCAAGTATGTTGCTAAAAATGTTATGGGAAAAGCAAAAACAACATATTATGTATCTAGTTACAGAAAAAATAAGCAAGAAATGGCTCCTGAGGGATTAATGTCTGAAGCAAAATCAAGACTTCCTGAATTAAAGGATAACCAAGCTTATGCAAACCTCTCTATAGATGTTCTTAAAACATTAAAGGGTAATAGAGTTGGTGCCACTATCGATGCTACAGAAATAACAATAGAGGTTGTTGTTAGTGCAGATATAATTGAGTATTACTAATATTTTACAATTAATTAAGTCCCACTTGTTTAAAATCGAGTGGGACTCATATTTTATATGATTATGATAAAACATAAATTAATTTTCATCTTTCTTTTAAATTCAATTTTTTGTTTTTCGCAAATAAAAGTTATTGAACAAAAAAGCAGCAATGTAAGTTTAGTTGGAAAAATAAGTCATACACTAGCCGACCAAACTAGTGGTCTTTCTAGAAAACTTCCAATTGTTGACCCTCTCACTTCTCTGGGTAATTTAGATCTAAATCAATACAAAGAGTTAAGGAAAGAAGCTAATAATGTGTTTAAAACTATTGGTATCAGAAATATGGCGTTTCTGAAAGATGAAGAGTTTTCCGCAACTTTATTGTTTTTTGAGGATAAAGATAAATATCTTTTAACCTTTAGGAACAGTAAATATAATTATCAAAATGAAAGTATTTGGTTGTCAAAACAATCTAAAGAAGAATTATATCAATTAATTGTATCCGAATTAGAAAAAAGCACAAAATATAAAAACATTGAAGTGATTTTAGATGATAATGTTGTACTTTTAATATCAATAAATAGAAAAAAAATAAGCTTCAATCTTTGGGATGGATATAACTGGATTCAAAGTTATTGGTACAGACTTTTTAAGATTGAAAACTTGTTTGGAAATTAATCTACAATATTTTCTATTATTCTTTGATGTTACCATACACAAATAGCCAATGTCTAATATTAACTTTTACATTTATACAAATTCATTTTTGTTTCTATCTAAAGTAACTTTTTGTCTTCTAAAAATATTTTTGAGGTAAAAAAGTCTTTTAGTTTTAAGTGAAGTTGACTTTTGATATAGGATATTTATTTTTTAAGAGAATACCTTTATTTTAATTTAAAAAATTGTAATATGAAAAAAATTATTTATTTATTTTTAACTGCAACGATATTCTGTTATAATAATTCTAATGCACAAGAGGAAAGGAAAGTTGAGTCATTTGAGATAACCGAAAATAACCCTTACTTAATAAATCAATTTGTAGTGATTAATAAAGAATCTATGGCAATTGAGGAAGGGTTTAAATTGGTAAATGAATGGATTAATTTAGCTTATAATACTCCAACTATAATAATTAAGTCCAAAATTGAAAATGATTATATTAGAATTGAAGTAAATAAAACCAATTCCCCATGTGTTAACCTTAAAATGACTACTTGTTATGACAGTAATTATTTTATAACATTCGCATTTAAACAAGATAAAATAAAATTTCAAGTAACAAGTTTAGAATTAAATTCTTCTAAAACGTCTGGAGGTTGGTCAAATTATATTCCAACGTACACACTTTTGTATAAAAAAATGGAAAGCCTATCGAGGATGCGGTTTCCATTGCTGATGGGTTAATGACTGCCCTTAACGATTTGAAAAACGATTTGGAAAAATATATTAATAATCCAATTAAAAAAGAAACATCTAAAAGTGATTGGTAATTCAATTTAAATAATTAATGAATAAAAAACTAGGTTCTGCTGCCTCTGTCAAAATTTACAAAAATTTGATCAAGACAATAAAAAAATATAGGTTGATATTCAGATACATACATTCTTAAGTTTCGTATTATCGTTTAAAATCAAATCCAAATATTACAGATGCGACAGAACCCTATATTTGAATGCAGGTTATTTTTTCCTACATCTTTTTCATAGCAATTTCCACCTCCTAAATGGGGGTGGTTTTTTTTAGACAAAAACTTAACGAGCTACCCTTCAGGAATTGTCTCGTTTTTTTAAGTTATTTTTTTAAGGTGTAGAATTATTTCCGATATTTATATCATATTGTAAAAAACAGTTATGGATAATTTTTGGTTGTGGTTTGCGGGAATTCTATTTTCAGGATTTACGGTATTAGCAATGTTCACTTCCTTAGGAAGCAATTTACTAGAATTTTGGGATCGTTGGAGAAAAAAAGACATTGAAAATGAAAAAGAAAAATTCAAAAAAACTTATCGAGATGACAATCCTGATTTTGAATTCAGATTAGGTCATATTTCAAACACATCGCCTGGTATTTGCACATTATCACTTCAATTTAAAAATTTATCAGGAGAAGTTCAATTTGTTGAACCAATGGCATATTGTTATGAATTTAGAAATGATAAAAACAGGTATTGTCCATCAGGTATGATTGCAGACCATAACCAAAGGGTTAGAAGGCTAGAACATAGTGAGCGATTTGCGATTAGTGTAAATTTTGAGAGTTTCATCTATAACAATATTTATAATTATTGGAAAAAAGACGTTCAAGTGTATGCAACTTGTAGAACCGGGACAGATGTTTTGTTACGTTCAAATACGATTGAATTTGATAAGTTAGCTGAACATTTAGTTCCTTTAATTGATACTCACAAAGTATTAGCAGCTCAAGTAGCTGAAAAAGTTAATTGTGATGTTCGAAATATTGAAGCTACTTTGTGGATGCATCAGATTTATCAAAGAACTACAAGTCATATCATTAGGCAACTTCAGGAAAATGGCATTCCTATTATGGAATATTTAGTGAATAGGTTTAATATTTCGTTAGATGTTATAGATTCACAATACAAATTATTGGTTGAATTAGATAGAAGGCAATTCAATTCTAAGGTAATCATTGAATATTTAGAGCAGTTGGTTCAACAATAGTTCCAAACTGTTACTGGCGTCTGCCAGAAAAAATAGAAAAATTGGATAATTCAGCACAAGTAATAATTGGTAAAGTGATGGATTTTATGGAAAGAAGTAAATCAGATGCTTAAGTACATAAGCTGGAGCAATGTATAAATAGCCCTATTAATACAGAAAATTTGTTAGAATTTCCTAATAATATTCATCCCAAAAAAAATTAAATGAAAAAGATTCTGCTACTTATATTCACTTTGTGCCATCTGGCTGGAATTGCTCAAAACTTCACAGGAGATTATAGAAGTTATAAAACAAGTTTTGAAGATTTCACTTCTGCTGAAAATAATTTTATTGAAGAATCAGAATTTAGAATTGCAGTGTTAATTGATGAAAATCAAACAGAAGGGAGTATTGCAATACAAGATCCAAGAATGCCTGATAAGTTGTTAATTTATGAAGTAGTTGATTTTTTAGGAAAATTGAAAGATAAAGGCATTACAAATTATTTGTATAAATGTATTCCACAACATCTAGATAATCGTATTGAAACAATTCTAACATTTAATTTAAATACTAAAAACGAGCTTAGTTTGATGGTTTATGATCAAAAATCAAGTCAATATTTTTTTGACCTAGAGAAAAAATAATTTTTATCAAAAATTTTTAAACTTTTTTACTTGTGTAAATACGAGTTAATCTAATACTCAACCCCCACTCTTTTTTGATTTTGCGGGAGGAGCAATACCAGTAAGGGTTTCAAGACATTTAGTTTTGGAACCTTTTTTATGCGCAAGGTTTGAGCAAGGTTTTGGTGTAAAATTCGATTATACATTTCCTTCTTTTACTTCAAAAACTAATTTGATGAGTTTTTCATTAAACACCCTTCCTTTTATTTTAAAGGAAGTTACAAGATGTTGTTTTAAGATATAGGAAAAAGGAAATGGTTGAATGTATTTAAATTTAAATAAAACGCTCTAAGTATAAGTCCAAATTAGTTTGAATCATACAATAGGTTAGTTTTTTCAGTTTAAATGTTAGCATAAATTTTATAAAGTGTTCTCGGCATTTAATCTATTTTTTTCATATAACTTTTAACCAAATCCATTAAAGCCCTTCCATGAACATTTTTAGCTATAACTACACCCTTATCATCAAGAATAAAGTTGGCTGGAATGGTCCGAACACGGATTTTTTTTAAGAAAGGTGCATCATCTCCTTGTAAATCTGATGATTGAAACCAGCGATTTGCCCCATCGCGCTCTATAGCTGCTCTCCAACTATATTCATCACTTTCAAGACTATAAGCAACAATTTGTAACCCTTGATTATGATATTCATTCCAAATAGGTACTAAAACTTCACGGTTTTCCGTACGACAAGGAGCACACCAAGATGCCCACAAGTCTATAATAGTAAGCTTCTTGCCTAATTGGTCTTTAAGGGAAAGTGTATCCTTTGTTAACATGGGAAACTTGAGATTTGGAAATACATCACCTACTAAAACAGGTAAATTAGAGGGATCACTTTCTTTACAAAGTTGTTTTACCCAAGGATGATCTGGTTGTTTTTTCTTCCATTTATTACATTGGCTTACCAAAAATTCAGGCACACGTTCATAATAATTCTCTATACTTACCCATCTTAATGCCACCAATGCTGGCATAAGGTCTTGTGTGCTATTTGCAAACTTTATTAGCTTCGTCTGATATTGTAAGATCGCGTTTTCCTTTTCCAACAATTGACTGCCATCTTCTATTTGCCAATGCTTTCCTGCAAGATAAGTTTGGTAAGCTTTCTGATGAATATCCCTTAAATCTAACAAGGCTTTATTAATTTCTGAAGGATGTTCAATTGTAAAACTTTTTTGAAATTCATCTAATTTAGCAGTGATTTTCAAAGGCTCTCCTAATTGCCATAGAATTGGCATATAGTTCGACTTAATTGGATCATCGGTTTTTAAATATTTAGGATCCTTTCCAACTTGCTGTATGACTAATTCTAACAATACAGGTTCTTTAGTTTTTGGCAAGTTGCGGAACTCAAAGCTGCCATCAGAATTTACTACAGCAGAATCTATGACTTTTCCAAAATATGATGCAGCTAACTCTTGTAAGGTTTCAGGTTCAATTAGATAAATTTTTATGTCTTTCTTATCTATGCCTTCTAATCTTCCTGATATATATGCTGGGGAATAACAAGATATTAGAGTTAAGGTTATTATAATAAGACTAATAGTATTTTTTAAAGGGATAGTTCTCATTTTTGTAAAATTAATACCAAAGGTTTAGTATTTTTTTCCGCCGTAGCAAATTGTTAGTTAAATGTTTGTTGGTTCGTTATTTAGTTTAAATGTAAGCATAAATTTTATGAGATGTTGGCAACAGTATTTATGATAGTTGAATTGTTTTTCTTTTATTATTAATGTTGGAATTATTAAAAAATAACACATTCAATAATCGCAAATTTACGAAATGTTGGTTATCTTTTAGGATGATAAAAAGTTACTTCATTAATTTTTCAATAGTTACAAATTTATAAAGTGAATTTTGGTTGCAACTCAGAGTAATAGAAGGAGCAAAAAGCAGCGTTACAAGCAATTGTAACGCTTTTTTGTTTCTAATTATCTTAAAAAAAAGAAAATAATCAATGTGGTAAGGTTAAGTAAATAAAATTATTTATCTTGTAGACAACAATAATTTATATTGATTATCCCTATTAAATGGAATTAAACAATAAAACACAACAAAATTTTCTTAAGGGATTATTGTTAGGCAATCGTTTATTGTGTTCTAGCATTGTAAAGAAGTTAATTCAAAATAATTATTCTATAATAGATATTTATGAAAACATCATAAAAAAATCTTTATATGAAGTTGGGGAGTTGTGGGAGTACAATAAAATTAGTGTTGCTACAGAACATTTGGCTTCAGCAATTTCTGAGGCAATTATAAATGAACATTATTTTTCTATAATAGCGCAACAAAAAATTGGTAAAACAGTTTTATTGGCATCTGTTGAAAATGAATATCATCAAATTGGAATAAAGATGATTAGTGATTTGTTCGAAATGAACGGATGGAATTCTTATTTTTTGGGTTCTAATACACCAACAGTTGATATTATATCCTTTGCAAAAACAATTCCTCTTGATTTTATGGCTATTTCTTTGAGTATTTATTTTCATTTACCAGAGTTAGAAAAAATGATTCGCATATTTCGTCAGGAATTTCCTAAAACCCCAATTTTAGTTGGAGGTCAGGCTTTTTCTCATGGAGGTCAAAATGTATTATTAAATTATGAAAATGTTTTCTTTAAACCCGATTTAAACAGTACCGATTTATTTATTAAAAAACTAAATAATCATGGATAAGAATCATCTCTTACAAACCGCAAATCAGTTAAAGCAGGTAAGTAATACAGCTGCTGATGAATATGCGCAAAATGCAGAACAACTCATTACAGAGATGAATAAATTAATGATAGAACGTGGTGATTTAGAAAATTTAGTTGGGAAAGGCAATAGTGCCATGATGCAGGATAATCATGCAAATCATGTGCGGTTTATTATTTCAATATTAAAATATAACAATGCTGAGGTTTTGGTAGAAACCATTTTATGGGTTTTTAGCGCTTATAGAAGTCATGGTTTTTCCACCAATTATTGGGCGGCACAGCTAAATACTTGGATGCAAATTTTTAAGAACCAATTATCTGTCGAAACTTATACCGAAGTGCTTCCTTTGTATGAATGGATGCAAATTAACCTTCCGGTTTTTGTTAAAGTTTCGGATGAAAAACTAGAATCAACCAACACATTTCACTAATAGATGCAAAAAGAAAAGATAATTGGACTTTTAGCAGAATGGAAGGATGAGTTTATCGCTTCTCTTTTTGACACTCATTCATTATGCATTGCATTATTTAACATAGATGGCACATTGTTATTTGCAAATGATGCTATGTCACTTCTCCTTAGCGAAAACCCGCAAAAAAGCTTAATCAACCCTAGTTTTGAAAAATTAACATCTTTAGACAATTCAAATGTTCTTATCTTTAATGGGTTTTTAACTATTGGAGAATTTTACTCTATCAGTTCAAGTATCGCAGTAAAAATTTTTCGGAAAAATGAGAAATTTTTAATTCTTGGCGGTGTAGATGCAGCGGAACTTATTAATCAAAATAAAAACATGCATCATTTAAATAAGGAGATTGGCAAGCTGCAACGCAATTTGATAAAAGAGAAACAGTTGTTGGAAATTACCTTAGAGCAACTCAATGAAGCTAATAGCAAATTGCAAGAATTAAACGCAACAAAAGATAAATTTTTTTCCATTATTGCCCATGATTTAAAAAATCCTTTTAATTCGATATTAGGATTTAGTGATTTGTTGGTCGTTAATTCACCCAATTATTCGGTTGAAAAAATTCAAAAATTTGCGCAAAACATTCATAATGTATCTAAAAACACCTTTATTCTTTTAGAAAATCTTTTAGAATGGTCAAGGTTACAAACAGGTAAATTAACTCCAAATCTAGTTAAAGTAGATCTTGCGGAACTTTCTTTAGAAGTACAATTGCTATGTGAGCCAATTGCCTTATCAAAAAATATTACCTTGGAATTAGATATAGACTCTTCAGTGTTTGTTATAGCAGATAAACAGATGTTGCACACGGTTATTATAAACTTAGTTACCAATGCATTTAAATTTACCCATCCAGGAGGAATTGTAAAAATTATCACCCAAAATTTAAAAAATGAGGTTTTATTTATCATTTCTGATACTGGAATAGGGATAGAACCAGAATATTTGGAGAACCTTTTTTCAATTGATTGTGAATTATCAAAAGATGGAACAGAAAAAGAAAAAGGAACCGGCTTGGGATTAATTCTTTGTAAGGAATTTATTGAAAAACAACATGGGAAAATTTGGGTAGAAAGTAAGTTGGGGAAAGGAAGTGAATTTAAGTTTACCATACCAAAATATTAATCCTTTAAATTTAAATATTTTCAATCGTTTCATTTTTTATACTATCAAAAAATAAATTAACAGGTATGATTTTTAATAACTTAAAAAAGCTAACTACTTATACTTCTTACAATTGCGTGATTTATTATTTAATTCCAGTTGCAACTTTGAGTAATAGGGGGAGCAAAACAAAGCCATTATAGAAATTGAGTGGCTCTTTTATTTTTAATAATGTTTTGTTATTCAGTAAAACATCTAAACCACTCTGATTTGCATTTAGTCAATAAATTAAATTATTCCTATCTAAGGATGCACTGATTATCTTTCAAAACCTGTATCACTTGATTTGTTACTTGAAACCATTACTAAACATATTTTTTCTTAAATTAGGAGATAAGGTTTTGGTAAAAATGCAATCATTTTTTTGCTTTTTTATAAGGATTTTCAAGAGAGAATTTGTTTAATTGAAACGCATGGAGTTAAGTACATTTAGCAAACAAACTTTTTAGTTTCAAATCATTGTATTAACAGTAAGCTATATTTTGGTGATTTCTCAGATATATTTATTGATGGTTTCTAATAATACTTTTTTAGATACTGGTTTGGTAAGGTAATCAGTACAGCCATGTGCAATCGCCTTTTCACGATCTGTAGCCATAGCGTAGGCTGTAACAGCGATGATAGGAATGTTGGGATGTATTTTTCTAATTGCAATTGTTGCTTCTAGACCATTCATAACAGGCATGTTAATATCCATTAGAATTAAATCAATTTTAGCGTTTGAATTCATGAAATCTACCGCATCTTTCCCATTTTCAACGTGTACCAACTTAAATGGTAGCGCTTCTAATATAGCTTCTAAAAACATATAATTAGTATATTCGTCTTCGGCAATTAAAATCGTTTTTGAAGTAGCGTTACTTTCAATTTCTTGAACGTTTTCTCGAAGGTTATTTTTATTAATAGGCTCCATTGTTGTCTCGCCATTTTTGTAAGGGATGGTAAAATAGAAGGTTGACCCTTTTCCAAGTTCCGATTCTACCCATATAACACCTCCAAATAGTTCAATAATTCCTTTTGATATAGAAAGACCCAAACCCGCCCCTTCTTTTACTTTTAAGATTTCATTATCAGATTGGCTGAAACGATCAAAAATAAGTTGGTGGTGTTTTTTTCGGATTCCTACACCGGTATCTTTAACGTAAAACAATAATTCATTTTCTTTTAACTGATACCCTAATTCTATACTTCCTGATTGGGTAAATTTTAAAGCATTTTCTAGTAAATTTGTGATAACCTGGCAAAGCCTTGTTTCATCTGTATTAATGTTGCCCTCATCTATTGACAATCCTTTATGCAACGATAATTGAATACTTTTATTTTTAGCAGTTATATTGAATTGATTATAAAGAATATCTAAGAGCTCATTTATATTAATTAATTCAAGGTGTAAGTTTAACTGATTAGAGTCTAATTTAGAAATATCTACTATGTCTGTAACTATATTCATCAGTCGTTTACCACTATTGCTAATAATTTCATGGTATTTTTCTTTTTTAGCTTCAGAAAGATTGTTGGCATTTAATAATTCAGAAAAGCCCATAATAGCATTCATTGGCGTTCTTATTTCATGACTCATATTGGCTAAGAAAGCAGATTTTAAACGATCTGATTCTTCGGCTATTTCTTTGGAAATTACCAATTCATTTTCAATTTTTTTTCGATCACTTATGTCAATTTCTATACCATCCCAGCAAACAATCTCATTTATTAATCGAGGTTGAGATACAAAATAGGACCATCTAATACTTCCGTCAGGATTAAATACCCTGCATTCGGATTTGAATGTAGAAAAATTCTTTAATGCTTCTTTTTCTATTTTGATAAGATTAACTAAATCATCAGGGTGTACTTTACTGTAAATAAGGTCGGAGTTTTCTTTAACTTGTTCAGGGGTACAACCATATAGCTTTACTACACTATCACTTACATAATTGAATTTTCTTTGATTTTCATCAATCATAGCAATCTGATAAATCATACCATCAGCAAAATTGTTTGCTATTCGTTTTAATTGTTCCTCATTTTCTTCAGCTTTTTCTTTAGCCTTAATAAGTTCTTCCTCATTAAGTTTACGTTCTATAGAGATACCTATTTGATATGCGATTATTTCAAGAATATCAATATCATTTTCACTATAAGCATTTACATCATCATAACTTTGAACCACAATGGCACCAATAATTTTCTCTTTAGATTTAAGGGGTAAACCTAACCATACCTTACAATCTGGACCGGTGTGTACCAAATTCTTTTCTTCAACCAACTTATTTATATCAGCGTTATTTAATAGCATCGATTTTCCTTCTTTAATTACTAAGCCAGTAAGAGAGCCTTTGGCAGGAAAATCAGTTATATCATCATATTCATCCTGAAAATAAGGAAGGTGAATAGTATCCTCCTCCTCATTATAAATTGCTACATAGAAGTTTTTTGAATCTACAATACGCTCTAATTCTTTTTGAATCAGCTGCAATAGCTTGCCTAAATTTAAAGATGTTTGTGAAGCATTAGCAATATTTAAAATAATATTTTGAATTTGTACGTCTCTTTTATGTTTTGTAATATCATTTAAAGAACCCACAATAGCCACCGTCTTTCCATATTCAACAACAGGAGCTTCCCTTACCTCTACCCATATTTTACGACCATCCTTTCGGATAAGTTCTAGTTCATATGGTGGTTGCGTAATGCCAGTTTCTATAGCCCTCATGGTACTACCAAAACCTAGTTCGTTTATTGGATGACCTGAAATTAACTTAGTCCATTTAACTAAGGCCTCCTCCACTTCATAGCCAAGAATATCCTTAACTTGGGGACTCATATAATTTAATTGATGATTAATGTCGTGTGAGTAAAATAGATTCGTGCTTTTTTCCAAAATATTACGCTGTTTCTGTTCTACATCTTGCAGTATTTTTTCTGATTGTTGACGTTCTATTGAAGTGCTTATTTGATGTGAAATAATTTCTAATACCTCTTTATCGTTCTCATTATAGGCGTTTTCACTCTCATAACTTTGTACAACAAATGCACCAATTGATTTTCCTTTCACAATTAAAGGCACTCCTAACCAAACTTTTGAGATTTCACCTACAACATTGATTTTATTTTCTTTTACTAACCTAGAGGTATCTTCTTTTCTAAGTAAATATGATTTCCCTTGTTTTATAACCATCCCGGTTGCCGTTTTACTTGCGGGAAAATTGATAATTTCATCTTTTTCGTCTCGATAAAAGATTCTGTTTATCGAATCATTCTCGTCATTATAAATTGCCACATAAAAGTTTTTAGCATCAACAATTCTGCCTAGTTCATTTTGAACAACACGCATTATTACATTTAGGTTATCTTCATTTTGAGACGCATTTGCAATATTTAAGATGATGTTTTGAACTGTTTCTATTTTTTTAAGTTCTGTTATATCCTCTACTACCCCATCATATCGAATGATATGTCCATTTTTATCTTTAACCGCTCGGGCTCCTTCTTTTACATGAATGATATTGCCATTTTTTGAACGCCATTGCGATTCGAAATTGGTAATTTCACTGTATTGAGTTAATTTTCTCTTGAATTCTTTACGTTTATTATGATCTACATAACTTCCCTTAGTAATATCAATTTTAAGCAGTTCATCAAGTGAACTATACTGCAACATATCTAATAATGCTTTGTTGGCGGTCAATACCTTACCATCTGGGGTTGATTGGTACAAGCCTATGGTAGCATTATTAAACAAACTTTCGAACTTTTGTTCGCTTATTTTCAGAGATTTAACTGTTTTATCCAGACTATCTCCCAGTATAGAAGTTATTTTATAGACCATAAAAATAATAAGGAATATTGCTATTACCATAAAAAGCATGGAGACTATGGGACTCTTCTTATCAACTATAAAGTAATTTTCAATAATTTCTTGTAAAACGATCAAACCAATAACAAGAGGAATTAAAGTTTTTGCAATTATATTATAGGTTGATTTTTCGTTGAATAATTTAAAAGGCCAAATTTCAAAATTGATTATCTTTAGCTGAATCAAGCTCAATAACCAAAAACAAAACGCTCCCAGCAATGAAATAGGGATAACTCTTTCATTGAAAAAAATTGGAAAACGCTCAATATATGACAGAAGGAAGAACGCACTTGATCCAAAAATAATCAAAGTTAATATACCATATACATTTCGGTAAAAGAGCTTGTGATTTTTATCTATTATTAAAAAAGAAATTGCGGTAAAATTAAATAATAAAATAGACCATTGAGAAATACGACCAATGGGTTGATTTTTGAACAATTCAGAGGTATTTATTAATAGAGCCTCTACATTAAGGGTGTAATTTAAATAAAAGAAATCAATTGCTATAACAGTCTGTATAACTAGTATTAAGATTACGATTATTTTAGCAAGCACAAGCCAAGTTTTTTTCCTATGGAATAACCATAGGTAGTTTGCGGATCCAATGAGTATGAATAAAATGGCCGTTAAGGGCGCCATAGGTAAAAATAAGCGAGAAACTCTTGTTAAGTTTAAGTTGTTGGAGTACCAACCTATGAGTGTTATTAGTGCAATCAAAAATACTGCTGCTAACAACCTTTTTTCAATACTGTTTACTTTTATCATTTCAATTATATTTTTAGCCCAATAACCAGGGCTTCAAGAATAATTATATAATTGGAGCTGTAAAGGAGTTTATTGGGGTATCGTAAAGCTAATGAATTAATCATAATAATTAGTAATTAATTAGCTTTTTTTATGAAGATATATAATATTTTAACACTAAATAGATGAATACATCAATATTACAATTGATAAATTGTTGAACTAAGTGTTATTTGATGATTTGTTAAAATCGTTATTAATTTACCTTTTGAGAGTAATATAAACTTGGTGTAACTTATATTTAAGGCGAGGCTTTTTTTGATAATTACCTTTTAAAAAAGAAGAAAATTTGCTCCCGATAAAGGGCTTTTTTTGGTATGTGGTTAACTAAGAACGCTCAATTTCCCCAGATTATCTTCTCATTACTTCTGATTTTTTTCGAAATGAATTGCATTTGGAAAATGAGCAAAAATGTAAGCTTATCAAATAATCTTTACTCTTGAAACGCCTAACATATCGGTCAGAATCATACTTTTTGACTTCATCTTTTATTATTTTATCATCTATTAAAGAAATCAACTATCCGAAACAGAGTTGTTAAAAAAATAATTACTTTTACTCATCGTATATTTTGTTTTGCAACTCTATTCTACGATTTTATTTGGAAGCCATGGAAATGGCTTCTTTTTTTCCAGACAACAATGATTTTTAATCTAAATCTTTTAGTATGCCAAATGCGGTCAGTTCAACTTCAACAGCTAAAAACAACACGTTTATTCCAATCCTTATTATAGCTGGTTTATTTTTTATTTTCGGATTTGTAACCTGGATTAATGGCGCTTTAATTCCATTTATGAAAACCATTAATGAATTAACTTCAGCACAATCCTTATTGGTGGCATCTGCATCTTATATTTCTTTTGTGCTTATGGCTTTGCCAGCCTCCTATATTTTGACCAAAATTGGATATCGAAAAGGAATGTCATTGGGTTTGTTTGTAATGGCCATTGGTGCTTTGGTTTTTATTCCCGCTGCAGAAGCCAGAACCTATTGGGTATTTTTAGCTGGAATTTTTATACAAGGTTTGGGAATGACTTTGCTGCAGACTGCTTCAAATCCGTACATAACCATTTTAGGTCCCATAGAAAGTGCCGCAAAACGCATTGCCATTATGGGAATTGCAAATAAAACCGCAGGCGCTTTGGGCTCTTTAATTTTTGGCGCACTTTTGTTGTCGGGAATAGACGGAATTAAAGAAAAATTAAGTCTTGTTGATGACCTTGAAAAAGCAAAATTATTAGATACCATGGCCGATAGTGTTGTGGTACCTTATGCCGTAATGGCCGCTATTTTAATGATATTGGGTATTTTAATCAGGCGTGCGCCGCTGCCTCATGTGGAGCCTGAACCTATTGAAGAAGCACACGAGGGTGAGACCGCCAAAACCAATATTTTCCAATTTCCACATTTATGGTTGGGCGTTTTAACGCTGTTTGTTTATGTTGGTGCAGAAGTTATCGCTGGTGATACCATTATTGCATATGGTATTTCTTTAGGTTTTCCCGCGGCCGATGCTAAGTTTTTTACCACCTTTACTTTGTTGGCTATGGTAGCCACATATGCGTTGGGGATCTTTTTAATTCCACGATATATCAATCAGGCGTTTGCTCTAAAAGCAAGTGCTGTTTTGGGAATAGTATTAACTTTCGGCATTGTGTTTACAACTGGCTATGTATCGGTTTTGTTTGTGGCAGCCTTGGGAATTGCCAATGCGTTGGTTTGGCCAGCCGTTTGGCCCTTAACCTTAAAAGGATTGGGGAAATTTACCAAAACAGCTTCTGCATTGTTAATTATGGCAATTTCCGGAGGAGCTATTATTCCGCCATTATACGGAAAACTAATTGATGGAAATAAAGCAACATTGATGGCCAACGGAATGAGTGACGCAGCCGCATCTGCAGTAGCGGTAACAGAGGGCTACTGGATATTGCTTCCATGTTATTTGATTATTTTATACTATGCCATTGCCGGTCATAAATTGGGATTGAAGAAAGGGTAAATCATAATATTAAAACAAAAAGAAGCCGTCTCACAACTAGAGACGGTTTTTTTTGTACATTTATTTGGAAGTTTTATTAGTTTTTTGTATCTTT
>DAIDMK010000012.1 GCA_027449025.1 Lutibacter sp. | reverse complement strand
TAAAAATAAAAGTAATACCCAAAATTGAATAGAAATAAAAAACCGCCTCAAATTTTAATAGTGAGACGGCTTCTTTTATATTTATACTGTAAGCGATTATGCCAACGAAACCCTTTTAAAGTCTGTTACAGCCACACCAATTGTTTTAACATAATCAGCAACTGTTAACTTATCGTCTTTAATAAAAACTTGGTCTAAAAGACAAAGTTCTTGGTCTAAGGTAGTGTTATCTGAAATAAATCTTTCTAATTTTCCTGGAAGAATTTTATCCCAAATAGCTTCAGGTTTTCCTTCAGCTTTAAGTTCTGCTTTTAAATCTGCTTTAGCTTTCTCAATTATTTCATCAGTCAATTGCATTCTAGAAATGTACGTTGGCACATGTTTAAGGGTTTTTCCCAATCGGCCAAGTTCAATATTTTCTTTTTCTATCACTGCAATTCTGGCTTCAGTTTCTGAAGCAACAAATTCTGGGTCGAAATCTTTGTAAGACAAGGTTTTTGCACCCATTGCAGCAGCTTGCATAGAAATGTCTCTTGCAACAACACTTGCGCCGTCAACATTATCAGACAATGCAGTTAAGGAAGCAATTTTATTTCCAGCGTGGATGTAAAAGCCTACAAATTTACCGATCACTTTTTCAAAAGTGCCTATTTCTAGTTTTTCACCAATAACGCCTGTTTGCTCAATTAATTTTTCAGCAACAGTCATTCCTCCAAAGTCAGCATTTAAAAAATCTTCTTTTGAATTGTAGTCAATTGCAATTTCAGCAAATTTGGTGGCCAATGCAACAAAATCGTCGTTTTTAGCAACAAAATCTGTTTCACAATTTAATGAAACGATTACACCAATGGTATTGTCAGCGTTAACTTTTGCGATAACAGCGCCTTCACTAGAATCTCTATCAGCTCTGTTTGCAGCAACTTTTTGCCCTTTTTTACGCAAAATTTCAATTGCTTTATCAAAATCTCCTTCGGCTTCAACAAGTGCATTTTTGCAATCCATCATGCCTGCTCCGGTAGCTTTTCTTAAATTATTTACTTCTGCGGCTGTAATTTGTGCCATTTTATTTAATATTTTTTTATTGAATTTTAAAAATTCAAAAGTGATACATTAATTTAGTTTATTCTCCTTTTTCGTCAGCTTCATCAGCTGGTTTGTCTTTTGTTGTTTTTCTGTCAGACAAGCCTTCAGCAATCGCATCAACAATAAAACCTAAAACTTTATTGATTGATTTTGAAGCATCATCATTTGATGGAATTACATAATCTAAACCTCTTGGGTCAGAGTTTGTGTCAACCATAGCGAAAATAGGAATATTTAAGTTTTTTGCTTCAGCAACAGCAATGTGTTCTTTTTTTACGTCAATTACAAAAATTGCACCTGGCAAACGAGTCATATCAGCAACAGAACCTAAGTTTTTTTCTAATTTTTCTCTCTGACGGTTGATTTGTAATTTTTCTCTTTTTGAAAGTGCATCAAAAGAACCATCAACTTTCATTCTGTCGATAACGGTCATTTTTTTCACAGCTTTTCTGATGGTAACAAAATTTGTTAACATTCCACCAGGCCATCTTTCAGTGATGTATGGCATGTTGATGCTGGCAGATTTTTCTGCAATAATTTCTTTTGCTTGTTTTTTTGTGGCTACAAAAAGAATTTTTCTTCCTGAATTTGCAATTTTTTGAAGTGCATCAGCAGCTTCATCAATTTTTGCAGCAGTTTTGTAAAGGTCAATAATATGAATTCCATTACGTTCTCCATAAATATAAGGAGCCATGTTTGGATTCCATTTTCTTGTTAGGTGACCAAAGTGTACACCTGCGTCTAATAAGTCTTTAATTTCAATTTTTGTCATTTTGTTATTTAGTTTACGTTCCGTTGAGCTAGCAATAGGTAAGTAGCGGAAACCCGATCTTACCTATTTGGATGCTAAACTTTTGTCAATCATTGACTGATCAACGACAACTTTGTTATTAATTTTAATTTCAATGAACCACCAATAAAATTGGTGAAGCAATTCAAATAAACGATTAACGTTTTGAGAATTGGAATTTTTTTCTTGCTTTCTTTTGACCGAATTTTTTACGCTCAACCATTCTTGGGTCTCTTGTAAGCAATCCTTCTGGTTTAAGAATCAATCTGTTTTCAGCATTTAATTCAACCATAGCTCTTGAAAGCGCCAAACGAATAGCTTCTGCTTGTCCGGTGATGCCACCTCCAAAAACATTCACTTTAATGTCAAATGAAGTCACGTGATCTGTTAAAGTAAGTGGTTGTAATACTTTATATTGTAAAGCGGCTGTTGTAAAGTAGTTTTTAAACTCTCTTTTATTAATAGTGATGTTTCCAGTACCGTCAGAAACATAAACACGAGCAACTGCTGTTTTTCTTCTACCTATTTTGTGTATTATTTCCATTATTATTTTAGATCGTTAAGGTTAATGGTTTTTGGTGTTTGAGCTGTTTGTTGGTGCTCAGTACCTGCATAAACATATAAATTTCTGAAAAGAGCGCTTCCTAATTTGTTTTTAGGTAACATTCCTTTTACTGCTTTTTCAACAAGACGGGTAGGGTCTTTATCGAACATTTCAATAGCAGTTAACGATCGTTGTCCTCCAGGATATCCAGTGTGACGAATATAGGATTTGTCACCCCATTTTTTACCTGTTAGATTAATTTTGTCGGCGTTGATAACAATTACATTGTCTCCGCAATCTACGTGCGGGGTGTAATTTGTTTTGTATTTACCTCTAATTAGCATCGCTATTTTAGAAGCTATACGACCCAACGTTTGGCCGTCTGCATCAACCAATACCCACTCCTTAGTAACGGTATTTTTGTTAGCTGATACTGTTTTGTAACTTAATTTACTCACAATTAAATTCTTTGTTATAGTTAAACATTTGTTTTTTATCCCTAAAAAGGGAGTGCAAATGTACAAACTATTTTGTAGATAACAAGCAGTGTTTTTTTTAAAATGTTTAAATGTTCAATTGTTCAGCCTTTTGGTAGTTGTAAAGTCTTTAAATTGTAAAGTTTTCAAAATCAAATTTCTCCATTTGCCAGTTATCACTTCTCAATTTTTTAATAACATGAATGCAGAATTAAATAGTTATAAAATTTGAATTATGGATTTTGAAATTAAATAACTACGCAAATTAACAATTGAACGATTACACGATTAAACAAATAAACAATTATTAATTATTAATTATTAATTATTCATTTTTAATCAATAATTATTTAATGTGCTTCCAGCCAATTTTCACCTTCGCCCAATTCAACAGTTAAAGGAACAGAAAGTGTATAAGCCCGTTCCATTTCGTATTTAATTTTTGGCTTTAAAATGTCGTGCTCGTCTTTATACATATCAAAAACCAACTCATCATGTACTTGTAACAACATTTTTGATTTGAAATTGCCTTCTTCCAATATTTTATGGATATTGATCATCGCAATTTTAATAATATCCGCAGCGCTTCCTTGTATTGGCGCATTTACGGCATTTCTTTCATCACCTGATCGAACAATGGCGTTTTGTGAATTGATGTTTTTTAAATAGCGACGACGACCCAAAACTGTTTCCACATAACCTTGTTCTCGGGCCAATTCCACTTGACTGGCAATAAATTTTTTTAATTTTGGAAATGTTTTGTAGTAATTGTCTATAAGCTCTTTTGCCTCAGCTCTTGTTTTATTTAACTGATCGGCCAAGGTAAAAGCGCCTTGTCCATATATAATGCCAAAATTCACCGCCTTTGCTTCTCCACGTTGCGTTCTGGTCACTTCATTTAAAGCAACGCCAAAAATTTTGGCAGCTGTTGCGGCGTGAATGTCTTCCCCTCTTTTAAAGGATTCAATCATGCTTTCATCACCGCTTAAAGCGGCAATAATGCGAAGTTCAATCTGCGAATAATCGGCGGCTAGTAAAATATAATGCACATCTCTGGCAACAAATGCTTTTCTTACTTGCCTGCCGCGTTCTGTTCTCATCGGAATATTTTGCAAGTTCGGATTGACGGAGCTCAACCGACCAGTTGAAGCCACAGCCTGACTATAAGTAGTGTGAATTCTACCAGTTTTTTTGTCTATTTGATTTGGCAATGCATCAACATAGGTGTTTTTTAATTTTACCAATCCGCGCCATTCCAAAATGTCTTTTACGATTTGATGTTTTGCCGCCAGTTTCGATAAAATTTCTTCGCCGGTTGCATATTGTCCGGTTTTGGTTTTTTTAGGCTTGTCAATCAATTTTAAATGGTCAAACAACACATCGCCCAATTGTTTTGGAGAAGCCAAATTAAATTCGATTGCCGCTTCTTTGTATATAGCGGTTTCTAGCTGAAGAATATCTTCCGTTAATTTTTCCGACAGGGAATTTAAATAATTTGCATCCATTTTTATACCTTCCAATTCCATAGTAGCCAATACAAGAAGCAGTGGCATTTCAATTTCATCAAATAATTTGGTCAGGTTTAATTCATTCAATTCTTTTTCAAAAAAATCTTTAAGCTGAAATATAACATCGGCATTTTCAACCATGTATTCCGTTTGTTTATTAAGGTCAATTTCACGGACAGAAATTTGGTTTTTTCCTTTTTTGCCAACAAACGCCTCTAAATTCAAAGGTTTGTAATTCAAATAAGTTTCCGTAAGCACCATTAAATCATGGCGCATATCGGGATTTATCAGGTAATGCGCAATCATAATGTCAAACAATTTCCCCTTGATAGCCATTTGGTAATTGCTTAAAATTTTAACGCTAGTCTTTAGGTCGTGACCAATTTTTTCGATGGATTCTGATTCGAAAAATGCACGAAATTCTTCTAAAATTTGTTGCGTTTCCTCTTTTTTTTCTGAAAGTGGCACATAATAACCTTTCCCTTTCTCATAGGAAAATGCGATTCCCGCCAAATCAGTTTCAAATAATTCTTCACCAATGGTTTCAATATAAAAACTTACCGATTTTTGTTTCAATAATTTTTCGAGCAGTAATTTTCTGGAAAAAGTCGAAGTTACAGATTGGTATAAATGATTGGTGTTTTTAGTCGTTTTATCTCCTGCGGAAAAGGTGTCATTTGTAGTATTTTCTGATGTTGAAAACAAATCGAATTGATGTTCTGTTACAGTTTGCGGTTTTTGAGGTATCGTATTTTCTTCTTTCTGAACACTTTTGACAGTTTCAACAGGCAGTTTAAATATCGTATTAAAACTTTCAGCTATTCTTCTGAATTCCAGCTCTTTTAAAATCTCATTTACTTTTTCAAAATCGGGATGATTTAGCTCATAATCCTTTTCGTTAAATTGCACTGGGCAATCCAGTAAAATGGTGGCCAATTTTTTAGAAAGCAATCCGAGTTCCTTATTTTCTTCCACTTTTTCTCTCATTTTGCCTTTTAGCTCATGGGTATGCTCCAACAAATTTTCCATACTGCCATACTCTTTGATGAACTTTTTGGCAGTTTTTTCACCAACGCCCGGTAATCCTGGGATGTTGTCGATGGCATCTCCCATCATTCCCAGCAAATCGATTACCTGTTCTGGTCGTTCAACCTCAAATTTTTCTTGGACTTCGGGAATTCCCCAAACCTCAATGCCATTTCCCATTCGAGAGGGTTTGTACATAAAAATATTTTCAGAAACCAATTGCGCAAAATCTTTATCGGGGGTAACCATATAGGTTTTAAAACCTTCTTTTTCAGCTTGTTTGGCAAGTGTCCCAATTAAATCATCGGCTTCAAAACCTTCTTTTTCAACAATTGGAATGTGCATGGCTTCCAAAATTTTATGAATATAAGGAATTGCAATTTTAATGGCTTCCGGCGTTTGCAAACGATTCATTTTATATTCTGGAAATGCTTCTGAACGAATGTGAGAACCTCCATTGTCAAAAGCAACGGCCAAATGATCTGGTTTTTCACGCTTTATCACATCAAGCAACGAATTTACAAATCCCATTATGGCGGAAGTATCCATTCCTTTCGAATTTATTCTCGGGTTTTTTATAAGTGCATAATAACCGCGAAAAATTAAAGCGTAAGCATCTAAAAGGAAAAGGCGTTTTTGTTTCGACATTGACGTATGATATTGAAAAGTTTGTTTTTGTAAAAGTAATAAAATCAATTTTAACTATTCATCAATCATATTTTAAAACTTATGACGGCCTAGTAACTGTTTAACTTTCTTGTTTATTAATCTACTATGAGCCAATCGTTAAATGAAAGTAATTGAACTTTATAGTACCCATTGAAATGCCGAAATAAAAAATCATAAGAGCAAAATCAACGCACCTTAAGTGGTCGTATGCCCGAAATGTGGATTTGCATTGAAGTTTAACAAGGGTTTTGGCCTTTTTAGGTTGTTTAGGAATTTGGTCTGAAATAAAGGTAATTATACTGAATATGAAGTAGGCGTCGATTATTTCAATAAAAATGTTACATTTGTATATATAAGGCTTTTATTTTTTTTAAAACATTTCACAAAAAAATGTTAGTTTATGGCAAAATTCGGAGAATTAATTAGTTCAGAGATTCCTGTGTTAATCGATTTTTACGCAGAATGGGAAGAAGAAAAACCTGATGATGTACACGATATTTTAAGAGATGTTGCGGCCGCCCTTGGTGATAAAGCGAAAGTGATAAAAATTGATATCGAAAAAAACGAGACGCTTGCAAACGCCCTTAGAATTAAGGGAAATCCTACATTTATAATTTACAAAGACGGAGAAATGAAATGGCGCCAATCTGGTGACCAAGATGCCAATACCTTAATTGGGTTGGTAAAACAGTACCTGTAGCCAGCTATCCCAAAAGGGCTCTATCATTAAGTTAAGTAATAATTCACCAAACCACTCTGCACTGAAAGCGGAGAGGTTTGTTTCACTGGAGATTGAAAATCCCTCTACCTATTTTAATATAAAATTAGAATTCTCTGATTCATCTTTCCTGTGATATTCTATATATTCATTCACCTTATTACCTGCTATATTTTCTGTACTCCAAGCATCATATCCATTAGACCAAAAATATTTTCTCTAATATCTTTCTCGTAATTTTGAAAGTTTATGGTGTAACTTCCTCAATAATCTGCCCTTCACTTGTTCCAGCATAATACTTAGGCTGGTTTAGGATTATGCGCAATATATAGGAACGTGGTCAGAACTTATAACTCCTTTTAAAATCTCAACGCCTTCTGCATCATCAATTTTTTTTGATAATTCTCTACAACGTAATGGAGTACCTCCTCTTAAAACTTGATAACGATATTTTGTACCCAAACATCATACCGTATGCGCCAGATGGGTAGGTCTGCCGAAGTATGGATTGGAAATCAAAATAAAAATCGTAAATCCAAATTATACTTCATGATATCTAAAGCAATCAATAACATGGTCATTGATCATTCCGGTGGCTTGCATATGTGCGTAAATTACGGTTGAACCCACAAATTTGAATCCGCGTTTTTTTAAATCTATTGAAACAATATCCGACAATTCAGTTGTTGCAGGGAGTTCGCTCAGGGTTTTCCATTTATTTTTGATGGGTTTTCCATTGGTGAAACTCCAGATATAGTTTGAAAACGAGCCAAATTCTTGTTGAACATCCATAAAGGCAATAGCATTGGAAATGGTGGCTTTTATTTTCAATTTGTTTCTGATAATTCCTGCATCAAGCAATAATTCTTCATATTTAGCTTCAGAATAATTGGCGATTTTTTTATAATCAAAATCATCAAAAGCACTTCTAAAATTTTCTCTTTTTCGAAGAATCGTAATCCAGCTTAAACCTGCCTGAAAAGTTTCTAAAATTAAGAATTCAAATAATTTATCATCGTTATATATGGGAATTCCCCACTCTGTATCATGATAAGCCATATAAAGCGGATCGTTTTTGCACCAGCCACATCGTGTTTTATTCATTTCATTTCGATTTAAAGGAAACACTAAATTAGAAATTTTAACATAAAAATTGACATTATTTACGTAATTTTAAGCAACCTAAAACCAGCTGATTATGAAAACGCTCTTATATTATGTGACTTTAGGCTTATTTATTGTCGCCTGTTCCTCTACAATCAAAACAACTGAAACCAACTCTTCTGATGAAGTGGTTAGAATTGCAAATGACAGTTTGGAATATGAAATCATTATTATAGATATTGGATTTGAGACTTATTTAAATACAATTGCCAAACCGATGAATTTTTATTCGAAGGAATTTTATGAAACAAAAAACAAATTTTATGTAACAGAATGGAACATCCGAGCCAGAAATCCCCTAAGATATCGGAGCGATATTTATGAAAACCAAATAGACTACAATTTTTATGTTGATTATGGTTTAGAGGTAAATTATAAGCTTTACAATTATTTTAAATTTGTAGAGCACAAATACAAGCAGCGCTTTTTTTAGCGCTTTAGTTCTTTGGTTTCAATTGCATTCTTAAAACCATATAACCTGTAATTCCTGCAACAAGAGAGCCTAAAATAACACCCATTTTTGCAGCTACAATAAAAGTCTCATTATCATAAGCCAAATTAGTGATAAATAAGGACATGGTAAATCCGAGTCCACCCAAAATACTCACACCCAATAAATTTTTAAATTTTACGCCTTTTGGCAAATCGGCAAACTTAAATTTAATGGCTAAATAAGAAAGCAACATAATACCAATTATATTTCCAAAAACCAACGCCATAGCAATATTCATAGTGATATGGCCTGTATTTGCCAATCCGCTAAAACTTAATACCACGCCTGCATTGGCCAGTGCAAAAATTGGCATAATTACATAGGAAACCCAGCCATGAAGCGAATTTTCCAAATGTTGCAACGGAGATTGCACTTGGTTGCTAATAGTTTCAATCTCATCAACAATCTCCAATTGGTTTTTGTTAAGTAATTGAGGGTTTTTGAATTTGCGTCCTTTAAAATTCTCCAATTGGGCTGATAATGCTTTTTCGTATTCACTTAAATTAATTTTTCGATACATTGGTATTGTTAATGCCAATAATATTCCTGCAATTGTTGGGTGAACTCCAGATTTTAAAAATAATACCCAAACTGCAAATCCCATTACGAAAAAAAAGTATTTAGAATACAAATGCTTATAGCTTAAAAGTCCAAGCCCCGAAACAATTAGTATGGCATAGGTTATCAAGTCCCATTGAATATTTGCGCTGTAAAAAATGGCAATCACCAATACAGCACCAATATCATCAACAATGGCAAAAGCCGTTAAAAATATTTTCAGGCCCAACGGCACCCTATTTCCCAACAATTTTAAAATTCCTAAAGTAAAAGCAATATCCGTTGCCATTGGAATTCCCCAGCCTTCAGTCCCTACTTCCCCATGATTTAAGAAGATAAATATAAACACCGGAAAAACCATACCACCCACCGCAGCAAAAATAGGCAAGGATGCTTTCCTTAAAGTGGTTAATTCTCCCGTTAAAACTTCTCGTTTAACTTCTAGACCAATCACAAAGAAAAAGACGGCCATTAATCCATCATTGATCCACAAAATCAAGGATTTTTCCAAATAAAAATCTGTATTTACAAATCCTATCGCTATTTTATAGCGCCAAAACTGTTCGTAATAATTTCCAAGAGGAGAATTTGCCAAAATTACAGCCAAAATAGAAAATGCAAAAAGAAGCAAACTTCCTGTTGTTTCTAATTTAATAAATTGGTTTAGAGATTCGCTAATTGCTTTTATTTTTTTCTTCATAATTGATTCTGCAAGATAACAACTTTTGAAATAAAAAAAAGCCTTCCAAATAGAAGACTTTTATATTTATATCGATTTTAATTTTGCCTAAAGCTGAGGACCTGCTACCACCAAAGCTTTTCCTGCTTCGGTATTGGTATATTTCTCAAAGTTTTTAATATACAATTTAGCCAATTTTATCGCTTTTTCTTCCCATTCATCCACATTGGAATATGTTTTTCTAGGGTCTAAAATATCACTAACTTTCTCTAAAGATTTGGGTGCTTTCAAATTTAAGAAAGGAATATCCACTGTTTCAGCTTTGTCTATTGATCCATCAATAATGGCATCAATAATAGCGCGTGTATCTTTTAATGATATTCTATTTCCCGTTCCGTTCCAGCCAGTATTTACAAGATATGCCTTGGCATTGTGTTCTTTCATTTTTGAAACCAATGTTTTAGAATACATTGTTGGGTGTAACGTTAAAAATGCTTCACCAAATGCAGGAGAAAAAGATGGTAAGGGTTCTGTAATTCCTCTTTCCGTACCAGCTAATTTAGAGGTAAATCCACATAAAAAGTGGTATTGCGCTTGGGCATCATTCAACACTGAAACTGGAGGCAAAACACCAAAAGCATCGGCAGAAAGATAAATTATTTTACTTGCATGGCCAGCTTTCGACGGCAACACAATTTTATTTATATGGTAAATTGGATAAGAAACCCTTGAATTTTCAGTTATTGAGTGATTATAGAAATCTACTTCACCATATTCGTTAACAGATACATTTTCCAATAAAGCGTCTCTTTTAATGGCTCTCCAAATATCAGGTTCGTTTTTTTCACTTAAATCGATTACCTTGGCATAGCATCCGCCTTCAAAATTGAATACACCATTGTGATCCCAGCCGTGTTCATCATCTCCTATTAAATAACGTTTTGGATCGGCAGAAAGTGTGGTTTTTCCTGTTCCAGATAATCCGAAGAACACAGCAACATCACCTTTTTCACCAACGTTGGCAGAACAGTGCATAGAAGCAATTCCGCGAAGTGGTAAGTAATAGTTCATAATAGAAAACATTCCTTTTTTCATTTCACCACCATACCAGCTACCACCAATCAATTGCACTTTTTCAGTAAGGTTAAATACCACAAAATTCTCTGAATTCAATTTATGTTCTTTCCATTTCGGATTTACAGTTTTTGAAGCGTTCATTACAATAAAATCTGGCTCACCAAAGTTTTCCAATTCGTAAGTTGAAGGTCTGATAAACATATTGGTGACAAAATGAGCCTGCCAAGCAACTTCCATAACAAAACGAACTTTTAATCGTGTATCTGGATTTGTTCCACAAAATGCATCAACAACGTATATTTTTTTTGAAGTGGAAAGTTGATTAAGCACCAAAGATTTTAAGTCATTATAGACTTCCAATGTGGTTGGAAAATTCACTTTATCATCCCAATAAATGGTATCTTTAGTAACATCATCTTTCACAATAAATCTATCTTTAGGCGAACGTCCAGTAAAAATACCTGTTTTTACTGCCACCGCACCACTATTGGTTAAAGCACCTTTTTCAAATCCAACACATTGGTGAGAAACTTCTGCCTGGTATAATTCTTCGAAAGTAGGATTGTAAGAAACTTCATGATATCCTGTAATTCCAAGATTGTGTAACTCCTGAATAACTTTAATATTTTTCATCTTTTCAGTTTTATTTATGTTTTTTATTGGTAATCTCATTGTGTTTATATTACAAATTTCGAACTAACTATAGGTTGCTTTAATGATATTTATCAGTAAAAACAGACAATCTACGATAACGTTTTCATTTTCATAAACCACAATCAATCTGCAATTTAACTATTTTTTCACAAGGTTCGTTTTCTACGAAATCGTTTTCGTGTTTCGTCAAAAAAAATCATTTCTTTCTTTTTTCCCTTATAAAAAATATTTGTCAAAAGTAAATTTATTTGTTTAGTACAACAAAAAAAATTGAAGGATTATAAATTAATTATTAAATCAACTGTTTATTCTTTCTTAAAATAGGAAATTCCCATTTTTAACCATCCCAAAATAAAAAATAAACCTCCCAATGGCGTTATAAACCAAATATTTTTAGGATTTACGCCTAAAGTAATGGCGTAAATAGACCCTGAAAAAAACAAAATCCCCGCAAAAAATAAATAGCTGACATTGTTTTTTGTTTTTAAAGAAAATTCTGAATAAGTATTTACAAACAACAATACAATAATATGGTACATTTGATAACGCACCGCCGTTTCATAACTTTTCAACGCATTTTCAGATAAAGTTTCACCTAATGCATGCGCCCCGAAAGCACCCAGCACAATTGTTAACGCACCCAACAAAGCGGTAATCCCCAAAATATTTTTCATTTTTAGATACTTTTAAAGCGTAAAGATAAAATTTATCACGGTTTCAAAACCTAATTTCGTATATTTAGGTAAATTTTAATACTTATGAAAAGTAATTCAGACGCCTTAGTTACCATTTTAGTCTCCAGTTTAATACACGAAATTCATATCGCTAAAACTTTATTGTCTAGTTACGAAATTCAAAGTTTTGTTTTTGATGAAAATTTAAATTCTATAATTGGTACCGCCTTTGTTGAAGGCTATAGACTTAAAGTGAACAGTGCCGATTTTGAAAAAGCAAAAGAGATTTTATCATCAATTGACGATCACGAGATTTAAAATGATAATGCAATAAATTTTACCAAAAATTTGTATTTTCGTATTCTTATAAAAATCTATAAAAATACAAGAATGAGAAATATTCTGGTTATTGGTTGGGGTCAATCATCTTCATCATTAATAACTTATTTATTAAAGAAATCATTTAGTGAAAATCTTCATATCACCGTTGCCGATGTTTCTTTGGAACTTGCCAAAAGTAAAGTTAACAACCATGAAAATGGCACCGCAAGAACCCTTAACATTTTAAATGAAGCAGAAAGAAAAGAAGCCATTAAAAATGCCGACATTGTAATTTCCATGCTTCCTGCCCATTTGCATATCAACGTGGCAAAAGATTGTTTGGAATTTGGGAAAAATATGGTAACGGCCTCCTATATATCAAATGAAATGAATGCGCTTCATGAAGAAGCCGTGAAAAAGAATCTGATTTTTATGAATGAAATCGGATTAGACCCTGGAGTTGACCATATGAGCGCTATGCAAATAATAGACCGCATTCGCGAAAAAGGCGGTAAAATGTTGCTTTTTGAATCATTTACCGGTGGCTTGGTGGCTCCTGAAAGTGACGATAACTTGTGGAATTATAAATTTACCTGGAACCCAAGAAATGTGGTTTTGGCCGGACAAGGTGGCGCCGCAAAATTTTTACAGGAAGGAACCTACAAATACATCCCCTATCATAAATTATTTAGACGCACAGAAATTTTAAATATTGACGGTTATGGCAAATTTGAAGGCTACGCCAACCGAGATTCCCTAAAATACAAAAGTGTTTATGGGTTGGACGATATTTTAACGCTATACCGAGGAACCATTAGGCGCGTCGGTTTTTCCAGGGCCTGGAATGTTTTTATACAATTGGGAATGACCGACGATAGTTATACCATCGAAAACTCAGAGCACATGACTTACCGTGAGTTTACAAACTCTTTTTTGGCTTACAATCCGTTTGATTCTGTTGAGTTAAAATTGCGCTATTATCTAAAAATTGACCAGGATGATATTGTTTGGGATAAATTGGTCGAATTAGATATTTTTAGTTCCACAAAAATAGTTGGACTGAAAAATGCAACGCCTGCACAAATTCTTGAAAAAATATTAAGAGACAGCTGGACCTTGAAAGAAAATGACAAAGATATGATTGTGATGCAGCATCTTTTTGGCTACGAATTAAATGGCAAAAAAGAGCAAATTGAAAGCAGCATGGTTTGCATTGGCGATAACCAAACATACACTTCTATGGCAAAAACTGTTGGATTGCCTGTAGCCATAGCTACTCTGAAAATACTAAATGGAGAAATTAAAACGCCTGGTGTTCAAATGCCAATTCTGAAGGAAGTTTACGAACCAATTTTGAAAGAACTGGAAGAAAATGGCATTGTATTTCACGAAAAAATAGTGCCTTATTTGGGTTATAATCCGGAACGCGTAACGGGATAATTGCACTAAATTTTGGGCGTTTCCCTCCGCCGAAAAGGCGGAGGGTCGTGCTGTTCGCTGCAAGTCCTCGCCACGCCCAAAAGCGTGTCTGTGGGCTTTCCACTGCCATCACTTACGCAAATTGATTTACGATTTAGGAATTACGATTTAACAATTTTGTCTGGCGCAATCAAATGTTAACCAAAACAAAATTGCCATTTGCGGTTAAAATAGAGATTAGCCAATAATTGATTTATTGCGATTTAAAACTTTGTGAACCTTTGCGTTTAGTTAGCGGTTAAATACAAAATTTAATTGAATTGTTTTTTATGATTTTTTATTTAGTTTTTATCATAGAACACGCGACTGAAGTGCTGTAATTTTTAAAATATAATCAATAATTGTTACAATTTCAAGTAAAAATCCCGGACCAAGTTTTTATATTCCTCAGAATAATTATGCCTTGATATTTCAAGGATTAATTCCTCGGAAGCTGTTTCAGTTTTCACAAAAGAAAATTGAAGCAGGCTTCTTTTTACCGATGTGTTTATTGCTCCTTTTACTCTTGTTATTCTGTTTGGATAAAGTTTGTTCGCTGAAGCAATTTTTAGAAAATTTTCTTCTTCCTCAAAAGGAATTATAAATGCACAATTTCCTTTCTCCGACAATAATTTTGAAGTTGACTCCAATAAATCAGTATAAGATAAACTTTCCGAATGCCGCGCCATTGCCCGTGCTTCCGAAAGTTCTTTATAGGTTGAAGTATAAAAAGGCGGATTTGAAATGATAAAATCGTATTTCTCTTCAATTTCAGCTACAAATTCTTGCAAGGAGGCGTGGTAACAAAACAATCGGTCCGCCCAATCGCTATTTTCAAAATTTTCAACCGTTTGCTCATAAGCAGCATCATTTAATTCAATGGCATCAATGGTTTCCGCATCACTGCGCTGCGCCATCATTAAAGCTATTAAACCTGTGCCGGCGCCAATATCCAATATGCTGTTAGGGGAAAAATCTAAATTCACCCAAGCGCCCAACAAAACACCATCGGTACCAACTTTCATCGCTGTTTTATCTTGTAAAATGGTAAATTGCTTGAATTGAAAAGGTTTCATTTAATGAAAAGCCGTGGTTTGAAAGTTACTGTCTAATTTTTAATCGCAGGAGAAGAAACCAAACCAATCCCACCTCCTATTTTAATAAGAATTACAAATATACACTTTTATACTGACACCGAATCGCTCCCTTTTTATTTGGTATTTGAGGGAATTAAAAAACCCTATAAACATAGCGTTTATAGGGTTTTGTTGTTTTTTGTTAGTGTTCTGGCAGAGAGGAAGGTATTCGAACCCTCGACGAAAATCCAGTGTTTAATGGGGATCCCCTACTCATTGTTTATTTTGTTGACCGATTTGTTGACCTGCCATTTGATTTACTTTGTTTAAATTTGACTTTCTGTCTAAATGTAAAAATACGAATTTTAAATCATTAAATTCGACTAAACCTCATCAAATGCTATGATACTTTTTGTAAATATTCATTCACAACAACTATGTTGATCCCTGAATATTCTGAAAATTCCTCTGAAGTTACAAACTGATGGGAATCCTTGCCAAAGTGGGTTCTGATTTCATGTAAAAGCCTGCGCCCAGAGCGTTCACTTCTTCCAGTGAGGCACTGAATGTCTTTTGGGAATATGCAAGTTCTAAATATTTTCATCCGTTCAAATTTTTTTTTTAGCGGTAACAGATGCTGTTCGCCATTTATCATTTCTTAATGTATCAAAATTTGTAATGCTCGTTTCATTTGATACTCTATCTATGCTTTATCTATGCTTTATCTATGGAGTATCCATTTTGCCAATTCGGACAAAAAAGTTTATATCGGACAAAATGACCACCTGATTTTTATTTTCTTCATAAAGATAAGTTCATTTGTTGAGAATTAAAAATTTTTTCAATTATGGCTAGACAAACTGGTATTATTAAATTAAAAGGAACTATCGGGGATATTTCTTTTTACAAAACTTCGGATGGACATCTTGCACGCGAAAAAGGCGGCATTGACAAATCCAGAATTGCAAACGATCCTGCGTTTCAAAGAACGCGTGAAAACGGATCCGAATTCGGCAGGGCCGGAAAAGGCGGAAAATTGGTGCGAAGCGCCATCAGGATTCTTTTGCTGAATGCAAAAGATAAAAGAGTGGTGAGCAGACTAACAACCGATCTTTTAAAGGTTGTGAAAACGGATGAAATCAATGAGCGCGGAATGCGCACCATTGAAGATGGATCTATGGGGCTTTTAAGCGGCTTTGATTTCAATACCAATGGGAAATTGGGATCTACTTTATTTGCCGCTTACAGCAACGATTTTGATCGTGTAACGGGTGAAGCGACTGTGAATATTCCTTCGTTTTCACCATCGGCACGGATTGCGGCTCCTGCTGGAACCACCCATTTCAAATTGGTAACTGGCGCCTCAGAATTGGATTTCGTGAACGAAACCTCCACTTTTGAAAGTGATGAAACCGCAATTTTGCCTTATGATAGCGCAGACACCGGCATTGTTAATTTTGTTACCGCACTTACTCCAAACTCTGTGCTTCCTGTGATTCAGGTGTTGGGCGTTGAGTTTTACCAGGAAGTGAACGGACAAATGTATCCGTTGAAAAATGGCGTTTACAATGCTTTGGGGATTGTTTATGTAGACACTATCTAGTGGAACTGCATTTACATAGAACCTATTTTAAAGAGGGTACCAACGGTGCCCTCTTTAATCATCACGGGTTTTTGGGTTTTACCATAGAACTTCCCTGGCTTGAAAACTGGCATTAACAAACCGATATCACTGGCACAATTTGATCCGATATATCCAATACCGACAAACATTCAACTGACGATTTACATTGAATCACAAAGTCATTATTAATGTCAAACTCAAGTTATTCATTTTTATAAACATACTTCTTTATAATATATTCCGTAATTGGTTTTAATTCCTTCTTGGTAACAGGGTGAATACCTCTAGAATTGAAATATTCCAGTTCACCCTTATTAGATTTTCCATACCAAATTATGGGCTGACCTTTTATAAAAAAGGTGGTAGTATCAGTTATCATAACTTGCCTAAACTTTTCAACAGTACTGTTTTGACCACAAATTAATGTTGAAATTTGATTTTCTTCTGATGAAGAAATCTTCACATAATGATTCTCTTTCCAAATAAAACAATCTTCTTTATCCGTAAACATTCCATTATAATATAATCCGAGAAATACAACTATAATTATTCCTATTAAAATAATCCAATTAGTAAAAACTTTGGGTTTACCATTTTTAATCAAAATTTGTCTGCCTCGTTTTACATTGATACTCTCTCCTTCTATCGATTTATTTTTATTCTCAAAATCCAGAAAATCATCATAACCCAAATATTGAGCCATCATATTTTTTAGTTCACTACTAGGCTCCCCCGCATTATTTTCTTTTTTTTCTACATACTTATCAAAGTGTGCTTTAATGGCCTTTGAACTAATATAATTTGGTCTTCCAAATTTAGTTTCTAGAATTTCTTCAACAAAATAAACAGCATTCCCATTTTTTGTTTTTTTATCATTATCTCTTTCATCCTCAAGTTTATCAAATAATTGGCTTAATAATTTTTTTAACATAATGATTGGGTTAGTTACTTCCATAGTTATAAATAATTTGGAAAATTGTTGGAAAATAATTTCCAGTCCTCATAGATAATCTTTTCCAACTATTGTCCAATAATTTTCCATTCAAAATAGCGAATCACCTCTAATCTTTGCACCGGAGTTAGTGAAAAACTTAATTAGGTACAAAATTAAGATTGTACAGCTAATTCTAAATGAAGCTCTAAAACAGGAAAGACTACCGTGTTGGGAAGCAGTTCATCTTAACTGTTTTTAGACTTCATACTTCCCAAGCAGCGAAGAAAATATCTTCAAAATGTAGCGTGTTGCTATTAAGTAAAAATGCTGAGCTAAAAAACTTGGACAGCAACACTTTTGTCAAATTTTTAAAACATAAAAAATGAAAAAAATTATATTACTGGGAATTATATTAATGAACGGAATGTTATTTTCTTGTTCAAATGATGACAATCAAGATCTAAGTGCATATCAAAAAGGTACAGAAATGTTTGCAACCGGTGGTGAAGACGGACAAACACCTCCACCTCCGCCACCTATCCCTTAAATTTAATACTGAATATTAAAAATTAATTAACACTTTTATCTTAATTTAGAGGAATGAAATACTTAAAGGTTACATTCCTCTTTTTTTTTATTTTTAGTCTTTTACAGTTTACATCTTGTAACAACAAGGAGCGGATTGAAACTTCTAAAATTCCTTCATTAGATTCAGTCAGTTTTTATATGCATAGAATGAAAGATGCCTCTTTTGGGGACTCCATATCTTTAAACAATGCAAATAAAGCCCTAAAAATTGAAAAAAAAACTAATCCTAATTCAAAAAGGCATGAAGAAATACTTAGCTATAAAATTTATTTATTGGGCAACTTAAAACAGTTAGATAGTGCATTAACTATCAGCAAAGAATTATTACAATTAACATTAAAAAAGAACGATTCTGCTGCTATTGGAAATAATTATTCCAGATTGGCATATTATTACAGCCTGAACTATAAAAATGACAGTGCTTTCCTTAGTTATAACCTATCCAAAGAAATTCATTTAAATCTTGGCGATAGTGCAAAAGTTGGTGAAAATTTAGCGCAAATGGCCATCATACAATCTGATCTTGGTGATTACACTGGTAGTGATAATACTGCAATACAGGCATTGAAATATCTTGATAAAAATAATATACAATATCTAACTGCTATTTATAATTGCATTGCCATTTCCGCAAGAAAACAAAAAGACTATATAGAAGCTATTTATTGGTATAATAAAGCTATTGACATTTCAACAAGAGAAATTGATAAAATTTCCTATCTAAATAATAAAGCAAATGCTTACAGGTCTCTTAAAGATTATGATAATTCAATTATCATTCTAAAAAATTTGATAAAGGATACTTTATTAAACAGTGATACTAAAGTTAAAACTAGAGTCATAGACAATCTTGCTTTTACAAAATGGTTGGCTAATGAAAATGAAAATGTTCTTGATGATTTACTTTCTGTTCTAAATATTCGACTGGCAGAAAATGATTTGTTAGGTCTAATTGCAAGTTATGCACATCTTTCTGATTATTACAAACAAGAAAGTCCTAAGACAGCACTTGAATATGCAATTAAAATGTACAAGCTATCCATTGATCTTAAGAGCCCACAAGATCAATTGGAGGCTATGCAAAAATTAATTGAGCTAGAAACTTCCGCTAAAGCGAAAGAATATTACAGTAGTTATATTAAACTAACTGACAGCATAAACGAAGCTGAAAAAAATACCTTAAATAAATTTGTAAAACTGAAGTACGATAGTGAGAAAAATCGTGAGGAGAATTTACAATTAAAAATTAGCACCTCAGTAAAAGAATTGGAATTGGAAAAAGAAAGAACGAAAAATTTAATCACCTATACTGCAGGAGGTTCGTTATTTTTAGTTTTATTAATTTTTATGTATAACCGAAAGCAAAAACATAAACTTGAAAAAAGAACTGAAGTTTATAAAACAGAAAAACGCATCGCAAAAAAAATTCACGATGAAGTGGCAAATAATGTGGTAAACATCATGAACAAAGTTCAATATACTGAAAATCCTAAAAATGAATTATTAGACGATCTGGAAAAGGTTTATTTATTGACTCGAAATATTTCTCATGAAAATAATGCCATTGAAACGGGAGAAAAATTTGAGTATTTTTTAAAAACGATGTTATCAAGTTTTAATACTATCAAAACAACCATTATTCTGAAAGATATTCATACAGCAGCATTGGCTGAAATTGCAAAAGAAAAACAAATTGAGTTATATAGAATACTCCAGGAACTTATGGTAAATATGCGTAAGCACAGTGAAGCTTCATTGGTAGCCATCACTTTTCAAAATATCAAAAATCACTATTCCATTAATTATTCTGATAATGGAATTGGGTCAAATTTGGAAGAGCTAACTTCCCAAAATGGTCTTAACAATGTGGAAACCCGTATAAAATCATTAAATGGAACTGTTACCTTTGAAACGGCATTAAATAATGGGTTTAAAGCATTTATAAGTTTTAAAAATTAAAAGCTATGTTTCAAAAGATATTGATTGCAGAAGATATGGACTTTATAAATAGTGGAATAAAGGCTGAATTAACAAAATTGGCCATCAATGAAATTGACTATGTGCAATATTGTGATGAAGCATTGTTAAAATTAAAAAGGGCGAAATTAGATCATGTTCCTTTTGATCTATTAATTAGTGATTTGTCCTTTAATAAAGATTCCAAAGCGCAAAAAATAAATTCAGGTGATGAGCTTATAAAAGCTGTCAGAAAAGAGTTTCCTAATTTAAAAATTGTTGTGTTTTCTGTTGAAGATAAGCCTTATAGAATCCAAACTTTATATAATGACCATAAAATTAATGGGTACGTTTGGAAAAGTAGGGACGGACTACGCGAATTAAAAAAAGCAATACAAAAAATATATAATTCTGAAAGTTTTTATATTTCTCCACATTGTGCCAATGCAATTTCTAAAAGTGAAGTTGTTGAAATAGTTGACTATGATATTTTTTTGATTAAATATCTTTCTGATGGGTATTCACAAGAACAAATTAGTGATAAATTAAAAGAAAAAAATTGGTCTCCAACGAGCATAAGTTCTATTGAAAAAAAAATAAAATTTTTAAGAGAACATTTTAACGCTAACAACCCAACACATTTAGTATCTATTGCTAAGGATTTAGGGCTTATCTAGAAAAAATAATCTAATATATTAATGCCTTACGGAAAGTCGTAAGGTTTTTTGATTTTAGGGGAGTAATTTTGATTTGCAAAATATCAAATTCAACTATTATGACTAAAAAAGGGATTAAAACAAATTATCGTGATGCAGGGACTGGAAAGTATGTAAAGAAACAATAATCGGTGGACTTTTATTTGCTGCAATTTTATTCTTCTTCAACGAACATATTTTTCCTATTCATAACTTGACTGGAGAATGGAATGTAAAGACATTGACTGAAAAGACCCTTTTTAATCCGTATCAAAATATGAATCTTTATTATAAATTTCATTTATTACAAAAAGGACAAGAAATTATTGGCTCTGGAGAAAAGATAAAAGAAGAATTATTTGATGGGAAAACTCAAGAATATGAAAGAGAAAAGAGAGTTCTTTCAGAAGTAAATGGACACTATGAAAGAAATTTCTTTGGGAAAAGTAAAGTTTATCTCAACATTGTTGAAAACGGACAATTGCGACAATCAAGAACAACTTACATATTGACAGTAAAAAACAAAAAATCACTTGCTGGAAGTTTTACGTCAACTATATCAGACAACAGCGGTAGAGCTAAATTGACAAAACTATAATTACTTTGACAAATTATTTTTTGGGGCAGACTTTGAAATTTTTATCATTTCTGATAATTCAATTAAATCCATCTTTACAAACGCAATATACTTTTATCAAGCAGACAATTTCAAAATCAACTGAACATATAAAAAATATTCCAGACAATTTAATAAATTCATTGATAGTAATTGAAGATAAAAGATTTAGAAAACATCATGGGGTTGACCTTTATGCAATTCTAAGAGCAATAATTCGAAACACAACTACAAAACGACTTGAAGGTGCAAGTACTATTGTTTAGCAACTAATAAGAAATATAACAAACGAGCGAGAAGTAAACATTAAGCGAAAAATGAGAGAAATAATTTTAGCTTCTCTTGTCGATAAATATTATACAAAAAATGATATTTTATTTGCATATTTTGACACTTACATATTTGACAATTGCACTGGTATTTTTACTTTCTGTAAATTAGAAAACTACGATATTAACAATTTAACTTTAAAGCAATCAGCTGAAATCGCAGCAAGATTTAAGTATCCAATTTTAAGAAAGACAAATTATGTCAAATATCTCAAAAGAGTGAGAATAATCGAAATAAAAACAACGGACAAAAACAAAGCGTTTGTGCAACAATGGTAACTGTTGCACAAACCTTAAAAAAGATAAGAATTAAATGAAAAGCTCCTTTTTAAGGGGCTTTTGTTTTTAATTTGGCAATTGGCGTTCCTTTTAAGCTTTCCATAACTAATTTAGAAAGAAATACAGTAAATGGTTCAATATTTCCTTCAACACTGGCTTTTTCAAGTGCATCCATATAATTATCGCGCTCCTCAACCGGAATCACTGTCCAAGGATATCCACCTGAAGCGAGCATTACATTCATAAGAAATCTCGCCATTCTTCCATTGCCATCCATATATGGGTGGATGTAAACAAAGATAAAATGGCCAAGTACGGCTCTTACAGCAGGATTGTTCTCATTTTCCAATAATTCGAAAAAAACAGGCATTGCATCCCTTACTGCGTCTTTGTTTAGAGGCACGTGTTGCGATTGAGAAATATATACAGGGCCGGTTCTATATCCCGCCAAATCTGAAGCCTTTAATATTCCGGATGTAACACTTGGAGCAAATAATTCCCGGTACCAATTATGATGGTCTTGATCTGCAGCGATGCCTGCATTGGCTCCGCCTAAAATCTTTTTAATGGTTTCTTTTACGGATTGGGTGGCTTGCCAATAACCTCTTGCTGCCATTGCGTCTCGTTGGTTTCTATCCTCTTCGCTATCCTTTAAACTCCAACTGCCACTTCTTACTTTTTCAATAAGGTCCACAGATACCGTATATCTTTCTATAGACAAAGAGTGGTATGCGTCAGTGACATATATTTTGTCTACTGATTTCAGGTACTGTTCCTGGTCTTTTGGAAGGCCCGGGGCAACCGGGAAATATTTTATTGCAATTTCTCGATATTGGTTCCACATTAGTTTTATCCTATTTGCATATGGAGATCTTTCTCTAAAGGATAATTTAATCGGCGTTTTATTTTTAAAAGGGTCAAACTCTCGTACATCATAATCGGCTGATTTCATTGTGGCAATAATTTCATCGGCAATTCGATTATTACCTATATTACGGAATGCTCCAGCCAATCTGCCTGCAATAACTGTATGGGAACCATCTAAAAGGAGTGCCAATATTTCAGAAGCGTCTGCAATTTGAGCTAAAGCAGTTCTTATATCTATTGGATTTTTTTCAAATATTGAGGGAGTACAATGTATTAAGGCCGAAGGCAATGCAAGCATTCTAATTCCATCCTTCTCCATTACATTCGCAACATTGGGCAAGGGAGATTCCATTGCAAAAATGGACGTGTTGTGAATTAAATCTATATTGGTATTTGAAGCCTTGAGGGCACGTATGATTAATTGGTGAGGCACTGTCTTATTCCCGGAGTGAATTAATATTGATTGCTCCGCAGATATGCAGTAGTCCCCATTATATTTATCTTCTAAATATCGAGCGCAAAATTTCCAATAGGAAGTATACCAAGATGTACTATCCCCGGTATTTTCCTTTGGATTGGTTACGATATACCATCCTTTGGTTACTTCCTTCAAAAATCCATTTTTAATTAAACGCTCTCTATGGATTCTTGTTATTTCCGATGATTTTATAGCTACAATTTTTTCTTTGTTTTGTAAACCATAAAGTACCTCAAGCGATGCAGCAAGTTTTTCTCCCGGTGATGCCATTTTAAATTTGTTTCTTTTTATTTGTTCTAGTCTATTGCACGTTTATTATGCTGGTGTGTTGTATATTAATTATGCTAGCGTGTCGTATGTTAATTATGCTAGCGTGTCGTATGTTAATTATGCTAGTGTGTCGTATGTTAATTATGCTAGCGTGTCGTATGTTAATTATGCTAGCGTGTCGTATGTTAATTATGCTAGCGTGTAAATATACTAAAAATGATTGATTTACGCACTATCTTGTTCATTAAAAGAATTGAATTTTTTAAAACCAAATTGTTTTAGATACGTTGGTAAGTATTCAATTTATCCCCTAATTATATTGCGTATAGCTAACTTAGCTCAATAACCAATCTATAACTTAAAGAAGTTCCGATTAATATGTATTCTATCCTTTGTTCATGAAATATTCCTGCATATATCGGGTTTAGCGCCGATATATCATTAAATCGGGTTCAGAGCCTATATTTTATTGATAATATGGAAAAATTTATCACAATACCTAATCTTTACCCACTCTTTTTAACCTGCTGACTCATTATTTTTTAGATCATTTTCTTCTTTGTTCTTAATTAAAACAAGTTTTAACGCGTTCATATCATCGCTAACTTTTCTTTCGATGACTTTGGCATAAATTTGCGTTGTGGCCAGTTTGGTATGCCCTAAAAGCTTGGAAACCGTTTCTATGGGCACCCCGTTAGTTAAAGTCACTGTTGTGGCAAATGTGTGGCGCGCCATATGAAATGTGAGGTTCTTTTTCATCTTGCAGCCATCAGCAATTTCTTTCAGGTAACTGTTTAATTTTTGATTGGAAAGTGTAGGCAAAAGCATACCTGTAACCTGAGTTCTAATATTGTTTTTATATTTGTCAATCAGCTGCTGCGTGGCATCCAGAATCGGTATTTTAACCGGGGTGTTTGTTTTTGTCCTTTTGGTAATTATCCATTGGCCTCCATCAATCCCAAGTAAAACGTTATCTTTTGTTAATTTCATAACATCCACATAGGCTATTCCGGTATAACAACTAAAAATAAATAAGTCCTTTACAATGTTTAAGCGCTCAATATCCGTTTCATAATTTTCGATATTCTGAAGTTCAGCTTGCGATAAATACTCTCTTTCACTTTTCTCAAATACCGGTTTGTATTTTACAAAAGGATCTCTGTCGATCCATTCTATATGAAATGCCATCGTCACCATTTTTCGCAATCTTTGGATGTGCTTTATAATGGTATTGCCTAGAATTCTTTTTTTGTTTATTGAATACTTGTATGCACGCAAAAAATTATCAAATTTTATTACAAATGAATAATTGAGGTCTCTTAAATAAATATCAGAGGTGCCAAATTCCTTTTTGACGAATTCCAATAAATAACTTTGGGTGATTTTATACAAACCCAAAGTTGCTTTATGCAACTTATGGGCGTGGTTATCATTGTGATAATCTATAATGTTTTGTAAAGAATAGTGTTGCTGGTCCGTTCCCAAAAAACGTGATTTAACGGCTTCGGCCGTAATCATTTTTCTTTCAGCCTTTAAATCTTGGTAAGCCTGGAATAATGCAGCTTGCGATTGATCAATGTAACCATTAATTATTCTGGCATCTTGACCGGTGCCTTTTACACGCGATTTGGCTTTGTCCCAGGAATCAATGTTTACTTTCTTTTTTAAACTAATGTTAACACGTCTCTGGTTAACAGTTATTCTAGCAAAAATTTCTGCTTCGTTGTCTTTAGCGCGTGAAGAGTTAATCCAAATTAGGATTGAAAAGGTGATGGTTATTTTCATAGTTGTCGTCTTTTTAAGTTAAACTTTGTTTAAGACGAAAGTCAAATCAACTATGGTATTCAAATTTACTGGATTTTTATTGACCAATAAATCAATTTTTTGGTTCAAAATCACTGTGAAATTCCACCGAATTGCTAGGTATAAAATCCTAGTGTTTACCGGGGCTTTCGCGATAATTCGGTCAACAAATCGGTCAACAAAACTGTTGTTTTATATTTGTTGACCGATTTGTGAACCTAATATATGATATTTTATCATATAATTTGTCGGTCTCTAAAAATAAAACCTGAGCAAAACCTAGGTTTTTGTCGATTTTGCTCGATTTTGTTAGTGTTTTCGCAGAGAGGAAGGGATTCGAACCCCCGACGTAAACCCTGTGTTTAATGGGGATCCCCTACTCCTTGTTATTTTTGTTGACCGATTTGTTGACCTGCCATTTGATTTACTTTGTTTAAATTTGACTTTCTGTCTAAATGTAAAAGTACGAATTTTAAACCATTAAATTCGACTAAATCCCATCAAATGCTATGATACTTTTTGTAAATATTCATTTACTACATTTATGTTGATCCCTGAATATTCTGAAAATTCCTCTGAAGTTACAAATTGATGGGAATCTTTGCCAAAGTGGGTTCTGATCTCATGTAAAAGCCTGCGCCCGGAGCGTTCGCTTCTTCCAGTGATACACTGAACGTCTTTTGGGAATATGCAAGTTCGAAATATTTTCATTTGATACTCTATCTATGCTTTATCTATGCCTTATCTATGGCTTATCTATATTACCTGAATCGTCTGACTCGTCCTAAAATAGCTATACAGGTTATTAAATAAATCCTATTATAGCTATACAAATTATCTATGTTGCCAATTCGGACAAAAAAGTCTATATCGGACAAAATGACCACCTGATTTTTATTTTCTTCATAAAGATAAGTTCATTTGTTGAGAATTAAAAATTTATTCAATTATGGCTAGACAAACTGGTATTATTAAATTGAAAGGAACTATCGGGGATATTTCCTTTTACAAAACTTCGGATGGACACCTTGCCCGCGAAAAAGGCGGCATTGACAAATCCAGAATGAAGAACGATCCTGCGTTTCAAAGAACGCGTGAAAACGGATCCGAATTCGGAAGGGCCGGAAAAGGCGGAAAATTGGTGCGAAGCGCCATCAGGATTCTTTTGCTGAATGCACAAGACAAAAGAGTGGTGAGCAGACTGACTACCGATCTTTTAAAGGTCGTGAAAACGGATGCCATCAATGAGCGTGGAATGAGAACCATCGAAGATGGCTCTATGGGGCTTATCAGTGGCTTTGATTTCAATACCAATGGGAAATTGGGATCTACGTTGTTTGCCGCTTACAGCAACGATTTCAATCGTGTAACGGGTGAAGCGACGGTGAACATTCCATCATTTTCACCTACGGTAAGGATTGCTGCTCCGGCAGGAACTACGCATTTCAAATTGGTAACTGGTGCTGCAGAATTAGATTTTGCAGGAGAAACCTCCACTTTTGAAAATGATGAAACTGCTATTTTGCCTTATGACAGTGCAGACACCGGTATTGTTGATTTTGTAAGTGCACTTACTCCAAACTCTGTGCTTCCTGTAATCCAGGTGTTGGGCGTTGAGTTTTATCAGGAGGTGAACGGACAAATGTATCCGTTGAAAAATGGAGCGTACAATGCCTTGGCAGTTGTTTATGTAGACACTATCTAGTGGAACTTCATTTGCATAGAACCTATTTTAAAGAGGGTACCAACGGTGCCCTCTTTCATCATGGGATCTTTATGGGTTTTGCCATAGAGCTTCCCTGGCTTGAAAACCAAAAAATGAAGTCCTGCATTCCGGAAGGTGTTTACACGCTTAAAGCACGTTATTCCGAAAAGTTTAACCATCATTTGATTTTGGAAAATGTTCCGGGAAGAAACCTGATTCTGATCCATCCGGCCAATGATGCCAAAAAGGAACTTTTGGGCTGCATTGCTCCGGTTACTTTTTTATCGGGAATCGGAAAAGGAACGGCCTCAAAACCATTGCTGCAAAAATTAGTGTCGTTGTGCTATCAGGCATTTGACCGAAAAGAAATTGTCACATTAACCATAAAATCTTAACCAATGAAATTAATAGATCGATATAAAAAACCCACGCCAACTTTTTTCAGAAAACTTAGAAATATTGGCATTGCTTTGGCCGCCACCGGAGGCGCTATTTTAGCGGCTCCCATTTCGTTGCCTGCATTGGTAATCACCATCGCCAGTTATTTGGCCGTTGCCGGAACTGTGGTTACTACTGTGAGTCAGGCCGTAGTGTCGGACAATGAAAACGAAACAGAAAAATGATTTTCAATGATATTCAAATAAGGTCGGGTGTTGTTGGAGGGACGTTGTTTTCAACCGCTTTGAATATCAGTCCGCACGATTTGCTGTTCACCGCAATTATGGCTGTGGTTGGCGCTGTGGTAAGTTTTTTTGTTTCCTATATTTTGAGAAAATTGTTTTCAGGTTCAGATAAATCAAAAAATGCCTAGCTAATATTTTTAGCCAGGCATTTTTTGATTTCTATAATAAGAGTTATTTAACGTTTTGGGGCTTGGCGCAATGGCGGATTTCGGAGCACTTCACTGTCATTACACCACAAAAGTTGATGCGAGATAGAATGTTCAATAAACCACTTCACCCGCCATTGAGCCAAACGCCTGTTATGCGGTCGGCTTTCTATTTCTGTCAGTCATTTCATTGTCATTTACAGCAATTTGTCCCGGCTTGTATTGGTGGGCATTTTACTGTCCCGCAACTGCAATATACACAACAGTCGCCTTGTTTTGGTTTAAGCACTTGTTTGCATTTTTCACATTCGTAGAAATATTGGCAAGCGTCTGTCGGCATTGTTTCTTCTTTCTTGTGTCCGCAGTTGGGGCAAGTAATTGTTGATTGTAATTTGATTTCCATTTTTTTTATTTTTTGTCGGTTACAAAATATCCTGTCGAGTTTATTTCTTTTTCAATTTTAGAAATGTTAGTTTTTGAGTTGTCAAATTCTACGATTGCGTTTCCATTTTCGAATGAGGCGTTTGAACTTATAATTCCTGTCAATTTATTTACTTCGTGATTTACGTGTTCGCCACAACTTTCACAAGTCATTCCGCTAATCGTAAATTCTACTTTTTGAATGTTTGATTTGTCCACCACTATGATTTGTTTTTCTGTCTTTGGGTAGAAAATGTGAGCATAGTAAGGAAAAGCAAGCATTACGATTGCAAATGGAGTTACAATTCCTAAAAACATTTTTGACTGAAGAAATTTTGGTTTTTCATCTGTCTCGCAGTTGCAGTCAATTTGCATTTGGGGTTTCAACTTTTGATACCAAGCAAAACCAAGCACTAAAATTGTCAAACTGATAAAATACGGTCGGAAAGCTTCAAGCCAAGAAAAAGTTGAAGCGAGTCCGCTTGTTCCTGCAACAAGAGCCAAAACTGGCGTAATACAACATAGAGAAGCTGCGAATGCTGTTAAAAGTCCCGCTCCGATTAGTTTATTGTCCTTTTTCATATTGTCTCCAAAATTTTGTTCTTGTCAAGTATTATGAAAAACGGTTCGAGCAAGTTTTTGTATTCATTTGTCAGCGAGTAGAAAATTGTCTGAGCTTGCCTTTCTGTTTCAATGAGTTTTCGGTCTTTTAGTTTTCGCAGATGTTGAGAAACTGCCGAAATGGTCATTCCGAGAATGTCGCTTAAATCACAAACGCAAAGTTGTTTCTCTTCAAAGAGCAGGAACAAGATTTTCAGTCTTACGTTGTTTCCCACCAATTCAAGTCCGTTCGATAAATAGTCAAAAGAAACGTTGAGTTCTGATACTCGGTCTTTACAGCGGTTTATTTGTTTAATGTCCGCCTGTTGTCTTATACATGAGATGTTGTCCATAAACACAAAGATAATCAATTTGTTTATTTAAGCAAATGCTAAAATACAGATATTCAAAAATAATCAATTTTTCTGACAGATTGTGTTGTCATAGCCTTTATCCGCGAAGCAAAGCTCTTCAATTTATATTGGTTATTGATATGTGGTATTGCGAGAAGTCGACAGATCCTTAGACCAGCCTGCCGGCAGGAAGGTTAAGGATATTTAAAAATAAAAGACTTTCACTTTTAAACCTCCTTGTGTTGCCAGTTCAATCATGTGTTTTGTGCCTTTACTTTTTCCGTCCCAAAAGGCAATGAGCGCATCGGCATAGGCAGCCATTTCAGTATTTCGTTTGAGTCCGGCACTTTTTCCGTACCGGCGCCAATCGGCCGGGAATTGTTTTATTGGGAAGTTTCGTTCTGCTGCATATCTTTCTCCCAGAAGGTCAGCGCCTTTGTAGGCACCGCTCACAATTTCGATATCGTTCTGATCCTGCAGGAATTCGTCACAAACCTGGAAAAGTTTGTCGAAGTCGTCAAAGTTTCTTCCTCCGGCAATGATTACTTTTATCATCTTTTGATTTGTTTAGAACCTCAACAAGGCCAATTTTAATTCAGAAATTGTTTTAAGCTGCAGTTTTAAATTTGCTTCGAAAGCTTCAATTTTTTGAAGCTTTAAAATCTTCTGATCCCAGGCCTTTTGCTCATTCTCTAGCAAAGCATTTTTAATGACTGCTCTCGCATCCTTAATGCAGATAAATGGAATAACACTTCCCTTTAAATAATAGCTAAAATACTTCCCGATTTTAAGGGCCTGACACAAGTAAAAAAGTGATTCCCGGCATTCATCGGAATTTGTCGTGATCACAAAGCAATTCGGGCAAGGTTCCGGCATTGGTCTGCCGCTGTTCAGTCCTTTACAAAGGATAAAAAAGTGTGGTCCGGAATAGGTTCTTCCGGTCTGGTGAGTTCTGATTTCAAAAGTTGACATAATTGCGCATTTAAATTATGCTCTGCTGCGCTTCGCGCTTCAATTTTTAAAAGAAAAAAGAAAAAAAGAAAGTAGTTTACTTATTGGCGTTGGATGGCTGTCAAGTTTTTTTGAAAAAATACTACCCGGGTTTTAGTTGACAGTTGGCAGTGGCAGTTTTCAGTGCATTTTTGAAAGACTGTTAGTTATAAAATTTGAGGGTGGAGATTTTTTTAAAAACCCGCAGGGCCTGAACTTTATAGCCAATAGCGTTGGATGATGGGAGCCAAATAATTTTACTTGCTTTTTTTATTTTTTTAATCCGGGTGATTCTGATAAAGCAATACTTAGAATTTCTCTTATTGAATTCTAAACACAGCGCAGCAAAAAATGAGGAGCATTTTTGCGCGAGCCGCAGCGAAGATGAGCGAGGGTGGTGTGGGTAGAGCACGTTGCCATCGGCATAAGTGCGTCCCACGCCCACGTGGCACACGCAAGAGTGGCGGTGTTTTTGAGGCGTCGGATGGGCAAGGGCAATTTATGGAGAGAAGCGTGACGAGTGGTGTGCGCTCCGCTTTGGTTATTGGAAAGTGCTTTATTGTAGTTGGTTGCTTGGTTAGAAAATTATGATTTAAATTACAATTTGTGGAGCGCCAAAACGAGGAACAATGAACGGAATACTTTGCTCTTGCGAGCGTTTGCAATATGTGATAACCGCTTTATAATTTGAAGTTAATCGGATAGTTGGTGACTAAAAATTAATGGTTTGTTGAGGTTGAATAAGTGCTTGAGGCGGTTATTTCATATGCAAAATGGCGCTTTCAAAAACTGTGACACCCTTTTTTAGCCCGAGCGAGCAGCAGGCGAGCCAAATTATGAAACAGCGGTTTTACCCAATGAAAGATATTTGCGTAGCAAAACATTGGAGGGTTTGGGTAAAAAAGTAGCTGTGCGTGAGTAAGCCGTGTAATGTGTGAAGTAAAATAAACAAATAGCACTCAACGAGGATGTGTCACCGCAGTAGTGCTATTTGTGGTATATGCAAGGGTTTGTTATCGGAATTTGGGTTTTGATAATTAACTATCGATACAAGTTTATATATACTTTTTTGAAATGCCCTTGCAGATATATTTTATGGAACAAAATGAAGCGGATTGCGAACACCTTATTACCTGCTAAACATTCTGTTTAGTTGAGGCTATTTTAATGGAACCGAATTAAAATGAACCTGTCAAATTAAGACCAGGTCATTCTTTGAAGTCGGACGGCATTTAATATGGCCAATAAAGCAACACCAACATCTGCGATTACGGCTTCCCACAACGTAGCCATTCCAAAAGCGCCTAATATTAACACCAATATTTTTACACCCAGAGCCAAAACTATGTTCTGCCATATTATATTCGTGGTTGAATTGCTTATTTTGATGGCTATCGCAATTTTTGAAGGCTGATCTGTTTGTATGACAACATCTGCGGTATCAATGGCGGCATCACTTCCTAAACCTCCCATTGCCATCCCTACATCAGCGATTGTAATTACAGGGGCGTCATTTACGCCATCACCCACAAAAGTAATGGTTCTACCTGCTGCTTTTAATTTTTCGACTTCTGTAATTTTGTCTTCCGGCAATAATTCACCTATGGCTTTGTCTATTCCTAATTGTTTGGCAATTTTATCAACAACAGCCTGTTTATCGCCAGAAAGCATCACAACTTTGGTTATATTTTTCAGAGCGTGTAATGCGACTATTGCTTTTTTTGCATCCTCTTTAAGGGTATCGGCAATTGTAATATAGCCGGCATACTTTTTATTTATGGCAATGAGGACGATGGTTTCAGTATTTGAATTTAGCGCTACATCATACCGAATTTTAAATTTTTCCAACAATTTTGTGTTACCGGCCAACACTTCATATTCCCCAATTTGTCCTATCATTCCGTGACCGGAAATTTCTTCAACATTGGTTGCTTTAAGAGCAGTATTACTAATGTTTGCATACTTTACAATGGCTGCTGCAATTGGATGGGTAGAATTGGCTTCCAAAACGGCTGTTAATTCAAGCAATAATTCTTTGTCGAAATTTACGGCAGCTATTTCTTGTACTTCAAAAACACCTTTGGTCAAAGTTCCTGTTTTGTCCATCACAACCGTATCAACTTTGGTCATTAAATCAATAAAATTAGCGCCTTTAAATAAGATACCATTGTGAGATGCTGCGCCTATTCCGCCAAAATAACCCAACGGAATTGAGATTACCAGGGCACAGGGGCAAGAAATTACCAAAAAGATTAATGCACGTTGAAACCAGCTCTGAAAGACATAGGCATCCCCAAGAAAGAAATAAGGAATTATGACCAATCCAATCGCCAGCCAAAATACAATGGGGGTGTATATTTTTGCCAAGCGACTCACCAACAATTGCGTTTTTGCTTTTCTGCCAACCGCTTCCTGCACCAATTTTAATATTTTTGAGAGCTTTGTGTCTTCAAATTTACTGGTTACCTCAATCTCAATCACTTTAGTGAGGTTTACCATCCCGGCCAATACCTTGTCACCTTTGATTTTTGTGTCTGGTGTTGATTCACCCGTTAAAGTGGCGGTGTTTAAAACGGCATCGTTTGAAATCAATTCACCATCCAACGCTATTTTTTCACCAGGCTTGGTTTGAATTGTTTGTCCGACCTGAACTTCACTAGGATGTTTGATTACTGCATTGCCATTCTCCAGCACCGTAACTTCTTCAACCTGTACTTTTAACAGGGCTTCAATGGAACGTTTGGCTTTGTTTACTGCGGCTTCCTGAAATAATTCTCCAACCACATAAAACAGCATTACGGCAACACCTTCTTCATAAGAACCAATTAAAAATGCACCAATTGTCGCAACAGTCATTAAGACAAACTCGTTATAAATATCGCCCTTTAGTACGAGCTTTGCTGCCTTTAAAATAACAGCACCACCCACCAGGATATAAATAATGCCAAACCAAATTAAAGGAATGGGAGCCTTAAAAAAAGCAGCTTTATAAAAATCAAAACCAATTCCAAGCAACAAAAACAATAAACTGATTATTGGAATTAGATAGTCTTTATTTATACTGAATGATTTTTTAGACTCTTGGGTTTCTTTTGCAAAATCAATAGCACAGGCCGTCCCTTCTTTACATTCTTCACTCATAATTCATCTATTTTACGCAAAAATAGGTTAATGCCCTATGCAACGGAAGTGCATTATTTACTATTGCACTTATCACAAATGCCTTTTACCACCAAATTAACATTTTCGGCTGTATAATCTTTTGGCAAATGTATTGGCGGAATTTTATATTCTGTGATACACACTGTTTCGTTACATTTTGTACAATGAAAATGCAAGTGTAAATCGGTATCTATTTCGCAATGGCAATTGTCTTCACACAATGCATACTTGGTAATTCCCGTTCCATCGTCAATTTTATGGGAAATCCCTTTTTCAACAAAGGTTTTCAAGGTACGGAACAGCGTGGTTCTGTCGGATTTGGCAAAATAATTTTCTACATCCGTTAAACTTGTTGCCACCTTTCTATTTAGGAGAAACTGTAAAACCAACAGGCGCATTGCCGTTGGTTTTATGTTGTTATTCTCCAATATTTTCTCTAAAACGTCCATTTTGTTATAGATTATATCGTTTTAAGGATTCGCCGGTTTTAATTTGAAATGCGTCCTCTATATCCGTCAAATAAATGATTCCGTCTGCGGGTTCTTCGGTCTTTCCATTGGCTACTATGATATCTATAACTTCTTGGGCTTCTTCATTTTGGCACACCAATTCAATTTTTATCACCGGACTGTCCGTTATGTGAAAATCGATGGATGGTTTTGCACCTTTTGCCTTAAATGCACCAGTGCCTTCTGCCTGTGAAAGCGTCATACTTTTAAATCCATTATCAGTAAGGGCATCGATTATTTTTTGTATCCTGTTAGGTTTTACAAATGCTTTTATTTCTTTCATTTCAGTATCATTTTATTTATTCACTAATACTTAGTTAATCATCGTGGCCAAGTTCTCCCTTAATCATTTCAGAAGAAAGTATATAGGCACCTTTGGTAACTACTTTTACAGTCTTTGGAACATCTGCCGGAAGATTGACTTCCACAAATCCCAAATCGGTTACGCCAACAGTTACAGGAATCTTTTTAAATTTCATTTTGTTCTTTTCCTTGGCGCTATCTTCATCCAAAATGAATATAAAAGATAGTTCTCCTTCTTTGATGATGGCTTCTTCCGGAACGGCAAACGCTAATTTTTCTCCTTGAACGATTCGTCCTTCCACGTACATTCCGGGAAGCAAATCATCTTTTTTAATATCCATATCTGCGTGAACGTGTAATGCTTTTGGATCTGTTTCAAAAGTTTTTCCAATAGAATATATTTTAGCTTTAAGCAATTCATCGGGTTTAGAAGCTACCGAAAAGAAAATTTGTTGTCCTTTTTTTACTTTACTGATATCTTTTTCATAAACTTTTATATCAACGTGTAATTTTGAGTTATCACTTATCGTAAAAATTTTGGTTTGTGGTGCGACATAATCGCCAAGGCTTACTATAACATCTTCTACATAACCATTAATGGGTGTAGTAATTGGGACAGACGAATAAATCTGTCCTTCAGCGATTTTAGTTGGATTAAACCCTAAAAGCCGTAACTTTGATTTTAAGGCATTGACACCAGAGGTGGTAGCGCGAAATTTGGATTGTGCCATTTGAAATTCTTTTCCTGAAGAAACCCCTTTATCATACAGCGTTTTTTTACGTTCGAAATCTTGTTTAAGAAAAACCAGTTCATCATTTTTTTCCTGAAATTCCTGTTGCATACTAATAATGTCCGGGTGTTCCAAGTAGGCCAAAATTTGACCTTTTTTTACTTTATCACCTTCAATGACATTGATAGAACGAACGTTACCTCCCACAAAAGGACTTATGTTTGCCCTGTCTTGAGGGAATAATTCTAATTGGCCAGTTACTTTTATTGTGTTTCCAAGACTTCTTTCTTCTAAAGGTTTCATTTCAAGACCAATAGTTTCGGCTTGTTGCGCTGTGATTTCCACGACACCTTCTTCGCCTTCATGTTTGCCTTCTTCTCCACTTTCTTTAGTTTCTGTTTTGCCATTCTCCTCCTCATTATGCCCTGATTCTCCCTTTGTCTTTTCATTGCAGGAAGCGAACACCAAAGTCAAGGCTAAAAATATAGTTACTGCTATTGCTTTATTTTTCATTTCTGTCTTTATTTATATTATAAATTACCCAATTGGTATTGTACCTCAATGGTTTGTTGGTTGTATTGATTGATATATTGCAAATGGTTTTGCTTTATTTTGATGGCACTATTAAGAATAAAGATATAATTTACATAATCTATTTCGCCTTCTTTGGATGCCAGCTCTGCCGTAGCTATTTGTTCCTCTGCCAAAAGCAAAGCGCCTTCATCATAATACTGTAATATTTTCTTCGTTTTTTCGATGGATTTGAGCAATTGTGAAACCTGGCTTTCGGTAATTGCCTTTTGTTCCAAATATTGGTTTTCTGCGACCATTGCATCAGCCTTGGCTGCCTTTACCCTTGATTTCTGCGGAAAAAACCACAACGGAAGGCTAATTCCTGCCTGATAGGAATTAAAGCCCGTAACATCCTCTATCATTTGTTTGCCATAGGAAAAACTAAATTTTGGCAGGAATTCTGATTTTTCCACACCAACACCGGCTTTGCTCACTTCGGCATTTTGAAGGGAATATTGAAGCATTGGATTGTTTGCCACGGAAGTTGAATCCAGTAAGTTGTTAAGGTACATTGGCTCATAAGAAGCTGAAACCGTTTCGAAGGGTTTATCCGTTCCCAAATATTGCATTAAGGCACGTTTGGCAATTTCAATATCATCGTGTGCCTGTTGCCTTAAAACCTGAATTTGCTGGTATTCTGAAGCAGCTGAAATGAATTCCAACTTGCCGGTTTCTCCGGTATCATAACGCAGTTGTGCGGCGGTTTTAAAATTGGCATACACACTGTCCAATTGTTCTGCAAAGCTTAATTGTGCCTTGTTATAATTAATTTGGTCGTATGCCTGCATCACATTGCGCACCAATTGCTGCTCATTGGCCGCATAGAATTTTTCTCCTAAGACAATGCGCTCTTTGTAGAACTTAGATTTTGAAAACCCGGAAAGCAAATCAATGTTATCCTGCTGAATACCAATTGAAGTCTTAATACCAGGAAGATTGTTTCCATATTCTTCCTTGCCGGTATAGATTTGTGTGCTGCCCAAATCAAAACTGGTGCCTTTCATTGCCTTTTCCCTATCAATAAACGCCTGACTTTCTTTTAGGGAAGGATAATTCTTTTTTGCCATCACAATAGCTTCTTCCAGAGTGATGGTTTTTGCCTTTGGTATGTTCTGATTTATTTCCTGCGCAACGCTGTTTCCAGACGTAAATACACCGCCTAACAATAAGAGAACAGTAATTACAGTAGTCGTTTTGTTGACATAACTTACATTGCCTCCGTTTCCTTTTTTCTCTTTTTGTGATTCGAGCCAATAGTATAAAATGGGGATAACCACCAAGGTTAAAAAGGTTGCTGTAAGTAATCCGCCAATAACCACTGTCGCCAAAGGACGTTGCACTTCGGCACCGCCAGAGTTGGAAACTGCCATTGGGATAAAGCCCATAATGGCTGCCGTTGCCGTAAGAAGAATTGGTCTCAAGCGTTCGTGGGTTGCTTCATATATTCTGTCTTTTATATTTGTCATTCCATTGTCTTTTAGTTCATTGAATTTATTTATCAAAACGAGTCCATTTAATACCGCAACGCCAAAGAGTACGATGAATCCGACTCCTGCTGAAATACTAAAAGGCATCCCTCTTATCCAAAGCGCAAATACACCTCCAATGGCTGCAAGCGGTACGGCCATATATATCATTACCGATTGTGAAAGAGAGTTTAAGGCAAAATAGAGCAGGATAAATATCAAGGCCAGTGCAATAGGCACAACAATCATTAAACGATCTGATGCACGCTGCAGATTTTCAAAAGACCCACCGTAGGTCACGTAATATCCAGGCGGTAATTTTACTTCTGCTTCCAAATTTTGCTGAATTTCTTCCACCATCGTTTTTACATCCCGACCTCTCACATTGACGCCGACAGAAATACGTCTATACGTATTATCCCTTGAAATTTGCATAGGTCCGGGTTTGTAACTGATGTCGGCCACTTCCTTAAGCGGAACTTGCGCACCGTTAGGCAGGTCTATATATAAATTCTTTAGGTTATTAATATCCTGTCTAAATTCCTTCGCCAAACGAATGACCACATCAAAGCGTTTTTCGCCTTCAAAAATGACGCTGGCTTTTTCTCCTGCAAAGGCAGCACTTACGTAGTCGTTTAATTTATCAACTGTTACACCGTATTGTGCCATTTTTGCGCGGTTATAAACCACGGTCATTTGAGGCAATCCACTGGTAGCTTCTACGTTGAGGTCTGCGGCACCGGGAACAGTTCTTATTACTGCGGCAATCTCCTGAATCTTATCAGCCAAAACATCCAAGTCTTCACCGTATAATTTTATGGCCACATCTTCCCGAACACCTGTCAACAGTTCATTAAAACGCAACTCGACAGGTTGTGTAAACACAAAATTTACGCCGGGAATTATTGAGATTTTTTCTTGTATTTTTTCAATGAGTTCTTCTTTGCTGTCAGCACTCGTCCATTTGCTTTTGTCCTTTTCCAAAATAATAAAGGTATCTGCAATATCCATAGGCATTGGGTCGGTTGGTATTTCTGCCACCCCAATTCTTGATACTACTGTTATAACTTCGGGGAATTGCTTTATAATATTTTGTAATTTTTTTGAAGCCTCGATGGACTCTGTAAGGCTGCTTCCCGGTTTTATCAAGGCCTGCATTGCAATATCGCCTTCATCAAATTTTGGGATAAATTCACCCCCCATATTGCTGAAAATAAATCCTGCAATTAACAGCAAACTTACTGCGCCTATAACAACACCTGCCTTAAAGCGAAGTGCGAAATTGAGCAACGGTTTATACGCACTGTTTAAACCAGCCATTATTTTATCGCTAAACCGGTCAATTCCATTTTCAAATTTGGCAAATCGGCTATTCTGATTATTTGCAGGTTTTAAGAATAATGCCGAAACCATCGGCACATACGTAAGGCAAAGGATAATAGCGCCTAATACGGCAAATCCGAAAGTAAAGGCCATAGGACGGAACATTTTTCCTTCAACTCCTGTTAAAAAGAGAATCGGTGTAAATACGATCAGGATAATCAATTGTCCGAAAAATGCCGAATTCATCATCTTACTCCCCGATTCGTAAGCAATTTCATCCATTTGAGTTTGGTCAATGACTGCTTTGGACTTTTTAATCCGTTGATGAATGTGAAGGACCATTCCTTCCACAATAATTACTGCACCATCTACAATAATACCAAAGTCAATAGCGCCAAGTGACATCAGGTTCGCCCAAACGCCAAACTGTTTCATCAAAATAAAAGCAAACAACAAGGACAAAGGGATGACCGAGGCAGTGATTAAACCGCCACGAAAACTTCCCAACAGCAGTACTAATACAAATATGACGATAAGCGACCCTTCAATAAGGTTTTTTTCAACAGTACTGGTGGTTCTGCTAATAAGGTCGCTTTGGCTTAAAAAAGTTTCAATATAAACGCCTTCCGGCAATGATTTTTGTATTTCCTTGATTCGTGTCTCCACGTTTTTAACCACATTGCTTGGGCTTTGTCCTTTCAGCATTAATATTTGTCCACCTACGGTTTCGAGACCGTCCTGGGTAAATGCCCCGTAGCGCACCTGACTGCCGAAACCTACATTTTCGGCAACATCCCGTATCAATACCGGACTGCCATTTTGTGTGGTAACCACCGTATTTTCTAAATCTTCAAGGCTGCGTGCCAACCCTTCGCCGCGGATAAAATTGGCCTGATGGTTTTTTTCTATATAAGCACCACCCGTATTGGCATTGTTCGTTTTAAGGGCATCAAATACCTGATTCATTGTAATGCCGAAACTTTTGAGTCTGTCGGGGTTTATGGCTACTTCATATTGTTTTACATAGCCACCAAAGGCGTTTACTTCTACAACGCCCGGCACCAATGCCATTTGGCGTTTTACAATCCAATCCTGGATGGTACGAAGCTCCATAGCATCATATTTATCCTCGTAGCCTTTTTTTACTTTTAGGGTGTATTGGTAAATTTCGCCCAAGCCCGTTGTTATTGGTGCCATAAATGGAGTACCAAAACCTTCCGGAATTTCTTCAGTGACTTCAGCCAATTTTTCCTGAACCAATTGTCTGGGCAGATAGGTGCCTGCTTCATCCTCAAATACGATGGTGACAACGGACAGCCCAAAACGTGATACGGAGCGCAGTTCGATAACATCGGGAAGATTGGCCATCGCCAATTCTACGGGATAGGTAACAAATTGCTCAATATCTTCGGTACCTAAATTTGGCGCCACGGTAATTACTTGTACCTGGTTGTTGGTAATATCGGGCACAGAACCCAGATTTATAGTGGCCATAGACCAAATACCTGTACCCACAAGTGCCACTATAAATAAGCCTATAATAAATTTATTATTAATGGAAAATGAAATGATTTTATCGATCATTTTATGAGATGTTTAAGTTATAAAAATGTGTAATCACCAACAAAATGTCGGTGCTTAAAAACGTATTTATAAGTTAAACCTGGGGCGGCTGGTCTATTGTAGAAAAGTAATTATTGAAGAAGGACAACTCGTAATGGGTGCCCAATTCTTTCGCAGGAATTATTGGAGAAATTAGAATTTCTGTCAGATTTGTCGGTTCTGAAATGCTGATAGTGCAACAAGCACAAGAGCAAAAGGGAGAACATAAATCAATATGGGCATTATTGTCAAAATCAGCACCTTGAGAAATTACAGCAGCTTGTTGTGCGCCAATAACCGCTTCATCATCACAGGGCAGTGCTGAAAAAGAGATGGTAATAATGGATATGATGATTGCTATAATTTTCACGGCTCAAATATACAAATAAATTTATGCAATGGTGTTGCAAAGATCTTAGGGTATTCAGCACGCTGGATTCTTTTTGAAAAAAATACTACTAAGGACAAGTTCTGGACGCTCTCAACAGCTATGGGTCATAGCTTGTATTGAAGCAAATATAAGAGGGCAAAGGCAAAAAATAAGCGCAGACTCCCTTCGGCTCCGCTCAGGACAAGTTTTTAAAGCTCATATTTGGCGGAATTGGATGCTGTATGCAGTTTTATATTAATATTAATTCATAAGGTCCTGAAACAAGTTCAGGAGAAACAAGTTCAGGAGGGATGGAATACAGTTGGAGATGAATTAACCGCAAAAAAGCGGGAGTGCCGCTTTTTTGTCAAGAATTTGTAGTCGCTAATTTTGTATTTATTGCTGAAGCGTTAATTGGTATAGTATTTTTTCTTCAGCCAAAAAGAAACTCTTACCAAAAAAATTAAGGCAGGCACTTCCACCAAAGGTCCGACAACACCGGCAAATGCTTGTCCGGAATTCAGCCCGAACACCGCTATCGCCACCGCGATGGCCAATTCAAAATTGTTTCCTGCAGCCGTAAAAGCAACCGCTGCGGTTTTATCGTAAGTGGCGCCCATTGCTTTGGTGACAAAGAAACCGATAAGGAACATCATGGTAAAATAAATAAGCAATGGAACGGCGATAATCAGCACATCCATAGGGATTTCAACAATCAATTCGCCTTTTAGGGAAAACATCACCACAATGGTAAATAATAAGGCAATTAAGGTTAGCGGAGAAATGGTTGGGATAAATTTTTTGTTGTACCAATCTTCGCCTTTTATTTTTACCAAAAAGAACCTGCTTAAAATTCCCATCACAAAAGGTATTCCCAAATAAATAGCCACACTTTCGGCTATTGTTGCAATGGAAATATCAACAATGGCACCTTCAAAACCAAAATATGGCGGAAGTACCGTGATAAAAAGCCAGGCATAAAAACTATAGGCAAATACCTGAAAAATGCTGTTTAAAGCCACCAAACCGGCACCATATTCGCTGCTTCCTTCGGCCAAATCGTTCCAAACCAGCACCATCGCAATGCAACGCGCCAAACCAATTAAAATTAAACCCACCATATATTCGGGGTAATCCTGCAAAAAGGCAAAAGCCAGCACAAACATCAAAACCGGACCAATAATCCAGTTTAAGACCAACGAAATGGTCAGGATTTTTACATTTTTAAATACTTTTGGCAACAAGGCATAATTCACTTTTGCCAATGGCGGATACATCATCACAATCAAACCAATGGCAATTGGAATGTTGGTGGTTCCGCTGCTGAATGAATCTATTAATGTTGGAAATGACGGTACAAAATAGCCGATTGCCACACCAATGGCCATGGCAATAAATATCCATAAGGTTAGGTAACTATCGAGGAAGCTTAGTTTTTTCATAATTATTGTTAAACGCTATTAATTTTAAATGTTGGATTTTAAATTTTGAATTTTTATTTAAAAATTCAGTCAATTAATTTTCTTGACTTGTTTTTACAATTTTAGTTAAAATATTTATGATTGATTCAATTTCGATGAGCGGTTTAGAAACATCAATTTGAACGATATTACTTTTGTCAATTAACCTAAGCCAATACTTGTTCCTGATCTTAGAAGTTGCTTTGAGAGTACCTATTCATTTTGAAGTTTCATTTTTATGTAAATTTCAATTGTTAATAACGCAAAATCAAAACTTTTTTCTTGTATAATATTTTCTTTCATAGCAGTTTTTTAATAAATGTTGAATTCTAAATTTTGGATGTTAAATTATAATTTTAAATCAAACTATCAATTTTTTAATAATTCAACATTCATAATTCAACATTTAAAATCCATTATATTTTTATTTTTGAAAAAACATAAAACATTTCTGTTGCTATTTGCAAACTTCTCTCTTCATATTTTTCAGCCTGTTGCGGGGTATTATCAAATGCTTTAGGATCTTCAAAAGTAATCGGAATACGCTTTTCAGCTCCAGGAATAAAAGGACAACCTTGATCGGCAGACGAACAAGTCATAATCGCCGCAAACTCGCTATCTGGATTAAAGGGGTCATCAAAAGTTTTTGAAAAACCAATAATTGGATGTTCGTTTTCACTGTATTTAATAGTGTAGACAGGGTTGTTTCCTTCTGCAAGGGTCCTGATTTGAAAGCCTTGTTTTGCCAGTGTTTTGGCAGCCATTGGAAACATCGCTGTAGCTTCTGTGCCTCCTGAATAACAGAATACATTTTTAAGATCATAAAATGCTGCCGCTGTTTGTGCCCAAACTTGAGACAAATGACTTCTTCTTGAATTGTGCGTACAAATTAAGTTAAGTCTTACTTCTTGGTTGCTGGCTACTTTGGCTTGAATAAAATCGATTAAGGGTTGTAAGATGTTTCTACGTTCTCCTGAAATAGTTTCAAAATTAAAAGTACTGATTACTTTTTCGATTTCCTGAAAAAGGGTTGGCTTGGTTGAAGTCATTTTTGTTTTTTGTTTTAAAATTAATAGCCTAGCAACAGCCTCCTCCGGGATTACAGCAGCTTGGTTCGTTATTCATATCTGATAATCTTACTTTCGGTTTTTCTGATGGAATACCACATTGATCCTGGGCCAAACAAGCAGTTTTCTTGTTTACAAGAGTAAAATCGTGTCCGTCAAAATCTAAGTCATACTTTCCAATGGTTGTGCCTTGGAACTCCACTTCAATTTCGAAATCCCCTATTCCCAAGACTTTTTCAGACAATTCGATGATGTTTAGTAATTTTTGAGGTTTTAAACGGTGTTCGAAATCATTGGCATCCCATAACTGGAAATTCACCACGGTCTCTTTCCGAACTGTTCCACCGCAATCGATGAAGTTTTTGGTTATTAAACCTACTTCGGTAACGTGAAAATGTTCCGGGACAGCGGTTCCGTCAGGCAAGTTGAAGTTTACTGTTTCTAACGTTTTCAGTATATTTTTTACTTGAGATAGTTTCATAATCTTAAGATATTCTTTTAACAACATTCGTTTTTCTTTTTTTCCAAATGATTTATAACATCTTGGAAAAAGTCTTTTATTTTTTCGAACCCCGGTTCGTTGATGCAATAGCAAATTGAAGTTCCTTCAAAGTTCCCCTTTATCAGGCCTGCATTCTTCAATTCCTTTAAGTGTTGTGAAACGGTGGGTTGTGCTAATGGCAATTCGTTTACGATATCGCCGCAAATGCAGGTTTCTACTTTAAGTAAAAATTCGATAATAGCGATTCGAGCAGGATGCCCCAAAGCTTTTGCTAAAATAGCAAGTTCATTTTGCCGGTCTGAAAAGCTGTCTGTTTTTGTTGCGCCCATTGAGTTATTTATATATTGCAATATTACGATTAATATTGAAACAGACAAAACATTTTTCAAGACTTAACAATTATTTAAAGTAGCCTAAATCAATTTAAAATAAATATTGATGTAATACAATCCGGTAATGATAAAAGTAAGTCCGGCAACTACGCGCATTACTTTTTCGATTTTGGTTATCGCTTTAAAATACCTGCCCAATTTTTCGATACTGAAAGCGATGATAAACGCAAAAATCAATACGGGCAAACCAGTTCCCAACGAAAATACAATCGGAATAGCCAACCCAGCCTCTGAAGCAAGTGTCATTGGAATCAGCATTCCGAAAAACAAGGCACCACTATACGGGCAAAATGCCAAAGCAAACAGCGCTCCCATAAGAAAGGAACCCAAAAGCCCTTTGTCCTTGAATTTTTCGGAAAGTTTATCCGTCATATTTCCTTTAGACAAAAAATTCAATTTGATCACATCGAGCATTATTAAACCAATAATAATCATTACAGGACCAATAAATTTTTCGCCGTTTCCCTGAAATAATTTCGCCAGTTGGAATTTACTCAAGCCAAAATAAATCAATGCTCCAATGGTGGTATAGGAAAACATCCTGCCGAAAGTGTAGAGTAATCCGCTTAGTATTACTTTGGATTTGCTGCTGATTGTTTTGGCAATATATGCTGTTGCCGTGATATTGGTTGCCAACGGGCACGGGCTAACGGCAGTCAATAATCCCAATGCAAAAGCGGCCAAAAGCGGTAAATCATTATTTTGCGCCAGTTCAGTTAACCACTCCATACTATAATTTTAAGAAAGCGTCCATATTATTATTAAATTCCGTGATGAATTTATCCGGGTTGCTCCCTGCATTCATAAAAGCCATATGGGATAAATTCTTGATTTTTTTGGTTTTGGTGTTGTATAAATACAATGCGCTTCCGAAAGCCTCAAATTGGGTGCATAATTCTTCGTTTTTTTTATCATCGGCATTCACCAAAGTAAACGAAACATTTGGATATTTTTTTAAAGCAATTTTTGTCAGTTCTTCGATTTTATTGCAGGTTACACAACGGTGTTCAGAGTGAAATTGAATCACTTGAATTTCTGCTGTTGCATTGCTTTTTTCAGCAGTTGTCTCTGTTTGTTTGTTTCCATTGCAAGAAACAAACAACAACAATACAGCTGCTAAAACTTATATAAAAATAATTCTTGTCATGTTGTTTAAAATTTAATTATTGATTTATCTGATTTTAATTTGTTCCATATTTATTGATAATAGCCATTTGACCGGCGTGATATGCGGTATGCGACACTATTCTGCCAAAAGCCTCGGCTTTGGTTTTAGTGCCAAATTCTTTAGTGGTGATGGTAGTTTCCCAATCGGCATCCGTTTGTTTTTCAATAATTGACTGTAACTTTTCAAAAGAAAAAACAACAAAATCTTGTAATTCCTGAATGTTTGTCCACTCTCCACTATCTTTCTTTTCTATCACCGTTTTGGCAGAAATTTTCACATCGTTTGCACCAAAAACATTTTTTGCAAAAAGCAATTCCACTTCACCAATATGTCGTATTAAAAATCCGACAGAATTTTGCGAAGGATGTAATTTCTTTTTTAAATCTGTTTCCGAAATAGTTGCCAATTGGTTGGTAAACCGTGTACGAGCTTCCAGCCAAAGTTCAAGGAAAAGTTGTGTTTTTGTTTTCATCTGTTTATATTTTATTTTTTATTGGTACAGATGCTGTTCGCCATTAATCATTGCTGTGTGTATCAAAATTTGTTATGGCTCGTTTCATCTTATATTTTTGTTTCCTTACAGTTTTCTGATTCATACTCAAATTCTAAAGTGCTGTGTTTTATGTTGTGTTCTTCCAATTCCTTTTTTAGCATCTTTTTTATTTCGGGAAGCTGATTTGGGTCTTCAATTTGAATATGCGCAGTGATTGAATTCTCACTGGTGCTCAGGCCCCAAATATGCATATGATGAACATCTTTCACGCCTTTTACGCCCATTAAATGTTCTTTAATTTCAATGGAATCAACCGATGCAGGAACGCCATCCAGCATAGCAATCGCACTGTCTTTAAATAAACGCCAGGTACTGAATAAAACCACAAATGCAATGATAATTGCCGTAATTCCGTCCAACGCATACCAATGAAAATAGTGGATCAATATTCCGCTAACCACAACGCCCAGCGAAACCATAGCGTCAGCCATTAAGTGCCAGTAAGCGGCTTTAATGTTGAGGTCGCTTTGATGGTTTTTCTTAAAAAGCATTGCTGAAATAAAATTGATGATCACGCCAATCCCTGCCACCCACATAATTACGGTGCCGCTAAGCGGACTTGGATTCATTATTTTATGGACACCTTCCCAGGCAATGGCGCCAATGGCAAATGCCAATAAAACCGAATTGATAAAAGAAGCAACAATAGACCCTTTTTTGTAGCCATAGGTAAATGTAGTATTCGCTTTTATTTTCATTAACCGAAAAGCCAAAAAGGCTAAAAGAAGTCCGGAAATATCGCCCACATTGTGCGCTGCATCAGAAAGCAAGGAAGTGGAATTTTGTTGAAATCCGTAAATTATTTCAACAATCACATAAATGATATTCAATGCAATACCAATCATAAATGAGCGATTAATATCGTTTGGATTGCTGATTGTATGACTGTGGTTGTGTTCCAATGTTTAAATTGCTAATTATTAAATGCCTTTTTGTTGTAAAACTTTGATCAGTTCATCTTCAGGAAAAAAACCAACGTGCCTAAAAAATTCTTTTCCGTTTTCATCTAAAAAGATTTGGGTAGGAATGGCATCAAAAGTGAATTTTTTTGCGGCTTCTTTTCCTTCCGGTGTCCAAACATCGTAAAAAATAACCTTTACCTGGTCTTTGTATTTTTCTTCAATAGATTTTAAAACGGGTTGCATTTGTTGGCACGGAATGCAGCGCACGGAACCTAATTCATAAAAAGTTACTTTATAGGTTTTTTCAACGGTAGCCACTGATTTGGATTTACTTTGGGCATTGCCATTGCAACCCATAAACAAGGTTGCAACTGAAAAAATAAAAAGGGATAAGGTTAGTGTTTTCATTAATTGATTTTTCATAGGTAGATTCTTATTATTTTTCATTGGTTGTATGTAATTTGCTTAGGTTCATTGGTATTTGCATCGCGTTTTTTAATGCTTATTTCATAATAAAATATTAACTAAACCACTATGGACTGCAAGTCCATAGGTTTCTATGAAGAATGAAATTCTTATTCCAAAATAATATTATCATCACTATCTTTATTAGATGGATTTCTATGATGCTCAAGATAATCTTGAACCATTTCATCTGTTATGTTTCCTGTACTCCAACATCCATAACCTATTGCCCAAAAATGGCGACCCCAATAACGTTTACCCAATTCTGGATATTCTTCTTGAAGTCGTCGGGATGTTCTTCCTTTAAGTCGTTTTACTATTGCACTAATGTTTTGAGATGGTCGATACTCAATATGGATATGCACATGGTCTTTACTTATTACGCCTTTAAGAATTCGAATATCTTCAGAATCACAAATCTGCTTTATCAAATCTCGACATCTTACTTGAATGTCGCCTTTGAGAACATGATAACGATATTTTGTAACCCAAACTATATGTACTGTCAACCAAGAAACAGTATGACCCATTCGTCTTTGTTCTTTCATAACTCAAAGATACAAAAGTGGGTAGCAACTGAAAGTCTTGCACTAAAAGTGCATAGTTTTAACTAACGAATGAGACCAATAAAATATTAAATAAATATCCGGAAAGGATGATAAAAACCGTCACTACGGAAAAGAAAATGGCAATTAACTTCCATGTCATCACTTTTTTCAATAGCGTTGCTTCAGGTAAAGAAAGTCCGACCGTGGCCATCATAAAGGCAATGGCAGTTCCGATTGGAACACCTTTTGCCACAAACACCTGAATTACAGGAACAATTCCTGCAGCATTTGCATACATAGGCACTGCTACAATAACGGCTAACGGAACAGTCCACCAAGCGCCGCTTCCCAAGTATTTGGCAAAGAAATTTTCGGGCACATAGCCGTGCATTGCAGCACCAATGGCAATACCGATAATCACATAAATTAACACGCCTCTTACAATATCCCAGGCGCTTCTGGTAATTTCCGGAAGCCGTTGTTTGAAGGTTCTTTTTTCTTCTATATATGCATCAGAAGAAGCTTGCGATTTGGCCATAATTTGTTTCACCCAATCTGATAACAATGGTTCCAAATTAAATTTGCCCAATAGCCAGCCGCCAATAGTTCCCAATAAAATTCCTGAACTGGCATAAATCAAGGTGGCTTTTAAGCCGAACATACCCAAAAACATAGCGATGGCAACTTCATTTACCAAGGGCGAAGTGATGAGAAATGCAAAAGTGACGCCCAGCGGAATGCCTCCCTGCACAAAACCAATGAACAATGGAACAGAAGAACACGAGCAAAATGGGGTAATTGCCCCAAATATGGAAGCGAAAAAGTACTCCAAACCATACAATTTTTTACGGTTGAGGTAATTTTTTAATTTTTCGATAGGAAAGTAGGTGTTTACAATGCCCATTAAGAAAACAATGACAAACAGCAGCAATAAAATCTTTAAGGTATCATAAACGAAGAAGTTTAAGGCAATTCCCAAATGGGTATCGGCATCAATATTGAAAACCGAATAAATTAGCCAATCCGCCAAATGTTGGATCCAATCAAACATATCAATCTAATTTTTTAATAAATTCTTGGGCTTTATCACCCCTGAGAAGTTCAGCCAATCCCAGCAAGCCATCTTTAAGGTATTTTACCTTGTAACCTTTGCTTTTTAAATACATCATCGCCATTATTGCACGGTCTTTATCTGGACAGGCAGTAACGATGGTTATATTTTTATCCAACTCGGTATAGCGATCAGGCAATTGAGGCAATGGCATCAATACTGCATACGGCATTGACCAGGCTTTTTGTTCTTCTTCAAACCTGATGTCGAGCAATATTGCTTTTTTATTTATAAGAAGTTCCAGAATCTCTTCACTGCTTACTTTCATCGATTTTCTGGCTTCATAATTGAAACCGGATACATATTGATCCAGCAAATCTTGAGATTGAACGGTAACAGACAAGCAAAACAGGAAAGCTGAAAATAAAATAGTTTTCATAAGTATCAATTAAATTTTAACAACAGCTGCTTCCTTCGGATTTTGGACTGCTGCCGCAACAGGATTGTTCAGAAGATGAAGCCGTTGTTCCGCAACATCCGCCGCCTTGCGTATTTCCTAAAACGGCTGCTGTACTGCCTATGGTGGGAAATCCTTTTTGAACCCAACGAACGATGCCGTGTTGCATATTTACCACTTTTTCATATCCGTGATTGACTAAAAAACCGGCGGCTCTTAAACTTCTGCCACCCACATGGCAAACCATTACCACATCTTTATCTTTTGGAATTTCAGTGAAACGTTCTTCAAATTCACTTAACGGAATATGCATGATGTTTGGCACATCAAAAGCCAGTTCCGCTAACTCATCCGCTTCGCGAACATCTACCAATAAAGCGCCATTTTTAACCCAAGCTTGCGTGGTGGTTGGGCATATTTCTTTTACCAATGTTTGATTCTTCATGTTTTATTAATTTTAAAATGATTAAATGGTTTCGCGCTTAACTAAGCATTTCTTTAATTTCACTAATGGTTGCAACCCTGCCTTTTACTTTTATGACCTCATCAACCAGCAATACAGGTGTGGTTAACACATTGTATGTCATCATTTCTTCGATGTCTTCAATTTTAATTATTTTTACTTCAATGCCTAATTGTTTTACGGCTTCTTCAACATTGGTAAATGTTGCTTTACATTTTGAACAACCTGGTCCCAATACTTTAATTGTTTTCATTCTAGTTTATTTTATTTTATGTTATTTTTAGTTGTTCGGTATTCGCAAAACAACGAATACTTTGATCAAATTTTTTTAGGTTAACAGCCCATTCATTAATTTTTTGGCCAGTTCCCAATTTTCTCTGTTGATGCAATATTTTACTGTTGGAGGCGTGATAGTGCCTTTAATTAAACCGGCATCTTTAAGTTCGTTCAAATGTTGCGACAATGTTGATTTTACAATGGGCAATTCTTCAGCCATATCTCCGTGAAAACAGCAAGCCTGCGAGTTGAGCAATTGTAAAATGGCAATTCGGACAGGATGTCCCAATGCTTTTGAAAAACGGGCTAAATCGATTTGATGAGCTGTAAAGTAATCTTTTTTAGTAGTTTCCATTTCAGTTAATTTGAGTTCGTAAAATTACAAATAATAATTAGAACTTAAATTATTTTGGAATAAATTTTTTTGGAATTTGTATTTGATGCAGGATTACCGTTAATTGAAAATGGATGCAATGTAAAACCCATAATTGGGATAATGATGGCTTGAAGAGTGCGTTATAAATTTTCGGGCATTTGCGTGACGATTGGGCTCGTTATGGGGTTTACGTAACCACGGTGTCTAATTTAAAAGAAATTTCTTTCTTCACTAACTCATTAACATTTAATGTTGGCAATAAGAATTGATTAAAAGGTGTGTTTTCTGTTTTACTATGTAAAACACCTCGCGCAGTACCAATGGTAAGCATCACTAAATGGCTAATAAAGCCTATTGGAATTATAATCTCAGACTTATCTGCGTTTAAAAAACCTTGCCAGGCATCTTCAGTAATGTTAAAATGACAGCCTACTTCTAAAATTAGAAAAGGAGCTTTTTCCTGAATTAGATTTGCTGAAAAAAAAGTTGAAATAATTCTATTTTCGTTATTCATACCAAATCTCAAACCCGCTTTTAATTCTATTGGTTTGCCTTCTACAAATGAAGATTCAATAATTGCAAATTGTTCGGTAGTTACTTTTCTTAAACCAAAACCTATATTGTTTTTAATATCTGACATCAGGCAACTAATTTAAGGTTACATTCCGGTTCATCATTATACAAGAAAGCACTTAATAATTCATTATAATCAGAAGTGTTTTGTGTGCTGTTTCCTATAACATCGGCAATTTTATTTGGCATATATTGTGGCATTTCAACCTGAATCGTGGTTTCAAATTGTGGCACTTCTATTAATTTTATATTTAAAATACTTCCAATTTTTGTAATTGTTTCTAATTGTAAGTTTTCAGTACCTTTTAATAATTTATTTACATATTGGGGTGAACAACCCATTGCTTCCGCCAGTTCTTTTTGGCTATTTGGGAATGTGCCGGTTTTTTTATTTGCTCTAAATGCAGCAAGAATTTTGACTGCAATTGCAAAAGATATAGCTAACCAATCTTGGTTCTCTTCACGCCATTTGGCTTTTTCTAACCATCCAGATTTTTCCTCTGAAACTAAGGCTTTAAATTTATCTAAGTTGTTGTTTTTCATAATTAAAAGAAGATTTCCTGAAAACTATCATCATCGTATACTCCATTGTCTTTAAGATAGTCTCTGCACTTGTTAATTTTATCTAATTCTTTTTTTGTATGGGGTCTGTCCTTCATTTGATATTGATTATTAAATTTAATAGCACCGCTGTCTAATTTAATTGTACCACCAGTTATCACGTAATTGTTTTCGTCTATTTTTATAGCATATAACCGCAACCATCTATTTGGTGCTTTTTGTTTGGAAAGTTCTTTTGAAAATGTCTCATTGTTATCAAGGTTTTTGAACAATTCATTTAATTGATTTGGTTTGGCATTTGCTAGTTGCAATAATCTTTTTCTTAAATAAACAGCTTCACTTTGTACTTTACTTATTGCTTTTTCAATAGTGATGTCAATATCTTTTTTATTTTCTTCAAAAAATTCATCTAAAAATGCAGGATCTGACCATTCATCAAATACTCTTTCCAACTCATCAACTGCGTTTTCAGCGTACTTGAATGCATATAAGCATTGTACAAATGTATCAATTATTTTCATTAAATCAACCTATAGGTTTATTTTTAGCAATTTATTAACTATTTCGATTGTTTTGGAATTGGAATATTGACTTCTCAATAGTCAAATATAGTTTTTTAAAAGTATTTATTTAAATTTTCAATATTTAAGCTATATCGCAGCAATTTATAGCTTATTGGCAATTTAAACTATTTCAAATTATTAATGTAAGGTTTGGGTGCATTGTCAAATCCATAATTATTTTAAAAATCAAAAGTTTCAAATTAAAACTTCGAGCGTTCAATTTTTCTTTTTTTGGCATAAAGTTTTGCTATCCAAATAGCCAATATAATAAGCGCAATTGTAGATAAGGCTCCAAGTATCATGATAAATCTCAAGGGTAATTCGTTTTCTAAATAATGCATCTTTTTCTGTTTTAAGTAAAATTTTCGATTTTTGCTTTTCAGGTATTAAAGTTAAAAATTACGATTAAAATATTCCAATAAAATATCCAATAAATGGAAGTTAAATTCCATTCATAGTTTTAAATTTTTTAATAACTGGGAATCTTTAGCAATTTTTCACAAGTATTAAGTTCAAAGGTAATGTAATATTTTATTGCAAACCAGATTGACCGTTATTTATAGTAATTCCTGATAACCTAGCCCGGCTATTTCAAGTAAGCTTTAAGACCAAAATGTCGCAACAAATTCCCAAGTAAAATTTCCATTTTAAAAAGTACGTGTATTAAACCCCATTTATAACTCAAAAAGTTTAATTTAGATGAAAAATTGTAAATACCCATTATGGCATTATTTCAAAGTTCCGTTATTACAAAACACCTACAAAATCAGAATAAAGAAGTTATTGCTGTAAAATGGGAATCCTTCAAAAACCATTTTCACAATGTGAAGGTTCAGGAAGAAATAAAAAGTTTAAAGGAAGAGCAATATCAAGGAGAGTTTTTAGAAGATTTCTTTGTTAAAATTTTAGGCTATACCAAACCTGCATCTTCCTCAGAAACAAAATTCAATTTAACCACTGAGTATAAAAACATAAAGGATAGTAAAAAAGCTGACGGCGCCATTATTGTGAACGATGTCGTAAAAGCTGTTATTGAATTAAAAGGCACCAACACCACCGATTTAGGCAAAATAGAAGTTCAGGCTTTTGGCTACAAAAACAACCAGCCGGAGTGCACGTATGTTATCACCTCAAATTTTGAAAAACTACGATTTTATATCGATAATGCCACTGAGCATATTGAGTTTAATTTATTCACGCTTACGGAAAAGGACTTTAATTTGCTGTATTTGTGTCTGGCTTATGAAAATATTGAAAAAGATATTCCGAAGAAAATAAAGGACCAGTCTATCAGCCAGGAAGATGCCATCACAAAAAAATTATACAACGATTATTCCTTATTTAAACGTGAACTGCATCAAAATTTGGTGGCGTTAAATCCGCAATTTGATGCTTTGGAACTTTTTCAAAAATCACAAAAATTATTAGATCGGTTTTTATTTTTGTTCTTTGCTGAAGACCGACAATTATTGCCGCCAAACTCGGTAAGAATGATTCTTGATCAATGGAAAAAGCTGAAAGAATTGGATGCCTATACCCCACTTTTTGACAGGTTTAAAAAATATTTTGGTTACTTAAACACAGGGCATAAAGGAAAACAATATGATGTATATGCTTATAATGGAGGGTTGTTTTTACCAGATGAAGTTTTAGACAACATCACTATTGATGATGATTTGTTGTACCTGCATACTTTAAAACTATCTGAGTATGATTTTATAAGTGAGGTAGATGTAAATATTTTAGGGCATATTTTTGAAAATTCCTTAAATGAACTGGATGAAATAAAAGCGCAGCTGGCCGGTGAAACCGTTGACAAAACCAAAACCAAACGCAAAAAAGACGGGGTGTTTTACACGCCCAAATACATCACAAAATACATTGTTGAAAATACGGTTGGAAAGCTATGTGACGATAAGAAATCTGAACTTGAAATTGCAGAAGATGATTACAGTACTGATCAAAAAAGGCAAAAGAAAACAATAAAAATCTTACTTGACAGACTTACTGAATATAGAAATTGGTTGTTACAACTCACCATTTGCGATCCCGCCTGTGGTTCCGGTGCCTTTTTAAACCAGGCATTGGACTTTTTAATCAATGAGCATAAATATATTGATGAACTGCAGGCCAAATTGTTTGGCGATGCGATGGTGTTGAGCGATGTTGAAAAAAGCATCTTGGAAAACAACTTGTTTGGAGTTGATTTAAATGAAGAAAGCGTAGAAATTGCCAAACTCTCTTTGTGGTTGCGCACGGCGCAGCCAAATCGAAAATTAAACGATTTAAACAACAATTTAAAATGCGGTAACAGTTTAATAGACGATCCAGAAATTGCCGGCGACAAGGCTTTTAACTGGCAACAGGAATTTCCTCAAATATTTAAAGAAAAAAACAAAAAAGCATTTCATATCACTACCGCGGTCCACGACAGCAGAACATCAGAAAGAATGATTGAGTTTAAAGTTCGTGAAAAAAGAGATTTAGGAACTAACCCATACCCAAACATCAGTTACTTTACGGAAGAAGATGAGTTTGTAATAACACAAACTATTGCCAACATTGTAAAAGATGACAATCTAAATGTTTTGGCCTACAATATTTGTGCTGACCATATTCATTTGTTATTGGTGTGTGAAGAGGAAAATGTGCCTAATATAATGCAACGAATAAAAGGAAAAACCGCTCGCGTATATAATAGCCATAAGGGGATTAATCCCCTTGTCCAGAAAGAAAACGAAAAAAGTGTACCTCTTTGGACACAAAAATTTGGTTGTAAAGAAATAACTACTGAAGCACATCTTTTTACCGCAATAGATTATATAAAGCACAACCGAGGCAAACATAATTTGCCACAGCATAGCAACAAGGGGTTTAAACCCCTTGTCGATAGTATAAATTGTAGTTATGAACACGCTTTTAGGCAAGAATATAAAGGAGGTTTTGATGTGGTGATTGGGAATCCGCCTTATGGTGTTAGTTTTAATGAAATTGAAAAAAAATACCTAGCTGATTTTGATAAATTAGTGCCTGATTTTGAAATCTATATTTATTTTATTTCACTTTATAAAAATATTTTATGTGAAAACGGTTTGCTTTCTTACATTTTTCCAAATACTTTTTTATCAACTTTATTTGGAAAAAAGTATAGAGAAGATTTATTCAATAATGTAGGAGTTTATCAAATTGTTGATTTATCAAACGACAATACTTTTGTAGATGCTTCTGTTAGAACTTGTATTTTTACATTTAAAAATAGTTACAATGAATATGTGACCGAATTATTAAAGGTTGAAAACAAAGAGTTTAAACCTGTAAATTCACTTAACAAAGTTGATATTCTAAATGAAACTGATAATATTTTAAGTTTATTTTCTCAGAGTAAAGAGGAAAAGGTTTTAATTCAAAAACTTCAAAAGAACATGAAATTAAAAGAATTTTTTGAAGTTTCTCAGGGGCTAATTCCTTATGATAAATATAGAGGGCATGATGAATACACTATTAAAAATAGAATCTGGCATTCTGATTTTAAAAAAGATGAAACTTACAAAAAAGAATTAAAAGGAGGTGATGTAAATAGGTATTCAGTAATATGGAATGAAAAATTATGGATTAGTTATGGTAATTGGCTTGCTGCCCCAAGAGATGTTAAATTTTTTATTTCAGAAAGAATTTTAATTAGAGAAATTACCGCTGATAAATTATTTTGTGGGTATTCAAATGAAGAGTTTTATAATACTCCTTCCTCAATAAATGTAATTAATGAAAAAAATATTCTTGATTTAAAATATTCTTTAACCTTATTAAATTCAAAGTTAATAGGTTGGCTCCATAATAAAGTTTCACCAAAAGCAAATAAGGGTTTGTTTCCTAAAATCTTAATAAACGATGTTAGAATTATTCCTTTAGTAGAAATATCGAGTTTTGACCAACAACCTTTCATAGAAAAAGCAGATCAAATGCTTATTTTAAACAAAGGATTGCAAGAAATTACTCAAAAATTCCAAAGAACTTTAGAAAGAGAATTCTTCGACAAGGGGTTTAAACCCCTTGCCAATAAGGAATTACCCCTTACCAATAAGGAGTTACCCCTTGCCATTACTCCATTACCTAAAAAACTGCAAGACTGGTATTTGCTTACTTATGGAGATTTTATAAAAGAACTGGAAAAGAAAAAAGTAAAACTTTCTTTGTCCCAAAAAGGGGAATGGGAAGATTACTTTTTGCAGGAAAGCAAAAAAGCACTGGCACTAAAAACCGATATAGACGCCACAGACAAAGAAATAGACCAAATGGTTTATGCTTTGTATGGGTTGACGGAGGAGGAGATTGGGATTGTTGAGGGGAGTTAGCTAATTCGAACTTTTTAGGATAGTGTCAAATAAATACATTATATTTGAATTCAGAGTTGCTGCTAGGCAACTCATCTTTTTCATAGCAATTTTTTTACCCACCTCGTTTACGCAATTTTCGAGGTGGGTTTTTATTATCTCTTATCAACAGAAGCTTGATTAAAGCTAATCAAATTGAAAATTGAGTCAAAGATATTTTGAAATACCAGCATAAAAATAGATTTTAGATTTGGTTTTTAGTTTAAAAATTTATGTTGACTTAAATACTAATTAATCGCCCTATTTTAACTGACAAAATTATAGAAAATCAATAGCTAAACATATGATATATGTTAGTGAAATATAATATGAGATGCTGTTTTTTAACTGCATTATAATTGTTAAATTTGTAACTAAAATATGAGAGAAAAAAAATGAAAATTAAAATCTTGTTTTTTGGTATCACAGCTGATTTTACAGGGAGTAATTCAAACATGTTTAATTGTGAAGAAAATATAACTGTTAAAGAATTAAAGATTGCTCTTAGTGCACGTTATCCTAAGTTAAAAAATATTAGTGAATTTGCCGTTGCCGTGAACGAAGAATATGCTGAAGATGATTTAATTTTAGATGAAAATGATATTGTTGCAATTATTCCGCCAGTTAGCGGTGGTTAAATTTTTTATATGAAAACATCTATACATCTAACTTCCGAAAAATTAAGTTTACAAGATTGTTACAGCTTTGTTCAAGATGCTTCTTGTGGTGGAATTGCAGTTTTTGTTGGAACTGTTAGAAATGCCACCAAAAATAAAAATGTTACTTTGTTAGATTTTAGTGGTTATGAACCAATGGCCCTAAAAGAAATGCAAAAAATTGCAACTAAAGCTTTGGAAAAATTCGATATTCATAAAATTGCAATTCATCACGCGTTGGGTAAATTGGCAATTGGTAATGTTCCTGTAATTATTGCAGTTTCTTCAGCTCATAGAAATGCTGCATTTGAAGCGTGTCAGTTTGCTATAGATACACTAAAGGAAACGGTTCCTATTTGGAAAAAGGAATACTTTGACGATGGGGAAGTTTGGGTAAATTCACATCCTTAATACTCACTAGTAATTTTCAATGCCACCAGTTAAACTAAATACTGATAAATCTGGATATTTTTCTTTTATTTTTAATGTTATATCGTAACTAGATATTCCTTTATTGCATACAATAATATATTTTTTTTTGAAGTTGGGATTAAAGTTCGTTAGCTCAAAAGTTTTATGTGGTATTTTTTGATGAACTTTAAAAGGAATAACCGTATCTAAATTATTTATAACACTCATAATTTCTATCTGATTGTCATTTAATACTGCTTTTAATTTTGAAGCGGAAATACATAATTTTTCATCCTGTAAAGCACAAATTAATTGCATATAGTTTGATTGCTCAAAGATTTCAGAAATATTTAAATCCTCATTCTTTTTTAGTTTCATTTTAAACTGAGCATTTTCTAAAACATTATAAATTAGCAATTGATTAACTAACAATTTACCAGTTTTGGTAATTAATTTTATTACTTCATTCGCTTGCAGAAGTGCAATTAAACCAACAATAGGATTTAACGTTCCTGCTTCTTCACAGTTTGGAATATCGGCTGCAATAGTGGGAAAAGCATCTCGTAAATTACACGAATATTTATCATTTTCTTGCAAAATATTAAACGTTGCAACATAACCGTCAAACTTATACAGCGAGCCATAAACCAAAGGTTTTTTAGCAATTACACAAGCATCATTAATTAAATATTTAATTTGAAGATTATCGGTTCCATCTACAATAACATCATACGCTGAAACCAAATCTAAAATAGTGGTTTTTGAAACAGCTTCCTTAGAAAAAGAAACTTTTGTAAATGGCGTTCTTTTTTCAATTTCAGTTGCCAATACTTCCGCTTTAAATTTGCCAACATCTTCCAATTTATAAAAAACTTGACGATGCAAGTTTGAAACAGAAACGATATCGAAATCAACTAAATGAATGTTACCAATACCACTCGTTGCCAAATAAATTGCCACTGGACTACCTAAACCTCCACAACCAATTACTAAAACTCTAGCATTTTGAAGCAATTGCTGTCCCGCTTCACCTATTTCTGATAAAGTTGTTTGTCGTTTGAAATAATTATTTTTTGTAATATCCATTAATTTTACTGGTCATTTATCCATTTTTAATATCACTTTTACCTCCAGTTTTTTTAACCAACTTTACCTCTTTAATTATCATTTTCTGCGAAACGGATTTACACATATCATATACTGTTAAAGCAGCTACTGAAGCTCCAGTCAAAGCTTCCATTTCAACGCCGGTTTTTCCTTCCATTGCAACAGAACAATAAATTTCCATATGTTCATTGTCGGTCATTTCTATATCAATATCAATTCCATTAATTAAAAGTGGATGGCACATTGGAATTAATTCTGATGTTTTTTTAACGGCTTGTATGCCGGCAATAATTGCAGTTTGAAAAACAGGCCCTTTTTTTGTGCACATTTCATTGTTTTTAAACAGTGAAATAATTTCTTCTCCTAAAAACATGGTTGCCTTTGCAATTGCTTTTCTGCGTGAAACTTGTTTATCTTCTACATTCACCATTTTAGGTGTATTTTTGGATCCTATATGTGAAAATTCTTTTTTCATAGTTTGCAGATTCTGAAACAAGTTCAGAATGAACGGTTTTTATCTATAGGTTATTATAGGAAAAACTTCTCCTTTTTTAAATTCATTTCTATCGTCTGGTAAAACTAAAAAAGCATCTGAATCAACCAAATTGGCCAAATCTGCAGAACCTTTTCCTGCTATTGGATTTGCAATTAGTTTTCCTTCGTTATAACTTAATTTAACTTGTAAAAAATATGTTAAATCAGGTTTAAAAAAATAATCTTCACCTAAAATTGCTTGTGGTCTATTGGTAAAATCTAAATTCATAGATTTATAATACCACGGATAAAAATAGTTGAGACAATTAACAAATGTTGCAACTGGATTTCCTGGAAAAGCAAAAATTATTTTCTCACTTCGACTGCGCTCAGTGTAAACTTTTTTACCGAACCAAAAAGGTTTTCCTGGTCGCTGTTTTACTTGATGAAACAATTTTTCTACTCCTAGATCTTCCAAAACTTCAGGAATAAAATCGAATTTACCTTTACTAACTGCACCGCTAAAAAGCAATACATCATAATCGTTCAAAAAAGAATTAATCTTGATTTTTAAAACTTCTTTATTGTCTAAAATATGTTCCGTTTCTGCCTTAATTTGTAATTTTTCTAATAATGAGACGACCGTATAAACATTACTTCTTCTTATTTGATAATCTTCTGGGTTTTCATTTACTCCAACCAATTCATTACCAGTTGAAACTATTAAAACCTTAGGTTGTTTTGCCACTTTAACTTTTAATTTTCCCACTGTGGCAAAAACACCAATTTCCGCAGCTGTAATTATGGTGTCTTTGTTAATAATAATATCTTCTTTTTTTCTATCTAATCCTTTTAAATGAACATTTTGAAATTCTTTTATTTCCTCTAAATGAACTGTTGCAAAACCGTTTTCGATTGTGAGTAATTCGTATTGTATTATTATATCGGTATTTTTTGGAAGCATTGCACCGGTCATTGCTTCAATGCAATTTTCAGAATTTAACAATGTTAATTGTGGACTTCCAGCTGCCTGAATTCCCTCAATTTTAAATTTACGCTGACCTTTTTCAAACGATTCAGAACAAATTGCAATTCCATCCATACTAACTCTATCAAAAGGAGGGAAATCTCTATCAGCAACAATATCTTCTTTTAAAATTCTTCCAACTGAATTCAAAAAATTCACTTCTTCAATTCCAAAATCTTCAGAACTATTTATTATAATTTCTAACGCTTTATTTACGGTTGTTAAATCCATTTTATTTTAAAAGAGATTCCTGCTTTCACGGGAATGACATCGTTAATTTTTAATTATACATTTTTAATTGATTTACCCTCCAATGGTGGACATACTTTCTGAAACATCAACACCACGTAATGCTTCAGCAATAAATCCATTTTCGGGCTTATGATGAACTGTGTCTATAAACAATTCTTTTAATTCATCATCGCTTGCGCCGTTCCTTAAAAAATCTCTCACATTAAAAACCCCACCATCAAACAAACAGTTTTTAAATAAGCCTGTTGCTGTAATTCTTATTCTATTACAATCGTTACAAATAGTTCGCGTAAAAGCCGGTATTATTCCAAAAGTTCCTTTGTAATTGGGGATTCTGTAATTTAATGAAGTTGAAGACTTTTTAGATAAAACAGTTTCGATATGTGGGTAATGGTTTTTTATATGAGCATTAATTTTATTAAAATTCCATACTTCATTCATATCTCGTTGCCCTTTTCCATTAAACGGCATTTCTTCTATAAAACGAACGGCAATATTTTTATCTTTTGAAAGCTCCACAAAGTCGATAATTTCATCGGTGTTAAAACCAGACTGAACAACTACATTTAACTTTAATTTTAGTTTACTTTTTTCCAGTTTCTCAAACGAATTATACACATCTTTAAAAACTGTACGACGTGTAATTTTATCAAATTTTTCTTTCTGTAAACTATCAATACTTAGATTAATTGCATTAATATTTAATGTTTCTAACTTTTCAATATGACTTGAAATAAGTGCACCATTAGTTGTAATATTAATTTCCTCTAATTTTTCGTTAAAGGAAAGCGATTCTAAAAAATTCATAAAATCTTTCCTCACAAAAGGCTCTCCACCAGTTAAACGAACTTTATTCACACCGAGCTCAGAAAGCACACGTGTAATGCGATACATTTCTTTATAAGAAAGCAGCTCTTTTCTATCAACAATATTGATACCTTGGGCAGGCATACAGTATTGGCATCGAAAATTACAGCGATCTGTAATTGCCAATCTTAAATACGTAATTTTTCTGCCAAATTTATCTTTAAGTTCTTGCATATCCTTTATTCTCAATTTATTCAACTGCCTCTAACTACTTCAAATGATTCCCTCAAAGATACTATTTTCAGAAAAGATCAATCAATGAATAAATCCAAATAGCAACTATTCAAAGCGGGAGGTAACTTATGTGAACAACAATATTTTTTTAGTTGATTTATTAATTCCTCCTTATTTTTTATAATTATTTTTTTGCTTTCTGCTGAAATGTAATTTTTTGAAATTAAAGCACTTAGAATACGAATTGCATTTTCAGTTGAGACATTTGCAAATGACGCTATTTCCCTTCGTGTAGTGCAATCGGAGATTTCCAATCCTTTTTCAGTAATTTCTCCAAACTTTGATCCAATTAGCAACAGGGCTTCAATAACACGTTCTGCTGCAGGAAATAAATTTAAATATCTTTGACGTATTTCAAAATACTGAAGTTTCAAAACTAACGCATTTACAAATAAAAGGCTAAGTCTACTGTTGTTTTTTAAAATGTATTTTAAGTTTTTAATATTTATAAAGTAGGCAGTAACATCCCCCAAAGCAACCGCACTTGACCAATAATTGGTAGCATTAAAACTTGAAAAACCAACAATATCGCCTTTAGATGCCAATCTAAAAATCTTCGTTTTTTGATCAAGTTCGGTATTAAATATTTTCACTTTACCTTCTAAAATAAAATAAATACCATTCACAGGTTTACTTTCTTCTACTAATAAAGAGCCTTTTTCTAATTTTTGAATACTGATTAAATGGGAAGTTTCTTTATTACGGGCCAATAATTTTAAATTGTAATTTAAACTTCGGCTATGTTTAAAATTAACGCTATTAAGATCTGGATATGATAAATTAAGCATCGCAAAATATCTTTTGAGTGCACTTAACCAACCAACTGTTATTTTGTGCACTGAGAAATAACTGAGGCATTGAAATTTCAATACTTCTTTCTTTCAAAACGATGGTACTCCGATTTAAGCATTGTAATTTATTTTCTTCAGTAGCATAAGATGCTGATTCAACAAAAACTGAAACAGCAGGTTTCATGTATTTTGTAATACTTGCGGATTCACAAACTATTAAACAAGAATCACCATAAATTTTATAAATAAATAAAAAGGCATCTAAAAGATGGGCATCATCACATTCTATATAATAGGATGCTTTGGCTCCGGCTTTTAAATACCTTCCGCTGTCTTTAGGGGTAAAATCTAATTCTTGCCAAATTGTATAATTTGTTGATTCAAGTAATTTATGAAGCCCAGCTTTATCACTAGCTCTGTGCTTATACTTTGAAATTTTTATTGCAATTATATCTTGTTGATTAGAAAAATGTGCAANNNNAAGCCCAGCTTTATCACTAGCTCTGTGCTTATACTTTGAAATTTTTATTGCAATTATATCTTGTTGATTAGAAAAATATGAAATTACAGCTTCACCAAAATGTGTTTTGCCCACATTTCTGCCGGCGCCACAAATACCAACCACATTGTTGTAATTACAAATAGAATTCATTTAAATTTTATTCTTATAATTTATTTTGAGGAGTCTCTATATCTTTGGTGGCATTTTTAAAATCCTTCAAGCCTTGTCCGAGCCCTTTCATAAGTTCGGGAATTTTCTTGCCGCCAAATAACAATAAGACCACTAAAACAATTAAAATAATTTGTGGAGCGCCCACCATACCTAAAAAAATATTTAATGTGTACATACTTCTTCTAATTTAAATTAATTTAACAGCCGAAATCATCGGCATATAGTTCAATAACATTTATTTGTTCATCATAAATATGAAGTTTTTCTCTAATTATTTGGGCTCTCCATTCCCAATAGCTATCCATTCCTCCTTTTCGATTCTATTATCACTCAAAAAATAAAAGACGAGTTTAATACTAGTGGATTACTTTAAAATTCAAAACTTTTTACTACTGAGCTACCTTTTTTTGATTGATTATTGGTAATAATTTAAGACCTAATAGAAAAAGACATCCTGCTAAGGAAACAATCCATATAAAAAATAACCATTCCATTGTGCTAGGAAAATAATCAAATGTTAACCCTGGTCCAGAAAATGCATTTCTTAACCCTTCTAGCTCCTCAACAGCCAAAGCTGGAATTACTATATTTAAACGTACACTAATAAAAGTAACAGCAATTAAGGCTCCTGCTGTTCCAAGTGCAACAATACTCTTACGACCTAAAGTGATCAACAAAATTGGTACTAATGCCCCAGCAAATAAGTGAACAAACCAAAAAACCCACCAATAGTCACCAAATAATACTAATTTCATACTCTCAGTGTGGGCAGGAATAGAAGCATAAAAAGCTACTGAATATTCAGCCCATTCTAACACTAAGTAAAATAGTAGTGAACCTAAGGTGATGAACCCTAAAAAAGAAATTAATTTTCTGCGTCTTTTATTATCTTGTACTGTTTTTAAAACAGTTGATAAAAAAAGAAGTAGTGCACCTCCAGAAGCTAAACCCCCAGCAATAAAAATAATTGGAGTCAGGCCACTGTTCCAAACAGGGCGTGCACCAATAACACCAAATAATGAACCAACACCTCCGTTGAAAGCAATAGCTAACGGGATACCAATAATACCTAATGTTTTCAGTATTCTCATATCTTTTTCTTTTGCAGCTATACTGTTTTCGTTCCGTCCAAATGTTAAAAATTTACTTATTTTTCCTTTTAACCCAGATTCGTTTGCATTGACAACTAAATCAGTTCGAATAGCAAACCAAATTTTTGTAATTAAAAGTAAGAAGTAAAATGAATACAGCCATCCCATCCACCCCATCATCGATCCGAAGTTAGTTTTAAACATCATGCGCCATGCCCGTGAAGGTTGACCTAGATCTGACCATATAAAAAGTATTGCAGCTATTAGAGTGATAAGTGCTGTAAAAAGAGCAAGTTTTCCAATTGGCTTTAAAATTTCTATTTTAAATACATAGACCAAGGTGGAAAGAAAAAAAGCTCCAGCACTTAAACCTATAAAATATATATATGCTGACACCCATAAACCCCAAGGAACATAAGTATTATAGTTTGCTAAAGTATGTCCTCCTGTAATAAGTTGATAAACCCCAATTGAACCTATTATAAAACCCAAAATTGCTATAGACCAAAGTATATTTTTAATTTTCATAATTATGTATTCTTATTAGTATTGTTAATAAATATTTTTGTTAGTTTTTGCTTCTACCTCATTTATAAGTTCATCTAACATTAAAACGTCATTTTGTACTACTGTTTTAGTTACATCTGCTAAACCTTTATAAAATTCATTAGAAGTTGCTAAGCTCAAGGTGTCACAAAACTTATTCACCCAAGTAACTAAGTTTTGGTTAATAAAATCTTTGCTAGCTAAAAGAGCCTTTTCATCCCCTTCCATCATCCTTTGTCCCAAATGAGCCATAAAACCTAATTCTAATGCAATATGATCACTTGGGATATTTATCTCGTTTGATGATGGAACTACTAACCATTTTAAATAAAAGTTCCTAGCACTAACTGCAGAAGGGCCCATCAACATTTTATTATTTAAGTAGAAAGATGCAAAAGGAGGAGCTTTAGGCAGCCCCGGTCCTTCCAATAATTGAGTCATTTCAATATTTAACCTATCTAAGATTTCATTTAAATGTTGTTCATGTTGTAAACTACTCTGCATTTTTTTCAACCCATCTTGAAACGATAAATTTTTATCAGCTTCAAGATTAGATATATAATCTAAAGAAGTTTTAGAAATGGGATAAGAGTAAAGTGTACGCAACAAACTGTAAATACCAACTCTATCGGACAAAATTTCTTGATCTAAATATTTATTGTTTTTCATACCTTCTTTATTTTTACAAGTACATCAATATATGCCGGTTGTCCCATAATAGGGCTATGGTTATTTGGGTCAACTAAACTATTAGCGTCTGGTGTTATATCTTTAAAAGCATATGTTAAACCCATTCCTGGACTAAAACGACCACCACCACCAAAAGGTATACGAAGAACACCTGGTCGAATGGTCTGAACTAGATTAACTTTTCCTCTGGTAGAACCTCCCAATGGATTTGTCATTTCTATCAAATCACCAGTTTCTAAACCTAGGTTTTTGCCATCAGAATAATTCATTTGTATAACAGCAATAGACCATGTATGTTTATCAAGATGAATTTTACGGTTAGTAGGCATTGGGCCATTTTCCCCAATAATCATTTCATCAACAACCATTTTATCATTAAGAGGAACCCATAAGTCTTCAGCACTTATACGCCCTAACCAATCAATCATTTGCGTACCAGACATAGCATGATGAATTCGACCATTTACAAGTTGAAATGGGTATTCGTCTTTATATTTTTCATAATTAGGATTGGTGAAAGAATTCCAATTTGTTTCAAACCAATAAAAAGTACTAGGGTATTTATTCCAACCCAATTTTTGGATACTTGGTGGTGTTATATTTGACTCCTCAATAAGCTTGTTAGCCTTACTATAGCACCCTTTACGCTGTAATTTACCATCCTTATTAATTTCAAAATCCCAGATAAACTCAATTTTTTTGGTGTCTGTCTTAAGAACACCACCATCTTGCATACGATTCCAACTCATTGGCCAAATCGCAACACCATGATGGTCACGTAACCATTGAACTGTTAAATATTTACCAACAACCTCTTTCTTTTTATGATCTATTGAAACATTTCCATTTTCTAAAGATTCAGGGGTTCCATATAATTTATAGTTTACAGGTAAATTAGGGTATGGTAATGGTTTTCCTGCATGTGCACGACCCGGAGACTTCTTCAATGCCTCATCCCAAAAAGATTCTTCAGTAGGGAAAAGCTCCCAAAAGTCTTTTGGTTTAATGTCAGTATCACCCTTTTCATAAAGTTTTTTTGCCAATGCCATCATTATTTCGTAATGAGTTTTAGACTCATATAATTTGTCTATAACTGCATCACGCAAATAAATAAGTTGATGGCTAGGATAAATATCAGCTAAACTCATACGTTCCAAATAACTAGCTTCTGGTAATATTACATCAGCGTATAAACCTGTTTCTAAAAATGGAGTATCAATATAAACCACCAAATCAACCTTATAATCATTACCTTCTTTTGCCGTTAATGCTTCAGTCCAAGTGCTTGTGTTTGAACCTGTAATTACAGGGTTTCCTGTACGAATTAAAAAGGCTTTAATAGGATACTCATGCCCTTTAAAAGGTCCATAGTTCAATTTTACACCGTTAAGGAATCTATCAGGATAATCACCTACCACGTCATCCCATCCTGCTGGCCATTTACCATATAAATCCATGTGTAACTTCTCTTGTTCACCAGTAACTTCAATTCCATTAATGATTTTTGTTACTTCTCGCTTATTAAAATCGTCTCCTTTTACTTTCCCTCCTTTATCACTTTTTACAAGTTCTGTATCAATTGCTCCTCCACGCACATCCATATTACCGGTAATTACATTAAGTGCTGTACCTAAAATTGAAGCTATGTATCCATTATAATGATGTCCAATACCATTCATTCCCCAAACCAATGAAGCTGGCTTAGTAGAACCAAACATATGTGAAAGCTCAGTAATATCTTTAGCTTCAAGACCAGTACGTTTAGCAGCCCATTCGATCGAAAAATAATTTAATCCATTGATAGGATCTTTTTTATTCCAAAAACTTTTAAATTCTTCAAAAAACTCTGGCCATCCATTGCTTATTTTCAGAAAAGACCAATCAATATATTGATAGAAAGTATCATCATCCTTATTATTTTCTAAAATGTAACGTAACATAGCTGCAAATAAATCAGGATCTGTACCAGGGCGAATTGGCAACCATTTATCAGCTTTTGTTGCAGTATTGGAAAAGGCAGGGTCAATAACAACAATTTTAGCACCATTTAACTTAGCTTCTACAGTTCCACGTGATTCATAATTAATACGGGTTGCAGTAAATGGATTCCACCCTGCGTAAATAATCAAACGATTTTTATAACTATAGTCGTTCTTTAAGCTCCCATCTGGCTGCCTTACAAGTACAGGACGCATTACATCCGGTTCAATTCGTTTACCTCCAAACATTAACTTAGGTCCATGTCTTCGAGGCGTATCACATATAGCACCATGTTCTACTGTATGAGGAGTGCCAAATGCTCTAAAAAGGTACCAATATGGGTCTCTATCTGTTACATCACCTGCATTCATAATTACAGATTCAGGACCGTGTTCCTTTTTTATTTTTATTAATTTATCAGTTATAAAATTAGTAGCTTCCTCCCAAGAAACTCTTTTAAATTTACCTTCCCCTCTCTCTCCAACTCTAATCATTGGGTATTTTATTCGGTTTACATTATATGCCATTTGTAGGCCTGAAGCACCCTTAGCACAAGCAGTTCCAGAATTGTATGGAGAAAAATCATTCCCATAAATTGTTGAAATAACTCCATCATTTACATTTACTGACAAACTACATTCTGAGGGGCACATAGCACAAGCAGTGTAAACTGTTTTAGATTTTTCATCTAAATAACGCTTTGCCTTTGCAGCACTTACTCCCTCAAACCCCGTACCTAACATACCTAATGTCGCAATTCCTACTGTGGATGCCCCTCCTATTTTTAGAAAATTCCGTCTTGAAATATTTTTATCGTTTACTTTTTTCATTTTATTATTATTTAAGTTAGGTAAAATACTTTAGGGCTTGTGCCTAATTCTTCTTTTAGCCTCATTACGTTAGGATTACCTGCTAATTCAGAAACTAAACTCTTAGAATCGTTCAAATCTCCAAAATAAGTTGCTCTGCCCATACAGGTTAGAACACAAGCGGGTAACTCGCCTTTTTCAACACGATGAAGACAGAACGTACATTTTCTAACATTTCCAATAGGAGAGCTACCTTCTTCACGGACACGATTTTCATTATATTCAGGTGAAGGAAGTTTCTCATAAGGTTGCTTTTCGCCACCTGCAAAATCATTATAGAAGAAACCTGAATCAAATGATCTTGCCGAATAAGGACATGCAGTAATACAATACCTACAGCCTATACATTGATCATAATCAATAGTAATTATACCATCTTTGCGCTTCCAAGTAGCATTAACTGGACAAACCTCTGTACAAGGAGGATTATCACATTGCAAACAAGGACGAGGAATGAAACGTCTTGAAACATTTGGATATGTACCATGAGTTTCAGTTAGTACTGGTCTATAAGCCATACCAGGAGGTAGTTTATTCTCTGTTATACAAGCAATAGTACATCCATTACAACCCACACATTTACGCAAGTCAATAACCATACCCCACCTTCTTTCATCAATAGGCTTTTTCATTGCTCGTTTAATGTCCTCTCGCATCCGATTTTTAAGCTCATCTACTGATCCAGATTTATCTATAGGTTCAGAAGTACTTATGCTTATTTCTTCTTCATTTGCCAATCCCATTACAGACATGGGTAATAAAGCAGAAGCAATAGTTGCCAATGATACTTTAGAAGCCTTTTTTAGAAACTCTCTTCTTTCTGGTTTTTTATTGTCTTTTTTCATATTAAATACTTCTATATTTTCTTGTTAATAAATTAATGTAATCTCTTACTCTTTAGTTTATGTTAAACAAAATACTAAAAATCTAATTGTAGTTGAATCTGAAATATGTTATTGTCTAACTTATTTGTTTCTTCTCCATACATTGTGTAGTCCATTTGTGCCTTAAGATTATGACCTTTAAAATAAAAGTTAAGCCCAATAGATGTGGCATCTACTCTATCTCCAACAATATCTTTATTATTATCATACTCCTGATAACGCAAATTAGGTTCAATTTTAAATTTATTGCCAAACTCTACTGGAAGTAAATATGCTATTTGAGTGTACCAACCATAACCATTAATATCTTTTTCAATTTTATCATATTCAGCCTCAAAAGAAAACGATTTATAGTTGGCATAAATATCTGCTCCGATAGCAGACAAATTGTATTGTGAATTATTTTCATTTACATTTTTTAACTGAACAGCATTTACACCTAAAGATAATCTTTTACCTTTACCAACATAGGAAGCTCTATAATCAGCATACCCACTTGAAGAAGGTTTACTTTCTTTATCAAATAAATTTAATGCTAATCGTCCAGCTGTCATTAACGATTTAGACCATTTTGAAGTTTGTCCATTGGCAAGCTCAAAAACTTCGTTGTCAAACACTCCTAAACTATACTCTAAATGACCACCCATTGGTCTACCATAAAATAATAAACCTTGTGTATTGTCAACTAAACCAAGATTAGCAAGCTTATCGGTTACAATTGAACGATCCATAATTAAAAGTTTAGAGTCTGATGTTAATAAACTTCTTGTGAATGGGACATCATATTGACCAACTTTAAGATAAACGTCTTCATACAATTTAAAATCTAAATAAGCAGCTTCTATTTTCGCTTTAGGAGTTTTACCTTCTTGGGCAGTATTATCTATCTTCAGCTCTACATAATATTTTGCCATACCAAAAACATCTCCATTAGCTTTCAAACGGACTCTTCTTATCATTATATCGTTTGTGTTTGATGATTCATAATATGCATATCGGGTTTGTATGCGGTATCCAGGCTGAAAAGTTAACCCTTTAAAACTCAATTCTTCAGAATTTTTTTCTTGTGAAAATACTGTATTTGTACCCATCTGAAAAACAATAAATAACAGTACTATTATTGTTCGTTTAGAAAAGATTTTTTTGTGAAATTTTGCTACCATCTTATTTTTATTTTAATGAAATTAATTATTTTTATATTAAATCAGACCTTAATTTATTGCTGATATATTCAATAAATTAATTAATACAAATTTCAGAATAAAATAACACTAGTAGGCTGTTTAAGCCTTTAAATAAAAAGGTATATTACTTTTATTTTTAAGGTAAAAACCTGATGAAATGTAGTTATACATCTATTTTTTAAATAAAATAATTTAATCAATACTTAAAAATAGATTTTAGGTAGTATGTCTAGGAAAAACGAAGAAAATAATTTATACTAAACTAGTAGGATCAACATTTTTAATTCTAATTTTCGTCTAAGAATAAATAAGGTTTAATTACGTTTTTTAAAGCTTTTTCGTCAATAGTAATATTGTCATTATTTATAGTTATAATTTTTTCATTTTTAAAAATGGCCAACTGTTTACCTATACTGTCTTTATTTAAACCTGAGATTGAAGCCAATTCGCTTCTTGATAATATGGTTTTCATTGATTTCTTGTCTAATTCATCCCCAAAGCAATTAACTAAAATTAATATAGATTTAGCTACTTTTTCTCTCACATTCATCTCAACTAAGTTTCTTAAATTTAATTCAATATTTTTTATCTTAATAGTATAATCATG
>DAIDMK010000011.1 GCA_027449025.1 Lutibacter sp. | reverse complement strand
TTAATACGGCTGTCATTTGATATGGCAGGAGCACCGGTGGTTAAATTTAGTGTAGCATAACCACCTACATAGGCTTTAAGTATATGGGAATTTTCTTCGCCAAAATGATCCCAAAAATACAGTGCCCCATTAAAAATATTATTTCCGCTAGGATGCTTTCCGCTCAAATTATCTAAAATAAACAAGTTTGCATCTAAAGCTGATGGATATGGATTTCCTATTAACCTGTTCACATCACCTGCTGGGCTTATGTGGCTTTTCAATAATTCTACCGTAAAATAACCATTGTATGGTTTTCCCCTAAATACATAGTTTTGTTGGTTTGTAATTGGCACTTTACCAGAGGAGCCTTTCATAGTATAGCCCACTCCTGGTGCCAAAGCATAATTTTCATTTATTCGTGGAAACCATGAATTGTAGTCATTATCTTTTCCATAAAATTGGTAGAGCCAATAACTGCTTATGGTTAAAGTAGGGCCAGAACCTGAATCTGCGGCATAAGGAGAAGCGTTATAAACAATGCTTGGAGGTGTTACAGCCCGTCCATCATTTAAAACTCCTTTAATAGTAAAGGGTGCATTGTTACTGCCAACGCCAGTTCCAATTGGTCCAACAAATGATGACCAATAATTGTAATTAAAACTGTTGGCTGTGCCCTGTTGGTCGCGTTCAATATAACCGCCACTGTTCTGGTCTAAAATGCTATCATCTCCCTGTACCAACTGGGATTCCCCTTCCAAATCAATAAAACCATCCAATTTTAAATACCAGCTTACATTTAATTCAGTGTCATTTTGAATGCTGAATTTAATTGGGTTTGAACCTGAATCCTGATTGTTTACAAACAAGCCCAAATATTTTTGATTTGCGTTATAGGTAATATTTTTATGTTCAATTTTAACAATAGACCAATCGTAGGTTGTGGCATCAGTCCCTTTTATTCCTCTTGCAGGAATATCAACAGCAACATCTATTGTGGTATCACCTTTATCTGTGATAAATGGTAAAGGAGCGGTTTGCGGATAAATCTTTTTGATATTGTACATTTTTGCTCCTGAACCAACATCAATAGCTGGCGTTGTTAAATTGTCAACAATATCATCTTTATAGGTGTCCATTCTGTAATACCTTATAAGATTGCTCCAAGGCAAAGCAACTGGCATGCTGGAGGTGTTTATATAATTTGTGACATCTCGTGGAATTACCGAACCTCTTACATTTGCTCCATTTTGTTCAATTTCTTGATATACCATTTTTTGGAGTTCATCAGCAGACAATGCTTTGTTAAAAACCCTGACTTCATCCATTTCTCCTTTGAACATATCAGCAGTTGAATTATAAATATCTCCATTTGAAGGGGCTCTTCCAATCCTAAATTTTGTATTTGAGCTTGTGGGAATAGTTATTCCCAAACCTGCTGGATTTGTGCCTGCAACTTTTTCTCCATTTATGTATAATTTAACCTTTTCATATGCATCTGTCCCATTAAAAACTGCTGCGATATGTGTCCATTTGTTTAAAGACAAAGCCGTTGTTACAGGAGCTGTGAAGGATTTGTTATCCGGAATTTCAACTCTTAACCTTCTACTGCCGTTGATACGAATCCAAAAATTGGATTGTCCCATTATAGCACCGTGAGTTGAAAAATCTGGGTCTAATTTTATCCAAGCCATCATAGTAGCTTCGGGTAAACCGTTGACAATATTGATTCCATTATCTTCTTCAATATAATCATTTCTACCATCAAAATATAAATGCAACTTTTGATTTAAATCTCTTGGCGAGCCAAAAAGAGCCGTGTTGGTATCAAATAAATCTAAAATCCCGTCACGATCAATATCGGTAATGCCATCAATTAAACCATCATTATTTGAATCTAAATGCGCATATAAAGTTCCCGCAATATCAAAGGTTATTCCGTTGGATTTGGTGTCCATATAATCTGGAATCCCATCGTTGTCTGTGTCTTTTACATAGTCTTTCCACCCAATTCCTGTTAAACCTTGGTTTAAATTTCCATACTGGTTTACACCTGTGCCATAATCGTAAATATCTAATATTCCGTCGCCAAAACCTTCTAGGATTCCATCACCATTTGTGTCTTTATTTCTAAATGTTTCAGATTCCACTCCGTCCCCAACACCATCTCCGTTAATGTCGCCATCTCCATTTACATAGCCTGTAGGGGCGTTTAAATTGCCTGCTCCCGACTCATCCACATCAAAAATGCTGTCATTGTCACTGTCTAAGTCCAAATAATTTGGAACACCGTCGCCGTCCGAGTCTAAGGGAGAAATTCCTTCCGTTAAATCATGCATTCCGTTTAAATTGGCGTCTATCCATGTGGCGCAACCTGTTAATGTTGCACGTCCCTCACTTAAATGTCCAAATCCGGCTTCAACAACATCTGGAATACCATCATTATCGCTATCCAAATCAAAAACATCTGCAACACCATCGTTGTCTGTATCACATAGTGTTTGTGTAATTTCAATATCGTCAATGGCAAGGTCATTTCCCAATCCACCTGTTTCATTATTAATAAAATACACATAAAATTCATCTACGCCAAAAGTTAAATCCGCCGTAAAATTATTCCAGTCCCCTGCCAAATTTCCATTTGTGGTCGGCGCAATATCATCTGTAGTAATAGATGCCAACACGTTATTATTAATATCTCTAAACTCGACTAAAATATTTGGCCTCAGCCTGGTCGCTATTCCAGGAGCGTCTGTTCTGTCTAAATTTAGCACCCAAAAACTATAGGTAATCGGTATATTTGGCAAAGCACCCGTTATGGTTGCCGTGTAAAAAATTCCCGGCTCATAGGAGGCATTAAAAATTGCCATTCTTCCGTTGGTATCACCAGTGTGATCTCTTCCCATATACCAGTATTGATTGGCCCAGGAAGCTATTTGTGCAGATTGGCCCACGGTATATTCTCCATCATCAAGGCTATAGATAGATAATTTAGGACAAGCTGCTGTATTTGTACCTACTGTTCCGTCTTCATAACAATAAGTAGTAGTTGCTGCGTAAGTGGTGTTAATGGTTGTTCTGTTTCCTGCACCAAATGTTTCATTTAAAAACTTATAGGTTACGTTTTTTCCTAGCAAATTTCTGCAATTCCCTTCTTCTAAATCATCTCTAATGCCGTCATTGTCATCATCAATATCAATATTGTCAAGAATTCCATCGCCATCGCTATCGAAAAAACTTGCTTCCCCCATAGGTTTGATGAAGCTATGGTGAGGTAATTCAGCCACATTGTATATTCCAGAACCTTTAAGGCTAGGAAATGTATTACTCATAAAAAATCCCGCAGTGGTTTGTGAAAACTCACTAACAGCAAATAAACTTATTAAAAAAAGAGGTGTAAATTTTTTCATAGCATAAAAAAGTATAACCAAAACGATTCAAAAAAATTATTCAACTATTTTTCATCATATTCAAGATGAAATTTAGAGCTCCGCAAAATAAAAATAAGATTTGATTAAAATACGTAGCCATTTTACAACAAAATATAAGAGTTTCAATAATGTTCCTTATAAATTAGTATTACATCGTAAAAGGTATTGGGCATAAAAAATATTTCTCTTTTCATAGTAGGGCAATTATTAAAAAATAAATATATTAAATATTTACTTAACTTATACATTAATAGATAATTAAATTAAAAATATTTTAAAATAGCAGTGATTAATTTGAAAAATCTTTATTTTCGGAAGTAACTTATTTCTGATTTGCTATAATAACACAATTAATTGTTCTCCTTTTGGATTAAATTTTATTATGAACCATCATTACAAAATAATAATTTTTAGCCGCAAGGTACTTCGTAAGGAGATTATAATTATTAATTCAAAGCGCGTTAGGGGTTGAAGTGGAAATCCCGGCGTTGCGAGTTTGTGAAGCCTTCCTGTGGCAGGCACTTTGTTCTGCTCGCAATGCCGGATTGTAACAAAAAACCCGACCTCCGCCTTTTCGGCGGGGGGAACGCCCAATATAAAAATGGGTCTAAAATAATATTTTTAAAATTCGGACATTTTTTACAGTGTCAACAGCAAGCTGCCGACGTAATTTCGTCCTGGAGAACTGATGGAAGATGCAAATTCTTTATAATGCAAATCGAAAATATTGTCAATTCTGAATGAGATTGCGACCTTTTCGGAAAACTGATAATTGGTGTTTAAATTTAAGGTGCTCCATTTTGGAGTTCCGTAATAACTGTTTGTTTCAGCCACAAAAGGCGTTTGTTCAATATTGTCAATGCCTTCTTCCAAATTATATTCGCTTAATTTTTTGGCAACGTTAAATCGGAAATTTAAACTGGCTAGAAATTTATTTTGATTATAACTCAGCTCCAAATTGCCGAAAAGCGGCGGGATGGACGATAAGGGCAATTTTGTATCGTAACTTTCCCCTTTGGTGTAGGTTAATGATCCTTTTGTTTTAAAATGATTAAAAATCGTTCCTTGAAAACCAAAAGTTCCTCCTGTGATATATGCGTTATCATTGTTGATATTCGCCATAGTTGTGGCTGTTTCACCATCGTATAAGAGCGTGTTTTGTCCATTTATTTCAAAGGTGCCACGGGCAATATAATCATGGAGCAACATATAATAAGCATTGGCGCTTACCAAAAACTTTTTGTTATTGAAATAATGCAACAAGCCAATTTCGGCATTGTAAACATATTCGGGTTTTAGGTAAATATTTGGCACTGTTACTTGTCCGTTTTTATAACGGATTTTGCCAATATCATCAATATTTGGTGAACGAAAACCAGACGACAACAGTGCGTTAATTTGCCAATTGTCTGACGGTTTATAAACATATCCTACGGTAGCGGATACCGCCTTATTGTCGGAATAAATATCCATATCCGGTAATGTGATAAAGGTGTCATCGACCCAAAGTGCCTCTAAAAAAGTAGTGGTAAAACGGATTCCGGTGTTAAGTGTTGCTTTCTTACTGATATCTTGGCGATAATTGGTGTACAAAGCGGCGCTTGAATATTGGCTTCCACCATCGGGATAACGGGACTGGATAATAAAATCATTTGTAAAACCGGTAATTTCATTACCATTAACAGCCAATTCTTTGCCTATCGCGTCAGAGCTCACGTCATTGTGGGTCAATTCAAATCCGTAAGAAAGATTTCTGTTTTTAGCCTTGTTTAAAGGAACTGAAAAATCGCCGTTCAAACTGTAAACATCTACATTTTCAGTGCGGTAATATCGGTCTAAACTATTCATTTTGCGTTCAATGCGTGATTCTTCAACTTGCTGAAACGCAAAAATTATGTTTCCTTTTTCGAGCCATGAATAATCGGGATTAAAATTCAGACTGGAAGAGGCTAAAAACCTTTTTTGCGGACCGTAATAAGCTTCTGCATAACGAAGTTTTCCGTTTGAAACCTCGGCTAAATTGTCAAAATTCGGAATATCAGATGAGGTGGAATATTGAATATTAAAGGCAATATCCGTCTTTTTACTAAGTGGGACATAAAATTTTTGCAGCAAGTCCAATTGGTTGTACCCCGTATTTTTTTGCAGGTTTGGATTTGGATTTACAATGCTAATTGGGTTGTAGAATGAATTGGTATTGTTAGAATACTGAAATATTTTTCCCCAATCATCAAACCCGTGATTTCTGTTTTTACCCATTTTTAAATCTCCGAAATCGGAATAAGAAACCGCTGTAAATGAAGCCCATTTTTTAAAACTGGTTTCCACATCAAAATGAATTGCTTTTTCATTATTTGCAGAACTGTAACGTGAAAAAATTGAGGTATCAAAAGTGTTTTCTGTATTTATTTCTGGTGTTTTTGTATAATAATTAATGACACCGCCCAAAGCATCAGAACCATAAATTACGGAAGAAGGTCCATAAATAATTTCGGTGCGTTCTAAAACAGTTGGAGCAACGGTAATGGAGCTTTGAAGGTGTCCGGTTCTATAAATGGCGTTATTCATGCGAACGCCATCAACAACCAGTAAAACTCGGTTTGCTTCCATTCCTCTAATGACAGGGCTTCCGCCACCCATTTGGGTTTTTTGCACTTTTATTCCGGGCAGATTCGCCAATAAATCGGCAGAAGTTTGTGGCGCCATTCTTCTAATTTCTTCCCTTGAGGAAATCGCTATCGTTTCTGCAACCCTGCTTCGCACTTCTTTTCCTCTAAAGGCAGACAACACAACTTCATCCAATTGTTCCGCCCTATTGTATAAATAAACAACAAAACCAATTAGGTTCAACTCCCTTTTTAAAATTTCAAACTCATGGAATGATAAATGGTTAAATGAAATGACATCGGACTCCTTAAAAGCGGATAAATCGGCTATGCCTAATTTATTGGTGTAAATAACCAAATCCTTATTTTCATTATAAATAGTTACGTTGTTAATTGGAAATTTGGTTTCGCGGTCAATAACTTTAACCTGTTGTGATTTGGCGGTTAGGGTTAGTAGAAAAAGAAATAATAGTACGAAAAACCTCATAATTAACTAAAAACAGCTTTTAAAACAGTTAATGATTTTGGCTTTTTAAAGCCACTTAAATGCAATTCGAAATATTGAATTAAAATTGACAATATGGTTTGCCTATTTGTAGCACTAAAATCAACCTCATGCAACACATCAAAATTTATGCCTAAAAGCTTCTTAAATTGTACTAAATCTTCGCCAGAAACTGCATTAATTTTATGCTGGTGTGTAAAACTGCCTTCTATCATATCAAAGTAGGCGGTATTGACACCTTTCATTTCGGGATAAAAACCCAAAAACTTGGTGAGGTTCAACAGAAAAAGCAAATGAAAATTTGAACAATTGTCATGAGTTTCCAGCCACAAAAAAGAGGTCTCTAAGTATTGATATAACTGGTTATTTTCTTCTTCCTCACGTATTGAAAAATAGACGATTTCAGCCAAAAACAAAGCAATCGTTTGTTTTTTTATGCTTGAATAAATGGAATGGTTAAAGTTAAGGACTTCAACATCTTTAATAAAATTTAAAGCGCCTTTGTTATTGTGATTGGCCGTTAAATTCAACATCATTAAAGGTTGAAAGTAGGCCAGTTTTATAGTTGATTTTTTTGATGTTAAAATACCTTTAAGCATGTACGTTTTAACACCATATTTTTCGGTGTAACAAGTTGCTATTAAACTTGTGTCGCCATATTTTATGGTATTAATTACGATTGCTTTTGTAGATTGAATCATTGTAATTGCTAATTGCTGAATCCTGTGTAAATATATTGCTTTTAAACTATAAATTAGTTTCGAAGTTAAGGATCGTGCTAAAATATTAAGCAAAAAAAAACCTTGAATATCATAAATATAAATATATTTACGATGTTCAAGGAATAAATAAATCAACCCCAAAGACTTATTTAATATTATTAGTGTAAAGTGCCAAAACCCCTCTTGACATTAATACAACTCAAAGATAGCGTTGATCCCCTTTACTTTTTATGAAACTTTGCAAAACAGCTTAAAAAATATACAAATGGTATGTTTTCTATAATAAATGGATATTTAATGATATCTAAATCGTTCTTTTTTATGAAGAAATCGGTAGGTTATCGATCTTCAATTCCTTCAATAAAATTAAAAAATCATTTATTTCATTTCAATTTTATGATAAGTATCCTCAGAATAATCTAAAATCGAACCATGTTCTGCAATCATATAAAAAAAATGGGGTTGCCTTATGTTAATGGAAAGCTTATGGAAACTTGTGTACCCGTTTTTATGCCTACAGAAATATCTTTGGTTTCAATAGTTACACTTTTATTTTGGTGTAATATCCTAATGCGGTTTTCTGTTGTTTCGGTGCCAAAAAATCTTTTCTTTTGTGAAATTTGATTCAGCTCCTTGGCTTTATTAATTCCAATTCCGTTATCGCGAATAATAAACAGTACGTTGCCATCTTCTTCTTTTATGCCCAATTCGATTTCTTTATCACCTTCCTTTTTCATGATTCCATGCCAAATAGCATTTTCAATAAAAGGTTGCAAAAATAATGTAGGAACTTTTATTTGATCCAGATTTAGATTTTTATCTAAGGTAACGATATAGTCAAAACCGCCGCTTACGCGCATTTGCTCAAGCTTAACATAGAGTGCTAATGTCTCCAATTCCTCAGTAAGTGAGGAAGTTGGGCTAGAGGAACTGTTTAAAATAACGCGAATTAGCTTGGAAAACTTCGTGATATAATCAGAGGCTTTTTCCACATCGTTTTTTATAACGAAATTGTTAATTGAATTTAGGGAATTAAACAAAAAATGGGGATTCATCTGACTTTGAAGTGCTGTCATTTTAAGCTCTTCCATTTCCTTTAATTTGATGGCTAATTTAACTTCGGCGTTTTTACTTTTTTGTTCTATTCTTTTGATAATTACTCCAAGTAGTACAGAAAATATAATACTTTGCAATATCGCCCCCAAATAAACAAAAAACATTGGCTGAATGCCTTTACCGATAAAAAAATCAGTACCTAAAAATGCCTCCAAAAAACTCACATTGGCCAAAACAAGATAAATTAAAGAGCCCACAACAAAGTATAAAGAGAAATTGTCGTTAATTCTGGTGAGGATAATATAATATGAGACAAGCGTAAATATTGTTAACACAGGTGCGATGGCGGTAAAAGCCATAACCTGAAATTCATACCCAAAAAAGAATTGAATTAACACAAAAATAGGTGCCAACAAAACCAACACTTTTATTTCGAGTTCAAAATATTTATCCCATTTTATTAAATAGAATCTTGTATCTAGAAGGGCTCTCGCAAAAGCAACATATGCGGCATAGGCCAAAAACTGGATTGAAAAATTGGCATATTGATAAAAGAGTTCAAATTTTTCGGAAACTACGTGATGTAGTAAATAAATGGTTAATGCCAATAAAAACAAACTGTAATACAAGTAAAGTTTACTTCTATTTTGAAAAAAAATTAAAAAGTGGTAAAGAAATAAGACGAATAAACCTCCTCGTATCCAAGAATATATTTCAGCATTAAAATCTAAAAGCATTAGCTATCTAAGTATAATCGTTTAAACAATTCAATTTTTCTGTTTCTACTTATGCTTGCTGTTAATCCGTTTGTCATAATAAGTTCCCCTCCCAAACCTTTTAGGTATTCTTTAACATGATTTAAATTTACCAAATATGAATTGTGTACTCTAAAAAATTCAGGAAACATAAATTTTTTCTCCACTTCTTTAAGTGTTTTAGACACTAAAATTTGTTGCTCCGACTTTAAATAAATTGTGGTATAACTTTTATCAGATTTAAGCATAACAACATCATCTTTGTCTAATAAGTACACCTTGCCATCAGCAGAAATATTTATTTTATCATTATTGTCATTAATATTGTTTAACAACAATTGCAATTTGTTTTCCAACAAATCTCCTTTTTTAGACTTTTTAATTTTATCCATTGCTGCCAATAATTCATCTTTATCTACTGGCTTTAATAAATAATCTATCGCTGATACTTTGATTGCTTTTAGTGCAAATTCATCGTGTGCGGTGGTGAATATGAGATTAAAATCTCTATTTTGCAATTTTTCTATCATTGTAAAACCATCCATCTCTGGCATTTGGATGTCTAAAAAAACAACATCGGGTTTTTCATTATTTATGATGTCTATGGCCTTTATTGGAGAATTGCAAGTTTTAACTTCCACATTTTCAATGTAATTATTTAATTTCCATTCCAATGCTTCTAAAGCATCGTTTTCGTCATCAACAAGTAAAATTTGTAGCATGTTTAATGGGTTAACGTTGGTTAATTTTATACGCAAGATACAACTTTTGAATATATGTTCAAAAAGTTGTGTTTTTTTATTTATATCTTTCTGAAATGCGATTATTTCTAAAAATAAATAAAACTAATAATTCAAGTTCTATTCTTTTTAAACCTATGTTTTTATAGCTAATTTTGCTATTAAATTTAGTAATTAATTGAGGATTCTAAAAAAAATTATTACCAATTATATTATTTTTTTATAGGCAAAACATAAAAAAATACGGCAATAAAATGTGAAAAACTTCCCAATAACACAAAAATATGGAAGACGGCATGGTTGTATTTTATCTTTTTTATGCTGTAAAGTATAGCTCCAATGGTATAAAATATACCACCGCCTAACAACCACATCAAACCGTCAAATGAAAAATTCATTATTAAAGGTTTTACTGCAAAAATGATTAGCCATCCCATTAAAACATAGGCAAAAGTGGATATTTTTTCATATTTCCCAGTAAAAAAAAGTTTTAGCACAATACCCAATAGTGCCAATCCCCAAGAAACCCCAAAAATGGTCCAACCAACCCATCCATCCAAAACCACCAAGGTAAATGGTGTATAGGTTCCAGCTATTAAAACATAAATTGCCGAGTGGTCAAAAATATTTAATCTGTGGCGTAATTTCGGATTTTTAGCATAGTGATAAAATGTTGATGCCGAGTATAATAAAATTAAACTTGCCCCATAAATGCTGAAACTTACAATGTGCCAGCCGCTTCCGTTTAAACTTGAATAAGTTATCAACAACACAAATGCAGCAATGCTCAAAACCAAGCCAATGGCATGTGAAATCACATTGATTTTTTCTTCTTTTGGCTCGTAAAAAGTTACTTTATTCAGGTCCATTTTAATATAATATCAAAAAATTAATCGCTCATTTTAATCCAGATAACGATTGCTAAATTTAAAATAAATAGCTTGAATAGCAGTTTTTTTATTCAAAATAAATGTCCTAAACGGTATTTTTGTTGTTTTATTGCCATTTATGGGTTAAAAATTACCATTTATTTATATTAATCTGCATTTCACATACTTATTATCAATTTTTTTTTTATATGTTTGTGAAATACCTACTAAATTTTCGAATGTGCAAAAACCAATACCTTTTAGAATACGAAACTTTAAAGCATTACTAATTTTAATTTTATTAGTTAGTTATATAGGCAATGCCCAAGATATGCAAGTTAATATTTTAGGTGGGGCAATTGTAGCACAAGGTTCGACTATTTCAATTACAGCAGGAAATAGCATGACTTTTCGAATCATCAACACCAGAAGCAATTGTGGAACTCTTAGAGTTAACAATATCATATTAAGCAACCCCACAGATTTTTCTGTTTCTCACAAGAAACTTTCTTATAATGTGAGATCCTCCAAATGTAAAATAGGGAACAAGTATCTAGATTTTACAGTAACAAATATTAGTGGAAATTGTGCCGCATCAACAGATATTACAATAGCAAACAACAATGACAATCCTGATTTTTCATTTACGTTATCAATAAATTCGTCACCAACAATTTATGTTTTAGGTGGAAGCCCATGGGCTGATATTAACCATGGAGATACGACCACTTCACCAACTAATGGAACTTCTTTTGGTGTTGTAGCTGAGGGTAATTCCGTATCTAGAAGATATATTGTAGCAAACATAGGTAGTTGTGGCCTTGATGTTTCTTCTTTAAATAGCTCAAATCCAGATTTTAAAGTAACATCTCCATATCTAATTCCATGGTATGATATTCCTTCTAATTACTATATTGTTATTGATGTTACTTTTACAGTAGATAATCTAACTCCAGCAGGATTAAATACATCTATTATTAGTATTGGAAATACAGATAATTCAACATTTACCTTTACGGTTAGCGGAGAAATATTTGATTTTGATATTCCTGGTCCAGGTGGTATCACTGCAGAATTTAGGCTGTGGTTAAAAACCACAAGAGGTGTTACTACATCAAGCTCTAAGGTTTCATTATGGAAAGACTTAGGAACTAACGGAAAAGACGCTTTACAATCAGTTTCAGCAAACCAACCAACTTATTTAGATACAACTACTGATAACATTAACTTTAATCCCGTAATTAATTTTGAGAATGATGGGGGTAGTTTAGAACAATATATGTACAATATTAACAATGGTTTTTATAGTCAAGACATGTTTATAGTAATGATTCCAGATGCAACCATGACTAGTTCATCTTCAAGAAATACCATTTTTGCAGGAATTTCTTCTGAAACTGCTGGAGATTTGACAGGTGTTGGTTTTGGAGATTATTCATCAAAATTCACTAATGAAACGCTATCTTATAACCAAGATATTCCGGGCGGAGTAAATTATAATGGAGAAGCGGAAATTAACTCAACATATGCCAATGCAGGCATTATCAATGTTAGAAATAATGCCGCTACTTCACCAACAGGACAAGATATATTATACAATTCTAATGTACTAACAACTTCAACTGTAAATGATATTGGATTTACTAATGTAGGATATACTGATACAGCACCTAATCCTGATGTTATTTATGGAACAAAATATTGGATAGGTAGAAATTATGATATACAAGGAAGTTTAAATGGGCGTGTTGCAGAAATTTTCACCTTTGCTGAACGTGTATCGGATACTGACCGCCAGAAAATAGAATCATATTTAGCTATTAAATATGGAATTACTTTGGGAGCAGCAACTGAGGCTCAAAAAGATTATGTTAATTCATTCAACACCAAAGTTTGGGATATCACGGCAAATGCAGGATATAATTATCATGTGACAGGTATTGGTAGAGATTCCATTTCCGATTTAAATCAAAAACAATCAAAAACAATAAATACAACGGATGAAGTGACCATCGGCTTAGGAGGTTTATTTACAACAAATAGCGCAAACCCAAATGAGTTTAAAAAAGACGGCGATTTTTTAGTTTGGGGATGTAATAATGGTGTGTTTTCAGGTACAAATACCAATACAGTTACAATAGCAACTGGCGTTACAACTGCGTTAACAAGGATTGACCGTACATGGAAAATAGTGGAGTCAAAAGAAGATGTGAATGGAGATGTAGGAAATATTTATATAGGTATTCCTGAAACTGCATTCAGTAGTTTTTTAAAAAATGCAAATGAAGAATATGTTTTAATTGTTTCTGATTTTCCTACTGATGATCCTGGTTTTAATGATACAAATATTATTGATGTAATTCCATTAAAAATAAATATTGATGATGTTACTAAAATACCAATATTAGACAAAGAAGGAAATCAGGTTTATAAAACTTGGTACGATTTTGATGGCACAAAGTTTTTTACGTTTGGTAAAGCAACTCAATTAACTGGAAATAAGTTGGCAAGTTTAACATCCGGAGAATTTTTAGTTGGTGAGTATAATCTTAATTTAAGTGAAGATTCATTTACAATTTCTGTTTGGGCAAAAAGTCCACCAAATCCAAGTACCAGAACCATTATGGCGAAAGGTACTAAATTGCAATTGAGATTAAATAGCACAAATAATGTAGAAGTATTGGTAGATGAAGTGGATGATAATAGCCCTTCTTTTATTTCTAATATGGCTTTAGATGATAAATGGCATCAATTAACATTTGTGTATGATAGTGGAACCATTTTTTTATATATAGACGGAATATTAGACCATTCCATTCAGGGTATTGTGCATCCTTCACCTAACTATAATCGATTTTCGGTTGGGGGTGTTTTTATCAATAAAAACACAATAAATCACCCATATATAGGGGAGATTGACGAGGTATATGTTTGGGATAAAGGTCTTACTCACTATCAAATTCGATACCTTATGAATCAAGAAGTTGAAAGATTTGATAATAGCGGTACTGATTATGTGAACGGGAAAGTGCTACCTCAGGCTAATTTAGCTAATGAAGTTACAAACATACCATGGAGTACACTCAGAGCATATTATGATTTTAACTCCTTTTATGGATCTACAGTTGAAGGTTTAGCTGATGCACGAAATTTTTTACGTATCAAGTATTTAAATAAAACAAAAAGTATAGTTGATAATCAGACAGCTCCATTGCCCTATGTTTCAGCTGCTGATGGGGTATGGGACACTGCAAGCACCTGGGTTAATGGCAATGGTCAAAATACGCCAAATAGCATAGGACTTAATGATTCAACATACATTGATTGGAATATTGTTCAAATTTCACATGATATAACCTCTGGAAATAGAGATATTACGGTACTTGGTTTGTTAATAGAATCAACTAAAAAATTGACAATTGCCGATCCAACCGCAACCACCCCAATTGAAAATAATGACGGGCAAGGATTAAGAGTGTCTCATTATTTAAAATTAGATGGGGCAATAGATTTGGTTGGGGAATCGCAGTTAGTTCAATTTGAAGGTAGTGAGCTAGATGAAACAAGTTCGGGATACATACACCGAGACCAACAGGGTACGGCAAACAGTTTTAATTACAATTATTGGTCATCTTCTGTAGGTCCAATAGGAGGATCAAACAATGCTAATTATACAATTAAAGGCGTCATGAAAAACCCTAGTAATATTGTAGATCCTAAAGATATTTCTTTTGGTAGCGCCTACACCTTTGCAGATAAAGCTTCGCCAAGTGAAATGAAAATAAGCTCTTATTGGCTATATGTTTTTAATGGCCAAAACAGCACTTACAGTCAGTGGCGTTCCATTAATGAGTCCACTTCATTAATGGCTGGAGAAGGTTATACAATGAAGGGAACTTCTGGATTGGTTCCTATTTCAACAAAACAAAATTATAAATTTAGAGGAAAACCTTATAACGGAGATATTTCGTTAACAATTGAAGCCGGTAAAGACAGATTAATTGGGAATCCTTATCCATCAGCCATTGATGCCGATGAATTTATTTTAGATAATATTAGTGAAGGAGATGGTAGAAATGATGTAAATGTATTTAACGGAGTTCTTTATTTTTGGCATCATTTTGGCGATGAAAGTTCACATGTTTTAAAAGAGTATGTGGGTGGATATGCCACTTATACTTTAATGGGAGGTGTAGAAGCATTTTCTACAGATGCACTAATAAATAATTCAACACCCTTAATTGGTGGGGGAAAAATACCTGAGAGAAATATAGCTGTGAATCAAGGTTTTTTTGTTAGTACCTCTATAGATGTTGAATTAACGGGAGCTATTTCTGTCCCGGGAGGCTCCATAATTTTTAAAAATAGCCAACGCGTATTTGAGCGAGAAAATACTACTTCCACAAATGACGGATCAGTGTTCTTTAAAACAAATTCGGCCTCAAAAACTAAAGCTACCAAAACAAAAACAGATGCTAGACCAAAAATTAGATTACAATTTAATTCTCCAAAAGGATACCACCGACAATTATTGGTAGGAATAGACAAAAACGCAACAAATAATTTTGATTTGGGTTATGATGCACCTATTGCTGATATCAATAAAGAAGATATGTTTTGGACTTTTAACAACGGTAAGTTTGTTATTCAAGGGGTTAACAATTTTAACAGCGAACAAGAATTGCCAATTGGTATCAAAATTGCGAAAGCCGGTTTGGCAACCATAAAAATTGATGAACTTGAAAATATTGATGAAAACCTTTCATTACATATAAAAGACAAATTAACTGGTGAAACTCATAACATTTCTCAAAAAGCTTTTGAAATTAATTTGGAATCCGGAGAATATCTTGACAGGTTTTCATTAACTTTTAAAATGCAAAAATTAATAGAAGAAGATATTCTAGTAGCAATAGCAGAAGATGAACCATCTATACAAAATGGTTTTCACATATTTATGAACAACACCATTGGAGAGCTTCAGATAAATAATAATAGTGATGATGAAATTACAAGTGTAGTACTTTATAATTATTTAGGACAGACCATAAAAACTTGGAAAACAGGACTTAACAGAGGGTCAATTTCTTTGCCTGTAAACACCCCTAGCGGAGTTTATCTTGTTCAAATAAGCACCAAAAATGGGAAGATGGTCAAGAAAATTAGTGTGGAGTAACCCTCTAGTCCCATAGGGAAATTTAAAGCATAAAATCTAAAGTTAATATGGTTGGAGAATTAAACAAAAATCAATATACTTACACATCACTTAACAACTCATTATAAATAACGTGAAAAGTTTGTTTTTTTAATGAATTACAATCTTTTAGGGTTAATCCCTTCGTTTCAATTATTGAATGAACTTTAACACGCAATTTTCCAGGGCTTCCACTAAAAAAAGTATAAGAAAATAGTTTTTTACAATCGTACATTGTAATTGGAACTATTGGTATTTGATATTCAACAGCCAGCCTGAAAGCGCCATTTTTAAATTCACTTAGCACCACGCTTTCATCACTCGGAACCAATCCTTCAGGGAAAATACAAATATCCAAACCGTCATCTAGCCTTAATCTGGCTTCATCAAAAACTGCTGTTCTGCTTTTTGAATTATTTCTGTCAACAATAATACAGGTCCTTTTATAAAAAAATCCGAAAATCGGTATTTTTGTTAATTCAATTTTTCCTACAAAAACAAAAGGATTTTCGGTAATTGCCAGCATCACAAAAATATCAATCATTGAGGTATGATTTGGACAAAACATAAAACTATCTCCTTTCTCTAATACCTCATCTTCCATTAATTCTATTTTAAAGCCCATTACAAATAGGATGGTTTTTGCCCAGGCTCTGGCGATTTTAAAAAATGTCGGATACGTCTTTTCTGAAGAAGTAACTAGTATTAATACAGGAAAAACAGGAATTATACTCAATAAAACCCAAGCATAAAACCAAATACGCCAAATAAGAATAAAAAAATACCTAAAAAATTTCATGTAATAACATTTTATTTTTTAGCTGTAATATAGCCCGCCTTCCTGCTGGTAGGTAGGTAAATTCGTTATTAATCATTATTTTACAATTCAAAATTTGAAAAGCTAGTTTCATAAGACCCAAAAATAGTAATTTAAATTCTATTCTTATTTTCTTTTTGAAATATGTATTTTTGCATTTAAATTTTGAAATAAATGTCAAGAATTTTAACTGGTGTACAAAGTACAGGAACACCACATTTAGGAAATTTATTGGGCGCAATCATTCCTGCAATTAAAATGGCAAATTCATCAAAAGAAGAGTCGTTTTTATTTATTGCAGATATGCATTCGCTTACACAAATAAAAAACGGAAAAGAATTACGTGAAAACACCTATAGTGTTGCCGCCTCTTGGCTTGCTTTTGGATTGGATGTTAGCAAAAGCGTTTTTTACAGACAAAGTGATATTCCTGAAGTTACAGAACTTTCTTGGTATTTAAGTTGTTTTTATCCCTATCAACGCTTAACCTTAGCACATGGTTTTAAGGATAAAGCCGACCGATTAGAAGATGTAAATGCGGGATTGTTTGGTTATCCTATGTTGATGGCTGCAGATATTTTATTGTATGATGCAGAAATAGTTCCGGTTGGAAAAGATCAATTACAACATTTGGAAATGACACGCGATGTTGCCAACAGATTCAACCATCAAATGGGAGAAACCCTGGTTCCGCCAGAAGCAAAAATTCAAGAAGGAACTATGTGGGTTCCCGGAACAGATGGTGGAAAAATGAGTAAATCAAGCGGAAATATCATCAATTTATTTTTGCCGGATAAGGAATTGCGCAAGCAAATCATGAAAATCCAAACGGATTCTACACCGCTTGAAGCACCTAAAAATACGGATACTTGTAATTTATTTGCCTTGTATAAATTAATCGCTTCACCTGTTCAAATTGCAGAAATGAGATCGAATTATGAAGCAGGAAATTATGGTTATGGAACAGCAAAACAAGCTTTTTACGATTTATTGGTCACTAAATATGCTGTTGAAAGAGAGCGCTACAATTATTATATGACCCATTTAGAAGAAGTGGATAAAGCTTTGGAAATTGGCGCAAAAAAAGCAAGAAAAGTTGCTTTTGAAGTATTAAAAAGAGTTCGGGTAAAACTGGGGTATTAGGATTGTGTTTGAAAGTTAAAAAATTTGAACCACAATTAATTCCCCATTAAAATTCTCAACAAACAGAATGCTTCACTTTACGCTGTTACATTTGAAAAGACGAACTAAAAATTTATTAACCGCAGATTCCGCAAATAAAAACCGAAAAGCGCGCTAAAAAAGTTTTAAGTTTTTTAAATTCTAATATCATAAGTCCCCCTGCGTAAGGATAGAACCCTTTGTGGGTTAGTGGGCATTTACGGCGCTGGATTAGGCTGTAAATCTTGAATTTCATTAATTTTTCCCATAATTTCATTGGAGAGTTCAAGGTCAATACTCGAAATATTTTCTGTCAATTGCTCCATAGTAGTCGCGCCAATAATATTGCTGGTCAAAAAAGACTGTTGATTTACAAAAGCCAAGGCCAAATGCGCCAAACTCATATTTAATTCCTTAGCCAATTCGTCGTATTTTTGGGTTAAAATACGGGCTTGTCTGTTGCTATATCTTGAATATGCAGAAAATAATACGATTCGGGTGTTTACCGGTAAGTTTCCGTTTAAGTATTTTCCCGATAATGTTCCAAAACCCAATGGCGAATAGGCCAACAAACCAACCTTTTCTCGTTGTGCAAGCTCGGCCAAATTAATTTCAAAAGTTCTGTTTAATAATGAATACGGATTTTGAATGGTTTTACAACGTGTTAAATTATTGCCTTTGCTTTCTTCCAAATGTCGCATCAAGCCCCAGGAAGTTTCATTGGAAACCCCGTAATGGCGAATTTTTCCGTCTTTTACGAATCCATCCAAAACTTCTATAATTTCTTTAAAATTGTCTTCCCACTTTTCATTTGCATCATGAATGTAATTCCGTTTTCCAAAAAAATTGGTATTTCTTTCGGGCCAATGTAATTGGTAAAGATCCACATAATCGGTTTGTAAACGACTCAAGCTTTTTTCTAAAGCATCTTGCAGCACTTCTTTTGAAAAGCCTAAATTTTCTCGTATATACTTAAAATAATCATTGGGACCAACCACTTTGGTGGCTACAACTAATTTTTCTCTTTTTTGGTTTTTTAGCCAACTTCCAATAAATCGTTCTGTGTTTCCTTGTGTTTCTTTTCTTCCGGGTATTGGATACATTTCAGCAGTATCAATAAAATTTATGCCCTTTTCAACTGCATAATTCAATTGTTCATGAGCATCGCTTTCGGTATTTTGTTGTCCGAAGGTCATAGTGCCCAAACAAATTTTACTCACTTTTATGTTGGTATTTGGCAGCGTGGTGTATTTCATATTGCTAATTTGTTGAATCGTGTAAGCGTTTAATTGTTTCTTTGTTTTGCTCCCTGATAATCGAATTCAAATGTATAAAAATTAAAAACCATTTTCTACAAGATAGAAAATGGTTTTTTATTTTTAAGTTTAGTTATTTAAAAGTAAACAAATTAACGCATAAATCTTAATTAAGTATCGCTTCTATTCCGGGCAATACTTTACCTTCTAGGCTTTCAAGCATGGCGCCGCCACCAGTAGATACATAACTCACTTTGTTTTCAAAACCAAACTGTTTTACGGCCGCAACCGAATCACCGCCACCAACTAAAGAGAAAGTGCCGTTTTTTGTGGCTTCAGCAATAGAATTTCCCATAGCAATGGTGCCGTTTGCAAAATTTTCCATTTCAAAAACACCAACAGGTCCGTTCCAAAGTATGGTTTTAGATTCCATAACAACTTTATGAAAAAGTTCTCTTGATTTTGGTCCGGCATCCAATCCTTGCCAACCATCAGGAATTTTATTGATATCACATATTTGGGTGTTTGCATCATTGCTAAAATCATCAGCAGCAATTACATCCACAGGAATGTGAACCTGTACGCCTTTTTCTTTTGCTTTCTTCAAAATTTCGAGCGCCAGTTCTTGCTTGTCATCTTCACAAATAGAATCTCCTACTTTTCCTCCAAGCGCTTTTACAAAGGTAAAACTCATACCTCCGCCCAAAATTAAATGATCTACTTTGTCTAAAATATTTTCGATAATCGTTATTTTTGATGACACTTTTGCGCCTCCTAAAATTGCCAAAACAGGTTTTTCACTGTCCTCCAATACTTTTTTTATGCTGATGATTTCTTGCGCCAATAAACTGCCGAAACATTTATTTTCAGGAAAAAATTTAGCGACAATTGTGGTGGAAGCGTGCGCCCTGTGTGCCGTTCCAAACGCATCATTTACATAAACGTCTCCCAATTTCGACAATTGTTTTGCAAATGCCTCATCACCTTTTTCTTCTTCCACATGAAAGCGCAAGTTTTCAAGCAACAAGACTTCTCCCATTTTTAAATCGGCTGAAGCTTTTTCCGCTACTTCCCCAACACAATCCGAAACAAATTTCACGGTAACACCAAGTATATCAGCAACTTCATCAACAATATGTTTTAAAGAATATTTGGCTTCAACACCTTTTGGTCTTCCCAAATGCGACATTAAGATAACGGCTCCGCCATCTTTTAAAATTTTATCGATTGTGGGTTTTGCGGCTTCAATTCTTGTAGCATCCGTCACTTTAAAATTTTCATCAAGCGGCACGTTAAAATCAACGCGAATCAATGCTTTTTTATCTTTAAAATTAATGTCTTGTATTGTTTTCATCTCTACTAAATATTTATACTACAAATATAAGGGAATTTAGGTTCAAGGATATGGTTTTTTACGAAAGCGATTTCATTATAGGAAGGCAGAAGAAAGAAGACCTAAGTTGGAAGACGGAAGCTGTAATAACAAACTAAATTTATAATAGCATTGAAAATAACAAGGCCGAAGGACAATATCCTATTTTGAAAAGCTAAAAATCAAAAAACTTAAATACAAATTTCACAAAGGTTTACACATAGGGCGCTAAGCGTTTAGAAATCACTTTATTTTCTGACTCTTTTAGATTTTTTCTTTGCTGAAAAAGTTTTACTTTCGCTTCAATGGAATTTTCAGAAATTTTAGGACAAACGCATTTGAAAAATCACTTGATGAAATCTACTGATAACGGTCGGATTTCTCATGCGCAACTGTTTATTGGCAAAGAAGGCACGGGAACTTTACCAATTGCCATTGCCTATGCCCAATATATTTTATGCAAAGGCAGCAGCGACGAAGATTCATGTAATAAAAGATGTTCAAAATTAATGCATCCCGATTTGCATTTTGCATTTCCTGTGGCTACCAATGAAGCGGTAAAAAGCAGGCCTGTAAGCAATTTGTTTTTGGATGAGTGGCGCAAGTTTGTGGCGTTAAATCCCTACGGTAATTTATTTGAATGGCTGCAATCAATTGGTGTTGAAAATAAACAAGGACAAATTGGTGTTGATGAGGCAGAAGAAATTGTAAAAGCTTTAAAACTAAAATCATATGAAGGCGGTTTTAAAATTATGATTATTTGGATGGCAGAAAAAATGCACACTTCCGCAGCAAATAAACTATTGAAATTACTTGAAGAACCTCCTGAAAAAACGGTATTTATTTTGATTGCCGAAAACGAAGATCAAATTATTTCTACCATAAAATCGCGCTGTCAGGTATTGCATTTTCCTTTATTGTCGGAAAATGATATTGTAAAAGGCTTGATTGAAATAGAAGGAACCGATCCGCCAATTGCAAAACAAATTGCCATTCAGGCCGATGGCGATTTTAACAAAGCCTTGCATTTATTGCACAACGACACTTCGGATGAACAATTCGAACAATGGTTTATCACTTGGGTTAGAGCCGCATTTAAAGCAAAGGGAAATGCATCCGTAATTCAATTGTTGATTGAATGGAGCGATACCATTTCAAAAACTGGAAGGGAGACCCAAAAACGTTTTTTAAACTATTGCCTGCAATTTTTTAGGCAGGCTTTATTGCTGAATTATAATGCGGAATCACTGGTATTTTTACAACCCAAAACACCCAATTTCAACTTGGAAAATTTTGCGCCTTTTGTGCATAGCGGAAATATTATAGAAATAGACAAAGAATTAAATGAAGCTATTTATCACATAGAACGCAACGGAAATGCCAAAATAATTTTACTCGATTTATCTATAAAATTAACAAGACTTCTGCATATAAAAGAAGCTTAAACCCTTATAATCACTATGTTGATATTCCATAACCACGCTGCCGAAATTTTGGTTTTGCTTTTTTTAATCATCACATTTTTACAATCGGGAGTTGATAAATTAACCGATTGGAAAGGGAATGTGGATTTTATTTCCGAGCATTTTAAAAATTCCCCGCTTAAAAATATGGTTCCATTGTTGTTGCTGACCGTGTTGATTATTGAAGTTGCCGCTGGGTTTTTAATGCTTATTGGCGTTTATTATATTCTTGCTGAAGATTCCTCTTCAATTGCAAAAATTGGATTGGAATTTGCTGCTATCACTTTGCTGATGCTATTAATCGGGCAACGTTTGGCAAAAGATTATGCTGGCGCCATGTCACTTGCCGTTTATTTTATTTTGACTATTTTAGGACTCTATTTGTTAAATTAAATCTGTAAAAAATGAAAATCTTGGGAATTGGTTCTCGAATTAAACACGAAGAATTTGGAATGGGCGTGGTTACCAATGTGAGCGCCAAAGATTATTGGGTTACTTTTATTGAAAACGGATTGGAAACCATCGCTATTGACAGCAAATTTGAAATAATTGAAAGTGTTGAAGATGATGTGGATACCATCAGTTTTTATGATGTTGAAAGTTCCTTAAAAAATTTACTGAAGCAATGGTCGGATATTTCAGAAGTTGTTCATTTGGGTGATCGATGGAAAGGTGGAAAATTAATTATGGAGCCAAAAGACCCAAAATTGGCCAGCAAGGAAGTTCCTATTGATGTCTTTTTTCATAAAATTGTGATGGTTAGAGACAGAATACGAGTGATGGAACAAAAAATAAATTCAAGTAAATTGGATGACCTAGATAAGGTTGATTTACAACAATATATCACCCGAATTTACGGAAGTTTAACAACTTTTAACATCCTGTTTAAATTAAAAGAACAGCAGTTTGAAGGTTCAAAATCAGAATAATACCGAATTAAAAATATTAAATCATAAAAAAAGCCGGTCTAAAATAGTTTTAAACCGGCTTTTGCATTTTTAAATTTATGTTAGATAATCCCTTGGTCTAACATCGCATCGGCAACTTTTATAAATCCAGCAATATTGGCTCCTTTAACATAGTTGATATAGCCATCATTTTCAGTTCCGTATTTAGAACAAGCCGCATGAATAGAAGACATAATTTGATGCAATTTGGCATCAACCTCTTCTTTAGTCCAGTTCAATTTCATGGCATTTTGAGACATTTCTAAACCAGATACACCTACGCCTCCAGCATTTGCCGCTTTACCTGGAGCAAAAGGCAATCTGTTTTTATGAAATAAATCAACAGCTTCGGGCGTACAACCCATATTTGAAACTTCAACAACATACTTTACGCCATTTTTAACTAATGCTTTTGCGTCATCGCCATCCAATTCATTTTGGGTTGCGCTTGGCATAGCAATATCAACAGGAATTTCCCAAGGTTTTTTACCTGCGAAAAATTTTGCTTCTGGAAATACTTCTGCATAAGGAGAAACAATGTCGTTGTTTGAAGCTCGTAGTGCCAATAAATATTCAATTTTTTCAGCATCTAAGCCTTTTTCATCATAAATATAGCCATCAGGACCAGAAATGGTCACCACTTTTCCGCCAAGTTCTGTAACTTTTTGGGCAACACCCCAAGCCACATTACCAAAACCTGAAATAGAAACTGTTTTTCCTTTAAAAGTGTCGTTTTTTGTTGAAAGCATTTCATTTGTGAAATAAGTTGCGCCAAAACCTGTAGCTTCTGGTCTTATCAAACTTCCGCCCCAATTTAAACCTTTACCTGTAAAAACACCGGTGTTTTCAAATTGTAATTTTTTATACATTCCGTACATAAAACCAATTTCTCTACCACCAGTTCCAATATCTCCGGCTGGAACGTCTTGGCTCGGACCAATAACACGCCATAATTCTAACATAAAGGCTTGACAAAAACGCATAATTTCCCCGTCAGATTTTCCTTTCGGATTGAAATCAGACCCTCCTTTTGCACCGCCCATTGGCAATGTTGTTAAGGCATTTTTAAATGTTTGTTCAAATCCTAAAAATTTAAGGATACTCAAATTTACACTAGGGTGTAAACGAATACCGCCTTTGTATGGGCCAATTGCATTGTTATATTGCACTCTGTGACCTAAATTAATTTGTACATTCCCTTCATCATCAACCCAAGAAATCCTGAAAGTTAAAATTCGGTCAGGTTCAACCAATCTTTCTATAATTTTTGCTGCCTCATATTGAGGATTTTCATCATAAATTGTTTGAATCGACTCTAACACTTCATGAACAGCTTGCAAGTATTCCTTCTCACCAGGGTGTTTTGCTTCAAGGTTTGTCAATATATTTTTTACATTCATAATAAAATAATTTATACGTGTATGAAATTTATTAAATATTTAAATAATCAGGCACAAAATTAAGAATATTATATTAAATTTTACTTAAAAAAAGGTCAAATGTTTCTATTTATCGTTGTTTTCTCAAACGTTTTCGTTATACAAAAATAAAAAGGACAAAAAAAAGTGTTTTTACACTATAAAAAGTGGATAATTGTACCCTTTTAACTTTTAGAACGGACAGGTCGCGACATGAAACTTTAGAACGGACAGGTCGTGACCTGTCCCTACTACATAAAACCTTCTGGCAGTTCTTCTTCATTTAAATTTACTGAGGAACTTTGGCCCTTATTCAATATAAATCCTTCTTTAAAAATGGCTGCTTTGTTGCTTTTTCCCTCAATAATTACGGTTAAAGGTTCTTTAAAATGTACGTGCCTTAAATAATCGTCTTCATAAAATGCCCTTTGCCTATTTAAATAGTCCAAGTTGAAAAATCCATCATCGATAAATGGATTTATGGTTAAATAGCCCACTTTAAATGAGGTTAAATTTTGAAAAAAGTGTGTTCCCTGACTTGGGTCAATTCTGAAGTTATGAAGACCCGCTTCCACAATTATTTTTGCTGATGCAATTTGTGGCCAAATCACAGGAATTCCCAACCACGGATCGCTAGACCCCCATCTACCAGGTCCCACTAAAATATAGTTTTTATCCTTTTCTGCGAATTTTTTATTGATTTGTTCAACAGCGGCCGCGATTTTTCTAGTATTTACCGAGTTAAAAGTATCTGGTTTGATATAAATAAAATCGTGAATATTCTCGTAATTTCCGTTACCTAAAGCCGATTCCGAGTAAATTATAGTGTCTTCAACATTAAAATCCTCAGGAAGTGTGCTTAAGGTCTCTACGCTCTCAATAATAGGTCTGATTTGCAAAAAGCTAAATTCTTTCGGCTGTCCCTGTGGAACATCTAAATTAATGGCAAATTCCATTTCTATAGGATTTCGCATTTCACGCTGACCGATACGCAATAAATCCTGCAAAATTTCGGGTAGTGGAAAAGTATTGTATTTTAAAATATTATCGAAAGTAATAACGCGCAGGCCATCATGTAAAACACCAGGTTTGATAATGTTATTTTGCAAGTCGTAAGTGGAAGCTACAAATTTTAGCGAGCCATGTTTTTCGGCATTTCTGATGGTAATTTTCTTTTTGTTAACCGCTTCACTGGTTGAAGCCACATAACTGTCGGGGTTCATATCCAACCCAAAAAAATATTGCTGCGTATCGCGCTGTGTAGATCCTGGAGAGGAAAGTTGCAGCACCTTTTTGGGGTGGTAAGGCGAAAAACGCAAGGTATTTCCCCCGCCAACAATAATTTCCCCCAAACCTAAGGCAATATTTGCGGTTCCTTCATTGGGCAATTCTTGCTCAATTGGATAAAAATTGATAGAACGGGCTACGCCAGATATATTCGGATAATAAACATCGTCATATTGTTTTCCGGTGACTTCCTGTAAAATCACTGCCATTTTATCTTCTTCAATGGTATGAGAAGTAGCTTTTAAATATATTTTGCTATTTTGAAAAAAAGCTGATGCCATTACCGATTTGATGGCGCTGGCAACCATTTCCACCATTCTAGATTTGTCGGTATTCGGAATCATATAAGTAGAAAATACGCCGGCAAAAGGTTGATAATGAGAATCTTCTAAAACACTGGAAGAGCGCACTGCAATTGGTGATTTACTTACGTTTAAAAATACCTGAATGTCTTCCATGACCCATTTTGGCAATGGCTTTGAGATAAATTTATTTAAAATTTCCTCATCATCATTACAAGTGGCTACATAGCCAATCAAATCGTGTTTTTCCATAAACTCATCAAATACTTCTGTACTTAGCACAACTGTACGTGGAATAGAAATATTGACATCTTTATATTTATTAAACAATTTATGGCGTTTCAAAAACGAATCTATAAACGCCAATCCGCGACCTTTTCCGCCTAATGATCCTTCACCAATCCTCGCGAACCCCAAATATTCGTCGTAAGTGTTTTTGCTGAATTTTGAAATAACGCCTCTCGACCTATAAACCCGATAGGTTTTGATGGCTCTAAGTAAAAAATCCCTAATTTCCTCCGGATTTTCAAAATCTTCATATTCTACATTGCTAAATAAGCTCGCCAATGGGAAAAGCGCCCTTGATCTTAACCATTTTGAATATTCACTCCTTTTGGCATGGTAAACGATAGAATCTATCGTTACATTGGTTAATGCCTTTTGAAAACTGTTTAAATCTTCTACAGTGGCCAAAACCTTCATTTGAATAGGATCCCAAAATTCAAAAGCCCCAAAAGAAAAATATTTAGTGATGTATTTTTTTATTTCCTGCCCTAATGTCTCTGAATGTTTATATAAAAATTTTCCTTTGAGTTCCAGTGCTTGTTTTTCGTTATTTTTGTCAGAAGACTGCACCAAAAACGGAAAGTATCGTTCTAAACTTCTAACATATTTTAAAAATTCAAATCCGGCCTTAGGATCTCTTTTTCCATTTTTAAAATAACTAACATCGGAAATAACTCCTAAAAGATTGTGCTTATACTTTTCAAAAAGAAACAAGCCTTCCTCATAATTTGTTGCCAACAAAATTTTAGGCCTGCCTCTCATGAGCATCATCGCCCTATGCTCATTTAAACCTTCGGACATGAATGAATGGGTTTGTTTCAGGATAATTTTATACATAATAGGCAAATACCTAGAGTAAAATTTCAATGAATCTTCCACAAGCAAAATAGCTTTAACACCAATTTGATTGATGTCCTTTTCGGCATTCATGCTGTCTTCTGAAAGTTTAATAATTGCTAAAAAAATATCAACATTGCCATTCCAATGAAAAACAAAATCGATGATTCCCGTATTTTCACTCAGCACTTTTTTTCGCAATTCAGAAGAATAATGACTTAGTGCGGCAATAGGAATATTAGGGAAAGCTTCTTTTATAAGTTTGGATGATTCGAAAGCCCTTGTGTTGCCAATATCCAACCAGGTAATAACCAAATCAATTTTATCTGAATTCAACATGCCTATCGCCCTTTTGGCAGAGTTGGCATGAATAAAACTTGGAGGATACCTTAAATTCAGCGCCATATATTCGTTAAAAATTCGCTCATCAATCCTGCCGTCTTCTTCCAACATATAAAAATCGTAGTTAGAACAAACAATAAGCACCTTATTAATTCTATTTTGCATCAATTGATTAAATGCAACCTCTTCAAATTCATAATTTTTTAAATCGGGCAGTGGATTTCTCGTCATTTTATAAGGCATTTATTTACAATTGCAAGATATAATTTTAACGATGAATTTTAATGAAATTCTAAGGATTAATTGTTGGGCAAAAAAAAAGCCCCCATTTCTGGCGGCCTTTTTAATTCAAATATAATATACGATTTAAACTACACCTTGTGCTAACATGGCATCAGCCACTTTAACAAACCCTGCAATATTGGCTCCTTTCATATAATCAATATAACCATCATCTTCAGCGCCATATTTTATACAGGCCTCGTGGATATTGTCCATAATAGCTTTTAACCTACTGTCTACTTTTTCACTATTCCAATTCATTCGCAAGGAGTTTTGGCTCATTTCTAACCCTGAGGTTGCAACACCGCCAGCATTGGAAGCTTTTCCTGGGGCATATAAAATTTTGGCATTTTGATAAACTTCAATAGCTTCTATGGTTGATGGCATATTGGCACCTTCAATAACCATAAAACAGCCGTTTTCAATCAATAATCGGGCATCTGGGCTATGTATTTCATTTTGTGTGGCGCAAGGCATTGCAATATCGCATTTCACTTTCCAAGGATTTTCATCTTTATGAAAGCTTGCTTTTGGGTATTTTTTAACGTACTCGCTAATTCTTCCGCGTCTCACATTTTTAAGCTCCATCACAAAAGCTAGTTTGTCGGCATCAATACCTTCTTCATCATAAATATAGCCAGAGGAGTCTGATAAGGTAACAACTTTAGCGCCTAATTGCGTTGCTTTTTCACAAGTATATTGGGAAACATTTCCAGATCCAGAAACGACAACTATTTTTCCTTCAATAGATTCGCCTCTATATTCGAGCATATTTTGTGCAAAATATACACAGCCATAACCTGTAGCTTCTGGGCGAATTAAGGAACCGCCATAAGACATTCCCTTTCCTGTTAATACGCCCGTAAATTCATTTCTTAATTTTTTGTACATGCCAAATAAGTAACCAATTTCTCTTTCCCCAACGCCAATATCACCGGCGGGAATATCGGTATTAGGTCCAATATGACGAAATAATTCACTCATAAAACTTTGACAAAAACGCATAATTTCCACATCCGATTTTCCTTTTGGGTCAAAATCGGATCCACCTTTTCCGCCACCCATTGGCAAGGTTGTCAATGAATTTTTGAAAACCTGTTCAAAAGCCAGGAATTTTAAAATACTTAAATTTACGGATGGATGAAAACGCAAACCTCCTTTGTAGGGTCCAATAGCCGAATTCATTTCTATTCTATAGCCTCTATTAACCATAATTTCGCCTTCGTCGTTAATCCATGCAACACGGAACAGAAGCACTCTTTCAGGCTCAACCATTCTTAATAATAGATTTTTGCCATAATACTTTTTAGTACTGGCTATATAAGGAATAAGTGAGTCTGCAACTTCCTGAACTGCTTGTAAAAATTCAGGTTCATTTTGGTTACGCGCCGTTACTTCATCCATGAATTTTTTTATGATAGGTTTCATCATCATCTTTGTAATTTTTTGTTGATTTATTAAGTCCGCAATTTAGGAAAAACGTAAAACCATCTCCACAAATTTATTATAAAATAACAAAAAAGCCAATATTGTTAATTTATTCTAACCATTTTCTCGTTTTACTAACGATAAATTTAAAATAAGAGTTAGGTTTTTTTTCCAATAAAAAGAATAATGGCATTTGATACAAAACCTTATTTGTTGCGTAAACATAAAATTATGTAAATTTGCAACCTAATTTTCTATAAAATGTTAGATAAAGTAAAAGAACTGATTGGTGAAGTATTGGCATTTAATACCTCTTCAAAAGATGAAATTGAAGCTTTCAGAATTAAATTTTTGGGTAAAAAAGGATTGCTTAATGATTTATTTGTTGAATTTAAAAACGTTGCTCCGGCTGAAAGAAAAGAGTTTGGACAAGCATTAAATACCTTAAAAGATGCCGCACAAAATAAGGTTGACCAGTTAAAGGAATCATTAGAAAATTCGAGCGAGCAAAAAGGGATTTATGGTGATTTAACGCGCCCTGCAGAACCAATTGAATTGGGTTCACGCCATCCAATATCTTTGGTGAGAAACAAAATTATCGATGTTTTTTCACGCATTGGTTTTACGGTTTCCGAAGGTCCAGAAATTGAAGATGACTGGCACAATTTTACGGCCTTAAATTTGCCAGAATACCATCCGGCGCGTGATATGCAAGACACTTTTTTTATCGAAAAAAATCCAGATATTTTATTGCGCACCCATACCTCATCTGTTCAGGTACGTTATATGGAAAGCCACAAACCACCTATTCGCACAATTTCTCCGGGACGTGTTTTTAGAAATGAAGACATTTCGGCACGTGCACATTGTATTTTTCATCAGGTAGAAGGTTTGTATATTGATACCGATGTTTCTTTTGCCGATTTAAAACAAACCCTGCTGTATTTTACCAAAGAAATGTTCGGAAAATCCAAAATACGCTTGCGCCCATCTTATTTTCCATTTACAGAACCAAGTGCCGAAGTTGATATTTATTGGGGACTGGAAACTGAAACCGACTATAAAATTACCAAAGGAACCGGCTGGCTAGAAATTATGGGCTGTGGTATGGTAGATCCAAATGTGCTTAAAAACACCAATATCGACCCTGAAATCTATTCTGGATATGCATTTGGAATGGGAATTGAACGCATTGCCATGCTATTGTACCAAATTCCTGATATCAGAATGTTTTATGAAAATGATGTGCGGTTTTTAGAACAGTTTAAATCGGTTTATTAAAGCCCCCTAACTCCCGAAGGGGGAATTTAAAAATAATTATTAATTTCCTTCCCTTTGGAAGGATTAAGGATGAGATAATGAAAAAAGACATCCAAATTCCTGAGGTTACCGATGTATTTATGGCGATTGTTAAAGAATACAATGAAGTATTTCAATGTGATGATTGGAATGCTTATCTTATAAATAACAAAGATATAGCTATTGAAATGGTGTTGATTGTTTCTAAAGGATATGATGAAGAGCAATTGACTGAAACCTCGTTGCTACGTCATAAAATTGAAAACCTTCCTGCAAAATCCTTCGCAAAAGTTGAATTGTTACATGAGGGTGTTTTAAAACTTTCGAATTTTTTTAATGTGACATTTTTTGAGGGAAATGCCATGTTCGACAAAAAATACCTGTTTGAAAAAGGAACTATAAAAGAAGGCGCGTTGAGAATGATTCCGCTATTAAACAAAAAAGGTATTTTAGCAAAATAGTTAGTTTGCAATTAAAAAAATAAACGGAATTTTGATAAAACTTTAGGTATTGTATTCCTTATCTTTCAAATATTTGCTTAGCATATATTTTAGCGATTCCTTGTTTATTGGTTTTGATAAAAAATCATCGCAACCGGATAAAAATGCTTTTTCTTTTTCCTCTGGCGTTGAATAGGCTGTTTGCGCAACTATTGGCAACTGAGGTAGCAACTCTTTTATTTTCCTTGTCGCTTCGTGCCCATCCATTTTAGGCATTTTTATATCCATTAAAACCAATTCTATAGCTGGATTGTTTTTACAAAATTCAACAGCTTCCAATCCGTTTAAGGCATGAATTAAGGTACATGGAAGTTTAATTTTATTTTCCAATAACATTTCTATAACCATAAAATTTAATTCCTCGTCCTCCGCCACTAAAATGGTATGTTTTTTATTGGTTTCTGTAGCTTTTTTTTCTTCTGTTTCAATTTTAGAAACCAAATTTAATGGTTTGTAAGGTATGTTAATAAAAAAGATAGCGCCTTTTCCAAGTTCTGATACCACAGAAATTTTTCCACCCAACAACTCTGTGTTTTCTTTTGCTATGGAGAGTCCAAGACCCAATCCGCCCACTTTTTTGGATAGACTTTTTTCTGCCTGTGAAAATCGTTCAAAAATGAGCAGTTGTTTTTCTGGTTTTATACCAATTCCGCTGTCTTTCACATAAATCTCCATTTGGGTAGGCTCACGGTCATTATTTAATTTATAGCCCAATTCTACGGTGCCCTCAGTTGTAAACTTTAAGGCATTCTCCAACAAATTGCTTAACACTTTGGTCAATTTATTTTTATCGGTAAGCATCGTACTTTCTTGATCTGAAAGGCTGTTCTTTAAAACCAATACAGTGTTGTTTTTTGTTGCTTTTATATTAAAAATAGCGTGTAGTTCATACAATAATTTATTGATACAAACAGGCTGTTCTTCGACCTTAATTTGTTTGGATTCCAAAACGGAAATTTCCATCAAATCATCAATAACATGCATTAACTGATGGGTGCTGTTTTTAATGATATCAATAAACTTTTCACGTTTCTCTTCGGATAAGTCTTGATTGCTCAACAATTCGGTAAAACCTAAAATGCCGTTCATAGGGGTTCTAATTTCATGCGACATGTTTTGGATGAATTCTGTTTTTAGAGCATCACTCTCTTCGGCTTTTTCTTTCGCTTTTATTAATTTTTCAAGTAAATCCTGTTGGTACAAAAATGCTGAAAGCTTTGTGGCAAAGGTTTCTATAAGATTTGCCTCATAATTAGCAATAAATGGCAAATCTTCCATATAAGCCACTTTTAAATTGCCTATTTGCTTTTCATTAACCCAAATTTTTCCCAATAAATAATTTTTGGTTTTCGGTATTTTATAGTTTTTATTATTGCTGTATGTTTTATTATTTATTTCCAATTCACAACAAACCTTATCCGTGTACTGTAGGCTATTTGGAATAATCACGGTTACAAGCACATTATATATAGTAATAGGATCCGCATATTTCTCAGTTAATTGCTGCAATGCATATATTCCTGCCAGTTCTTTCACCCTATTTTTTAAATTGTATTCACTCTCTTCGGCTTTTTCTTTCGCTTTTAATAACTCTTGTTCGGCTTTCTTGCGTTCGGTAATATCGCGAACTATACCAGTGTAGTATTTTTGATTATCCACCTCCCAGCTAGACACCTTCAGATCTATAGGGAATTCTGCGCCATCTTTCCGAATTCCAGTAGTTTCAAACGCTTTATTTAGTGGTTTGCTTATTGCTTCATTTTTTAACCTTTTTAAACCTAAATTATGTGCAATTCTTTGTTGAGAACCCATAATTTTATCAAGATTATTATTTATCATTTCTGAAGCTTTATACCCAAATATTTTTTCTGAGGCATTGTTCCAAGATAAAACAATTCCGTCAGAATTTATTGAGATTATAGAATCACCAGCTGATTGTGTAATCGACTTATTTAATTCTCCACTGTGCAATAACTCTTGCTCTATTTCCTTACGCTCGGTAATATCTCTCAAAACACAATGAATAATATTATTGCTGGGTTCGTTTAAAATATTGGTTAGCAGTACCTCTACAGGGAATATGCCTCCATTATTTTTGGTAAGCCACCAGTCAAAACGATGTGAACCCTTTTCTAAAGTGATTTTTATAATTTCTTCCGATTTTTCTTCTGAATCAAGACCATCTGGCTGAAATTTTGGTGATAATTCTGAAGGATGAAGATTTAAAATGTCTTCTTGTTTTTTATAGCCAAGCAGGTCTACAGCTGCCTGATTGCACTCCACAAATAAGCCATTTTTAACAATTAATATGGCATCGCGTGATTTTTCAAAAAGATCACGAAATTTTTGCTCACTTTTTTCAATTTCTATAGTTGCTTTTAAAAGCTCTTGTTCCGCTTTTTTTGATGCCGTAATGTCGTTTACCAATATATGCCTGGCCTCTCTATTGTTGATTGTAACTTTGTGAGAAACAACATTAACATTAATTATTTCGCCATTCTTCTTTATATGTAACCACTCGCTTGAGGGATTGTACCCAACCCGTTTTGCTATTTCTATATCCTCTAAAAGCAGTTCAATATTTTCCTTGGGACGAATATCTTTAAGGGTCATAGAGAGAAATTCTTCTCTAGTATAACCATAATGTTGGATAGCCGCGCTATTTACTTCAAGAAAGGCAAGGGTTTCTAAATCGTAAATCCACTTTGGCTGCGGATGATTTTCGAATAGGAAACGGTATTTTTTTTCACTTTTTTTTAAATTTTCTTCAGCTTTTTTGCGTTCGGTAAGGTCTCTAACAGCAGCAACTCTTAATATATTTTCACAATCTGATGTAAAACTCCTTGCTTCTATTTCTAAGGGTAAAACTGTACCATCTTTTTTGATGCCTTCTATTTCATAAGGTAAGGTATTCTCTTTTAAAATACTTTCTGAGATGATTTGATGGTATTTTTCTGGAACAGCAAGGTCAATTATGTTTTTTCCTATTAATTCTTCAGGCTTATAGCCCATCATTTTTGAAAGTGAAAGGTTGATATCAATAACCAAACCCTTATCATGAATTAAAATTCCTTCAAAAGTGAGATTTGATAATTTCTTAAATTTTTCCGCATTGGCTTCAGCAGCTCTTTTTGCAATTTTTAACTGTTTAATTTTTAAATTTAATGCAGTATCAAATAGCATTTTTTCAAGTGCTTTTTCTACTTTTACTGCTATTATCCCCAAAACGGTTTCAATAGTTTTCGCATCTTTTATTGGTTTATCATCCATAAGTGCTATTAATCCTATTGGCTCCTTTTTTGAGTTCAGTAAAGGAATGCCAATATAACTGTCAATATTCATTTGGATCAATGATTCATCTTCTGGAAAAAGTTCAGATACGTTGGTTGAATAACAGCATATTTTATTGTTGATTACTTTTTCGCAAGGCGTGTTTTTTAATTTGTAAGTGAAGTTGGGTAAAAATTTCTCTTTAAAATACATCACGACAGTTTCAGTAACTGTTGGGTTCTTTATTGAGTATTTGTCAATCAATACATAATCAACATCAAATTGTTTTGCTAAAAAAATAGCGGTTGACTTTAAAAATTTAAGTTGGTTGGTTTCATAGCCATTTTCATGAATATGGGCTAGCGTTTCTTGAATATACTTTAGTTGAATACTCATATTAAGGTGTGGGGGTAATTTAATAATTTCTATTCCATGCAACTATGGTTTTGTAAATATATAGAAAATATCTTGTTATTTATTAACTCACAAGAAAATAATTACTGTAGAATTTTAGGGGGTAATAACCTACAAATTAGTAAGTTCCTTTACAAGTTCATTAACTTTTACCAGTTGTTATATTCAACTTCGGAATCTGTATTTATATCTTGTAATTACCTCAACAGAGTTCGTTTTTTTTAAGTTCTTCAAAAATATAACCTGGATTTTTTATTGAAGCCTCATTACTGCGTCATAAAATTGAAAACCTTCCTGCAAAATCCTTCGTAAAAGTTGAATTATTACATGAAGGTGTTTTAAACTTTTCGAATTTTTTTAATGTGACATTTTTTGAGGGAAACACCATGTGCGACAAAAAATACCTGTTTGAAAAAGGAACTTTAATAGAAATCGCGTTGAGAATGATTCCGCTATTAAACAAAAAAGGTATTTTAGCGAAATAGTTTATTTACATTTAAAAAAACAGAAGTTTGATAAAACTTTAGGAATTTCCTTTAATATCTTTCAAATATTTATTTAACATACACTTTAGTGATTCCTTGTTTATTGGTTTTGACATAAAATCGTCGCAACCGGATAAAAATGCTTTTTCTTTTTCCTCTGGTGTTGAATAGGCTGTTTGCGCAACTATAGGCAACTTAGGTCGCATCTTTTTTATATTTCTTGTCGCTTCGTGTCCATCCATTTTAGGCATTTTTATATCCATTAAGACCAATTCAATAGCTGGATTATTTTTACAAAATTCAACAGCTTCCAATCCGTTTTTGGCGTGAATTATGGTACATAGAAGTTTAATTTTATTTTTCAATAACATTTCTATAACCATAAAATTTAATTCCTCATCTTCTGCCACTAAAATGGTATATGTTTTAAGATTCTCAACTGTTTCTTTTTCGTTTTTAATTTTTGGCGTCAAGTTTACAGGTTTGTATGGTATTCTAACAAAAAAAGTAGCGCCTTCACCAAATTCTGATACCACAGAAATTTTCCCACCCAACAATTCTGCATTTTCTTTAGCGATGGAAAGTCCAAGACCCAATCCACCAATCTTTTTAGACAATTCTTTTTCAGCTTGTGAAAATCGTTCAAAAATGAGCAGTTGTTTTTCTGGCTTTATGCCAATTCCGCTGTCTTTCACAAAAATCTCCAATTCAGCAGGCTCACTATCCTTACTTATTTTATACCCAAATTCCACAGTGCCCTCACTTGTAAACTTTAAGGCATTCTCCAATAAATTGCTTAGCACTTTAGCGAACTTGGTTTTATCGGTAAGTATGGTGCTTTCTTGATCTGAAAGTTCATTTTTTAAAACCAATTTGATATTCTTTGCCTTTGCTTTAATATTGAAAATATTAGACAATTCACACAATATATCATTCAGACAAGCCGAGTGCTCTTCAACCTTAACTTGTTTGGATTCCAACACAGAAATTTCCAAAATATCATCAATAATATGCAATAACTGGTTGGTGCTGTTTTTTATTATTTCAATAAAACGCTTCCTTTTTTCATGAGACAAATCAGGATTGTCCAACAATTCTGAAAAGCCTAAAATACCGTTCATGGGAGTTCGTATTTCATGCGACATGTTTTGGATAAATTCCGTTTTTAACATATTGCTCTCCTCGGCTTTTTCTTTTGATTTTATTAATTTTTCAAGTAGATCCTTTCGGCTTAAAAATGCTGAAAGTTTTGTAGCAAAGATTTCAATAAGTCTTATTTCATAATTAGCAATAAAGGTCAAATCTTCCATATAAGCCACTTTTAATTTGCCTATTTGCTTTTCATTCACCCATATTTCTCCTGATAAATAGTTTTTACTTTTCGGTATTTTATAGTTTTTATTATTGCTGTATGTTTTATTATTTATTTCCAATTCACAATAAACCTTATCCGTGTACTGTAGGCTGTTTGGAATAATCACAGTTACAAGGGCATTATATATAGTAATAGGATCTGCATTATTCTCTGTTAGTTGCTGCAAGGCATATATTCCTGCCAGTTCTTTTACCCTATTTTTTAAATTGTATTCGCTCTCTTCGGCTTTTTCTTTGGCGGTAACTAAATCCAATAAATTTTGTCTTTTTTCTGAAATATCTTGGGTTGTGCCAATTAATCTTTTTGGAATGCCATTATCGTCAAATTCAATTTTACCCAAACCTAGGACCCACCTTGTTTGTTTATCGCTATTTCTTACGATACGATATTCTTTTTTTATTATTCCTAGATTTTCTTTGTGAATAGATTCTTTATTTTTTTTAATGGTTCTTTTAATATTTTTTTCAAAATATTCCTCCATCATCTTTTTATCCTCCGGGTGAACAAGGTCTCTCCATGCATGTGCATTTCTATTGTATTGTTCATCAATCCCAAAAATATCATCTAAGGCTGGAGAGCTTGTCCAAAGACCCGTTGAAAAATCCAGTTCATAGGAGCCTATTTTGGCTATTTTTTGAGATTCGAGTAATTTATATTGAGTTTCCTTGAGTTTATTTTCTGCATTTTTTGCCTCAGTAATATCTCTAACAGAAGCAATCGATTTTCCGTGATCATCTATGATTACAGATTTTATAAGCGCTGAAATTATAGTATTATCCTTTCCAACAAACTCAGTTTCATCACTAAAAACTTTTTTATCTGAACCGATGGAAACCAATTCCTTTTTAACCACCTCAACTGCTCTTTTTGAGTTTGTTTTGTCTAAATGAATTTTAAGTTCTTTTGTGTTTTTAAGACCTAACAGCTTTAGGGCTGCTTTGTTTGCCTTTAATATTCTTATGTTTGAAATACAAGTTGAAACAAAATCAGGGTTTTCATCTAAATAGGTTTTTAAATCATCCGTTTCGGCTTTTTTATCATTTAAAATTTTTATAACTTTTGAGAAATCCTGTTCCCAAAGAGCCACAGGGCTTTGTTCAAATAAATTTGTAAAGCGGTCTTTACTTTCTGTAAGTAAACTGTTTTTTTCGGACAGCTCGTTACTTAATTGCCTTAATACAAAATTTTGGTTCTCTACCTTGTAAAGGGTCTCTTTTAGGTTTGTAATGTCAGAAACCAATGCAAAAGACCCTACCATTTCTTTCTTATCATTAAAAATTGGTGAAGTTTTAAATAAACAAGGCACATTTTTGCCATTGGTATTCAGCAATTCAATCTCATAAACTGAAGCTTCTCCTTTTTTCCTACCCTCAAGTTGTTTTTTAAAAATTTCGAGATTTTTTTCATCAACAAAATTATAAATTGATTTCCCTCTTACTTCAATTTCTTGACGTCCCAATATTTTGCACATTTCGGCATTTACCTCAATTGTGTTAGCGTTTTTATCTATCAGCCAAAAACCTTCATTGGCTGTTTCTATAATTTTACTTACAAAATTTTCTCTTTCTTTTATGGTTTCATAAGCTTTCAACAATTTATTTTCTGCATTTTTACGTTCAGTAATGTCTTCTTTTATCGCCAAATAATTGATGATTTTGTTTGCATCATCTTTAATTGGTGTTATTGTGACATGTTCCCAAAAAATTGTTCCATTCTTCGCTTTATTTTGAAATTCTCCTTCCCATATTTTTCCCGATGTTATGGTTTGCCACATTTGGGCATAATATGCCTTGGACTGCATTCCTGAATTTAAAATTCTTGGGTTTTGTCCTAAAGCTTCAGCGGCCGTATAGCCTGTAATTTCAGTAAATTTAGGATTGGTATATTCTATATTTCCATGAATGTCTGTGATAACAATTGTGTTGGCGCTTTGTTCAATAGCAATAGAGAGTTTTTTGTTTTCAGCTTTAGCTTTTTTGCGATCAGTGAGGTCTCTAAAAGCGGTAACTCTATAATCTTTATTGTTTTTAAGGAAAATATTTCTGGCTTCTATTTCAATAGGGAAAACAGAACCGTTTTTTCTTATTCCTTCAATTTCAAAAGGAATTGTATAATTATCAATTCTATTTTTAGCAATGGTTTTTTGATACTTCTTTGGATAAATAATTTTTGTAATGTCTTTGCCAACCAAATCTTCATGGGTGTAACCAAACATTTTTAAAAAAGACGTGTTAAAGTCAATTGCAACACCCATCTCATGAATTAAAATTCCTTCGAAAGTAAGATCTGATAATTTTTTAAATTTTTCTGTATTGTCTTCAGCAGCCGCTTTTGTAAATTTTAACTCCTCAATTTTTGAATTTATTGCTTCTTGATAAAGCATTTCTTCAAGCCTTTTTTCGACAGAAAGTGAAATTATTTGTAAAACAATTTCAATATTATCTACTTCATTTTCAGATTTCGACTTATTGTCCATTAGTGCAATTAAGCCAATTGGTTCTTTTTTTGAACTCCATAAAGGAATTCCAATATAGCTTTCAATACTCATTCTTGTTAAAAAGTCATCCTTTGGGAAAATTGACTTTACATCTATTGGATAAGCGCATAACTTTTTATTGATAATGGTCTTACAAGGTGTATTTGCTAATTTGTAGCCTAAATTCTCCTTGAAACTACCCTTTCCATAAAACACAACCGTTTCTGCGATATTTGGCTTTTTTTGTAAATATTTGTCAATCAACACGTAATTAACGTCAAACAACTTCGATAAAAATAATGCCGTTGATTTTAGAAATTTGGGTTGGTTTGTTTCATAGCCATTTTGAGAAATGAAGGCTACGGTATCCTGAATATATTTTAATCGCATATCCATACGTGGAGTAGGTTCATTTAAGTTATTTTGTTTTCAGCAACTATTAGCGTTGTAAATATAATTAAAAATTAATTAAATTTAGTCTAGGTCACTTTCCGCCTCTAGAATCTTTTTAGCACGTTGTATGGCACTATTAATATTGTCATGAATATTATATTTACTGACCATTATATAAATATTGGCTTTCAGCAATTCCATTTTTACCTCATGATTTGCGCCAGATATTATTACGGCGGTTCCTTTTAACTGTAATTGTGCGCAAATTTCTTTCAGCCTATTTATTCCTGTAGCATCAATAAATGGGACATTTCTCATTCTTAATATCAATATTTTGGGCTGTTGGTTTAAATCGGTAATTATCTCCTGAAATTTTTGTGAGGCTCCAAAAAACAAGGGGCCGTTAATTTCATATAAATGGACATGTTTAGGAATTTCTGTCAATTCTTCCTCAAAAAGTCTATCGCCAAAATCATCATCAGAAGCAAGTATATTTGATGCGTTTTTTATGGATGTGGACTCACTCATTCGCTTCATAAAAATAAAACTTGATAAAATCATTCCTATTTCTATGGCTAAAATTAAATCGAAAAATACAGTAAGAAAAAAAGTGGTAAGCAGCACAACTATGTCCATTTTATTACTTCTAAATAAGGCGATAAAATGATGCCATTCTCCCATATGCCAAGCAACTACAATTAATATCCCAGCCAAACACGATAGTGGGATTAGCTTTGCCACAGGCGCCATCAACATCATAATCAATAAAAGTACAATCGCATGCACAATTCCTGAAATTGGTGTTCTACCACCATTTTTTATATTGGTGGCTGTTCTGGCAATGGCTCCTGTGGCTGGAATACCCCCAAAAAGTCCTGAAAAAATATTTGCGGCACCTTGCGCTACCAGTTCCATATTAGAACGATGACGCCCACCAATCATACCATCAGCAACCACGGCAGATAAAAGGGATTCAATACTTCCCAATAAAGCGATGGCAATGGCGGGTTGTATAAGCGATTTGATAATCGCAAAATCAATATGTGGAATAGGAGGCATGGAAATACTATTCGGAATCTCACCAAATTTAGTTTCAATTGTTTCCACAGGAAGGTCAAAATAGTAAACTGCAGCGGTGCTTAAAACAATGGCAACTATGGAGCCTGGAATTTTAGCGGTAATCTTAATAAAAAAAAGAGAGATTAATATGGTTATTATGGCAATGGCAAATGCAACCCAATTAATTTGCGTAAAATGACTTCCATAAATTATCCATTTGTCAACAAAATCAGCCGGCAGGGAGTCAATTGGCATTCCAAATAAATCCTTGATTTGGGAAGAAAAAATGATGAGTGCAATGCCACTTGTAAACCCGACAATTAGCGGATATGGAATAAATTTTAAATAATTGCCGAGTTTTGCAAAACCCATTCCCATAATTATAAATCCAGCCATAAACGTGGCGATGGTAAGTCCATTAACTCCATGCTCCTGAACTATGGCATAAAGAATCACAATAAATGCACCCGTAGGACCACCAATTTGAACGCGGCTACCTCCTAAAACAGAAATAACAATCCCTGCAATAACAGCCGTTATAAGTCCTTTTTCAGGGGATACTCCTGACGCAATTGCAAAAGCAATGGCTAAAGGTAAAGCAACAATTCCAACAATAATTCCCGCCATAACATCATTAGACATTTGTTTTTTGGTAATTCCCGCTCTTAAAAGCGTGAAAAATTTAGGCGTAAATTCTCCTTTTTTCATTTTTATAAAGTTATTATATTCAAAAGTTTGACCTTTTTTTGGGATATCCCAAAAAAAGGTCTGTGCTAAAAACCGGTGCAAAAACTATTTATTTTGCACCTGATTTATATTATTTTATGTTTTCGTTTTTGGGGTAAGTTTTTAGCCCAAAAATTCGTGGGTTATTTGGTGGGCAAATCTTATAAGTTATTTAGCGCTATACCAAATTCATTAACTTTTTCCCAGTTTGTATATTCAATTTCAGCTTCTGTATTTGTGGGTCCTTTGGTCATCCACATAATTAATTGAATCATTTTACGATCAAAAAATGAATATTTTTTATAGTCCAATTTTCCGGCAAAAACTTTTACTAAAGTAGGTTTCCAATCGATGGTCTTAAAAAATTTCACCACGTACGGATTTGTTTCAGGAGTATTTTTTTCTGGTTTTCGAGCTACCAAATTTACAGAGAAGAAGGCTGTTTTTATGGAATCAAGTCCCTTTTTATTCGTTTTTATAAATTCAATTACTTTATTGTTATGCACGCCATATCTTATGCTAGCACCAATAATCAACTTGTCATATTTGGAAATGTCTTCATTAAAATCCTCAATTGAAAATAAATCAACTTCCTGATTATTTTGTTGAAGAACTTCTCTTAATTTGTTACAAATTTTCAATGTTTGCCCGTCAACCGTTGAGTATATTATTCCTATTTTAACGCCCATCTCAATCATTTAAAAATTAATACTTCTTTTTGAGTTTACAAAAGCATTTGAAAACGGTTTCAAATGTACAAAAACTACTCGTGATTTTGATAATTTAATCTCTTCAAAAAGTTTTGAATTAAAAAAAACCAGTCAATATTGACTGGTTTTAATTTTTTAAAGACAACGAATAAATATTAAATTACTTTTACATTTACTGCGCTTAACCCCTTTTTTCCTTCTTCTAGTTCGAATTCAACTTCATCTCCATCACTAATTTTGTCAATTAGTCCGGTAATGTGTACGAAGTAGTCTTTTTTTGAAGTTTCCTCGGTGATAAATCCAAATCCTTTTGCTTGGTTGAAGAATTTTACTGTTCCTTTTTTCATTGTTAAAAAATTAATTAAAGCACTAAAGTACTAATAATTACGCATGTTCTTGAATTTTATTTGAGTTATTTTTAAAAAATAATATTTTGTGAGTTATTAGTGCCTATAGTCTAGTCTGCCTAAAATTAAATTGATTCTAATTTAAGCAATGATATAAATCGCTTTGTTTTTTACTTATTTATATAAACTATTCGTTTTTAATTAAGCTGTGTGGTTTTGATTAATGAAAATTCATTTATAATTTATAAACAAAGTACTTCAAACTCAAGGTACTTTATTACTTATTGATTAGAATATTTAATTAATCAAATTCATCCGTCAGTTCTTTAAAAATTTGTTTAGGGTTTTTATTTTGGTATAATATTTCATAGACAGCATTAATAATAGGTGTTTTTGCCTTGTTTTTTTCATTTATTAAATAGGCGCTTTTTGTTGCATAATACCCCTCTGCAATCATACTCATTTCCATCATCGCACTTTTAACGGTGTATCCTTTACCAATCATATTGCCAAACATCCTATTCCGGCTAAAAACAGAATAGCCAGTCACCAATAAATCGCCCAAATAAGCCGAGTTGTTGATATTGCGTTTCATTTTATGAACTTTTCGTATAAAACGCTTCATTTCGCGAATAGAGTTCGACATTAAAACCGCCTGAAAATTATCTCCATAACCCAAACCATGCGCCATACCAGCCGCTATAGCGTAAATGTTTTTAAGCATTGCAGCATATTCTGTACCAATAATATCGTCTGATGTTTTTGTTTTTATGTAATGACTCGATAAATATTTGCTTAAAAGAACGGCATTTCTATCATCCTGACAGGCGATGGTTAAATATGATAATCGCTCCATTGCAACTTCTTCCGCATGACAGGGACCAGCAATAACGCCAATGTTTTTAAAAGGAATTTTATAGTTTTTATGAAAATGTTCACCTACAATCAATCCGCTTTCTGGAACAATTCCCTTTATGGCCGAAAACACAATTTTTGATGAGAGGTCTTCGGTAATTTTATCCAATTCTCCTTTCAAAAATGCTGATGGAATGGCAAAAATTAAAATATCACCATATCGAACCAATTCATTTATATCACTTAATAAATATAACTTTTTCCCGTCAAGCTCTGCAGAGCTCAAGTAATTTTGATTGTGCTCATTTTCCTTGATATAATCAATGGCGCTTTGATTTCGCATATACCAGCCAACCTGTTCCGAATTTTCACACAACATTTTTACGATGGCCGTTGCCCAACTTCCACCACCAAAGACGGCAATTTTAGGGTTTGTACTCATTTTTTGACATTTTTAGAGACCAAAAGTAAAAAAACTAACTTAAACGCCCTCCTAAAATTAGGAAACTAATATTTTAAATATCCAAAATTATTTTATTGATACAATTGATGTCACTAATATTGATAGTTTAGAAATTTAGGCTTTTGTTTATTTAAACTTAATATGTATTATCCCAAAAAACATCAATTGAATAATCTATTTAATATCTTTATAAAAGTAACAAAATTCTTTTTTGTTATCAACCCCATCTTTTTCACAACAATTTTCCCTTACCGTTTTCGGTGAGGGTTTTTTTATTACATTTGATTTTGGTTAAAAGAGTCCAATGGATGGGTATTATTCTTATTAATAAAAAGGGAACATCCAAAGAAAAATCACTAGTAAATCTTAAAATCCTCGTATTAATAATGGTTTATGTGAATAGCCCACATAGTTATTACTTTTGTACATTTATACTTTAATCATGTTTACACTAAAATTCACCATTGAGCGCACTTAAACGATTTTTTAAAGACACTATTATTTACGGAATTGCTGCGGTTTTACCGAGAGTAATTAACTTTTTGCTGGTTCGCATACATACCGATGCTTTGCCGGCTAGCAATTATGCCGAAAATACCAATTTTTATATTTGGATTGCCTTATTTACCGTGGTGATAACCTTTGGTATGGAAACCGCATTTTTCAGGTTTTACAAGGCTGAAGAAAAAAAAGACACCTTAATTTCAACCTCATTTATAAGCGTATTTGTTGCCACGATGGTATTTGTGCTAATCGCTTTTATATTTTCAGGCTTTTTTACAAATATATTCGACTTCAGTGAAAATCCTTTGCAGTTTAAATTATTAATTGGCATTTTAGCGATTGATGCAGTTTCCGTAGTTCCTTTTGCTTATTTACGTGCCTCAAACAGACCTATAAAATATACGGCAATCAAAATGATTAATGTGGGTATCATTGTGGCCATAAACTTGATTTTTTTGAAGTTTATTCCTGAAATTAAAGCCAGTGAAAAACATGTTCCAGAATTTTTAAATACCATATTCGAAAGTACATCCATCGTTAATTTTATATTTATCGCCAACCTTATTGGAAGCGCGGCTTCATTAATTTTACTGTTGCCGTTTCTGATGAAATTTAAATGGCATTTTAACGGTGTTCTATTTAAAAAAATGTTGAATTACAGCTGGCCAATTGCCATTGCCGGAATTGCTTATGTAATTAATGAAAATCTGGATAAATTTTTAATCGGGCAAATGATGGATAAATCAGTTATGGGAATTTATTCGGCCTGTTACAAGTTGGCCATTTTTATGAATTTATACATTATGGCCTTTCGATTGGGTGCGGAACCGTTCTTTTTTAACCACTCCGACCATAAAGACGCACGAGAAACTTACGCCCGAATTTTAAACTACTTTATCATTGTTGGTGCCTTGGTTTTTGTAGGAATTGTGGTTTTTCTTGATTTTATTAAACAGTTGTTTATCAATCAGCAATATTGGGAAGCCATTGCCATTGTGCCTATTGTTCTATTGGCCAATTTGTTTTTGGGAATTTACCACAACTTGTCTGTTTGGTACAAATTAACCGACAAAACTCGTTACGGAATGTTGTTTTCTATCATTGGTGCAATAATTACAATAATTATCAATGTTGCTTTGATACCTATTATTGGTTATATTGCATCAGCTTGGGCAACACTTTTGGCTTATGGAAGTATGATGGTGCTGTCCTATTTTATTGGCGATAAGCATTATCGGGTTCCGTACAATTTAAAAAAATCAGGTAGTTATTTGCTGGTTTCCATCGTGCTTTCATTCATATCCTTTACCTATTTTAGGGAAAATTATTTCGTTTCCATTTTATTGGTCTTTGTTTTTGCAATGCTCATTTTTTGGAATGAAAAAAAGGAAATTTTAGCCATGATTAAACGATGATTTTTAATACAGTATAAATAAATTATGGTAACAGCGAAATTAAATCAGTATAGTAAAATTCTAGAAGCTACATTTGAAGGAGATATAATTTTGTCTGAAATTACAAATTATATTATCGCAACAAAAGAGAACGTCTACTATCCCAGAAAATTAAGAATTTTAACAGATTCACGTAATGCAAACTTTAATTTTACCATCGAAGATTTAGAAATTATAGTGAAGGAGAATTATAAGTCTCCAAAAAAATATGAAATGATTATTGATGCCATAATTATTGATGATCCCAATAACACGGTACTTTCTATGTTGTATTTGGAATTTGTAAAAACAAATAAATATAAATTTGAAATCTTTGCCACTAAAAGCGCCGCTTTGGATTGGTTAAATAACTTTTAAGAATGAAATCCTGTTTTTCCTTTCTCATAACTACTGTTTTAGGTGTTTCGATTGTTTTTTCCCAAAATACTTCTGAAAAAAAATCGACCGCCACTTCAAATGTATCCTTACTGAAAAAGGAATTTGTAATTCCCAGCCTTAACAATATCAGCCATAAAATTTGGATTTATTTACCGCCAAATTACGACAGTACTTCAAAAACATATCCGGTAATTTATATGCACGATGCACAAAATTTATTTGATGCATCGACTTCTTATGCTGGAGAATGGGAAGTTGATGAAACCTTAAATAAATTATACGAAAAAACAGGAAAGGGATTTATTGTGGTAGGAATTGAAAATGGAGGTGAAGAACGCATCAACGAATATACGCCTTGGAAAAACGAAAAATATGGCGGCGGAAAAGGGGCAACTTATATGGGTTTTATCGTAAATAAACTAAAACCTTATATCGATAAAAATTATCGAACTAAATCCCAACAAAAATATACCGGATTAATCGGCAGTTCTTTGGGCGGATTAATTTCATATTACGGCGGACTTCAATATCCCAAATCTTTCGGGAAAATTGGCGCATTATCCACTTCATTTTGGTTTTCAGAAAAAGTTGTAGATTTCACCAAAGAAAAAGGGAATTTAAAAAACGTAAAATTATTTTTGTTGGTGGGCGGAAAAGAAGGTGATAACACTGATAAAGACACTCAAAGAATAGAAAAATTGTTGTTAAATACCAGTTTTAAATCAAAAAACTTAAAAACAAAAATAAATCCGGATGGTGAACATAACGAAGCCTTTTGGCGGAGTGAATTTTTAGAAGTTGTTTCCTGGCTTTATCACATAAAATAATAAAATATCATGCAAATACAAATTACTAACAAATCGAAACACGCATTGCCAAGTTATGAAACAGCTGCTTCGGCAGGAATGGATTTACGCGCCAATATTGTTGAATCCATCACCCTAAAACCATTGGAACGCACCATTGTAAAAACGGGGTTGTTTATTGCGCTTCCAGTAGGATTTGAAGCACAAGTTCGCCCAAGAAGCGGACTCTCAGCAAAAAACGGCATTACAGTTTTGAATGCCCCTGGCACTGTAGATGCCGATTATAGAGGTGAAATTGGTGTGATTTTGGTCAACCTTTCCAATGAAAATTTTGTGATAAATGATGGGGAACGCATAGCGCAATTGGTCATCGCCAAACACGAACGCGCCAATTGGGAAGAAGTGGAAGTTTTAAGCGAAACAAAACGCGGTGCTGGCGGATTTGGAAGTACGGGGAAATAGCCTCCTAATTAATAGTTAAAAACGCATCTTTAAATGTGATTAATTGGCCTTTGAAAAAGAATATTTCACAGGATTCATTAAGAAGCAACTTTGAACCGCTTAGTTAAACTTTGCATAAAAGTATTACCAACAAAATTAAATTCTTTAAAATAATTTTCGCCAAATTTCAAGGAAAGTTTGAAATTAAAAGTTTAAAGGCAAATGGTTCAGAAATCGTAAATCAAAAATCGTAAATAAATAATTAATGATAGATATTGACGTAAAAACCTTATTTATATTCACCGCGGCAGCAAATATATTTATTATCTCTCTTTTTGCCACTTATATTAAATTATATAAGGTAAAAAATCCTATCATTTATATTTTCATGCTGTCGAGAATAATAGGCATTATTTTTTTAATTATGCTTTCATTAAGAAAAAGTGAACCAACTCCGATAGGAATTATTATCAATACCACCATAAATTTATTTATTGTTTTTTACGAAATTTATTGCATTTCCTTTATAGAACGTAAATTTGATTCAAAGCATTTTAAACGATTTCTATTAATTCCTGTATTTTTTTCCATAGCAATAAGTTTCTTTAGTACGTCCACAATTAGCGAAAGAATGACTGTTGTTTCTTTAAGTGTTTCAATTATTTATGCCTTTACCGCGTATATTCTATTAACGGAAAAAGGGAAAACTAAAATTCAGTTTCTAACCGGTTACATATTGGCATTGGCATCCTTATCGCTTTTAATGCGCGCAATTAGCGCTTTTTTCAAAGTTGATGTCATCGTGTATTCAACAAATTTTATGCTCGTTATTCCGCTTATATTTTTCTTGATTCTTAACTTGGTTATTCCTTTACTGTTAATTTTTATTTTAAAAGAAAAGGACAATGAAATTATAGAAAAGGACAATCAAAAACTCTCTGAATTAAACAAAAGTAAAAATAAGTTTTTCTCAATTATTGCGCACGATTTAAGGGGTCCGCTAGGGGGGCTTCATCAAATTGGGGAGCTTCTTTGGCTAAATAAAAATAAAATTAGTGATGAAAAAAGAGAGAAACTAACCAAAGCCCTTTACCAAAACAGTAAAAACACCTTTAATTTATTGGATAATCTATTAAAATGGGCTAGCGCCAACGCCGGATTGATAAGTTATGAACCCTCCAAATTAAATCTTCATGAAGTTGTGTTTAACAATATATGTCTTTTTAATTCTCAGGTAAAGTTGAAAAATATGACACTGAGCTGGGATTTTGAAGAGAAACTATTTGTTTTTGCCGATTCTGATATGATAGATACAGTGATTAGAAATATTATATCAAATGCCATAAAATTTACGCCAAATGGTGGAAAAATTGAAATTGTTTTAGATAAAATTGATGAAGCCAATAACACCTGCACTATCGCAGTAGTTGATAATGGAATTGGGATGGCAAAGGAATCTCAATTAAAAGTTTTTGAAATAGATACTACAATATCAACTTTAGGAACTAACGAGGAAAGTGGAACAGGATTGGGTTTAAAACTTTGTAAAGAATTTTTGACAATAAATAAAGGAACTATTTGGATTGAAAGCAATGAAAATAGGGGAACTAGCGTTTTTATTTCTTTGCCAATCAAAAATATATAAATGGCTATTTTGCTTCGCTTTTTGCAAATTTTAAAAATATTTTTTGATTGATTTCCAAGGCCACATGGTGTTCAAAAAATAAGGTAGATTTGTTTAAAATTGCTTCAATTAAATAATTTTTTCCTTTAAAATATGAAGCGACAACTTTTGCTTTAATTCCTTCTTTTTCTGTCAATTTAATCTGATTTGGATACAATAAAATTGATTTTTTGGTGGTGTCCTTTGAATCAATTTCACATAATGGGATTTTATTAATTTCATCAAAAAAAGAAGCAATATAGGCGCTTTTAGGATTTGTATATAATTTTTCAGGTGTGCTGTTCGCAATTAATTTTCCGTTTCTGATCACTAAAATTTTATCGGCAAAAGAAAGTGCATCGGTAGTATCATGCGTTGCCACAATACACAAAATATTTTTCGATTTTAAATAGTTGAAAAGGTCTCTTCGAAGTATGTTTTTTCTAAAATTATCGATATGGCTAAATGGTTCATCGAGCAATAAAACCTCAGGTTCTTTCGCCATTACTTTGGCGATGGCGACTCGTTGTTTTTGTCCGCCACTTAGGTTTTTGACTTTTGTTTGAGAAAACTCGGTCATATCTACAACTTTTAGCAATTCCCTGATGCGTTTGCTTTTGTTTTTATCCTGACTCGAAATGTATTTTCCAATATTTTCTTCAACTGTTGTGTAGGGCATTAAATCGAAATCCTGCGGTAAATATTTCATAAAATCTTCGCCGGGAATTAACCTAAAATTGGGTCCTAGCAACTTTTCATCGTTCCAATGAACAGTTCCTTTTTCAATATGTAGGAGTCCGTAAATAATTTCCAGCAGTGTGCTTTTTCCAGACCCGCTTTCGCCGATAATAGCAATATAATCGCCATTTTTGGCTTTAAAGCTAATGTTTTTTAAGACTTCTTTTGAAGTGTAGCCAAATGATATGTTTGTTAATTTTAACACCTATTTATTCGAAACCTATATGAAAAAGCGCGTCACCTTGATTTACAACTGGAGCGTGGTTGGAATTTAAAATATAGCCTTCTTGCGTGCATTTAAATATGCTCTCAAAATCTCCAAACGGATCTGAAATACTTCCTAATTTCACGCCTTTTTCAACTTTTTGACCAGCACTCACATCGGATCTGTACATGCCCGAATGTTTCGCCCTGATCCATTTTGTGTTTCTAATAATGATGGGTGATTTTTGATCGATTGGATTTGAAATTTTAGAAGAAAAATCTCTTAACCCTAACTCATGCATGATATTTATTGCTCCTTGAATTCCTATTTTTGTTACAGTTTTATCTAAATTAAGTGATTTCCCCCCTTCAAATAACAACACCTTTTTTCCCCTTTTTGTCATGGATTTTCTAAACGTGCGTTCTTGGCTTTTGCTATAAACGATATAAGGTGAACCGAATATTTTTGCCAATTTTAGTGTTTCATCATCACCTTCATCAATTCTTATTTGTGAATAATTAAAACGTTGAGCGCCTCCTGTATGATAATCAATGCAATAATCAATGTTCGGAATAACTTCCTTCATAATATGATAGGCAAATCGACTCGCTAAAGATCCTGTATTGGAACCCGGAAAAACCCGATTTAAATCTCTTCCATCAGGAAATTCCCTGCTTTGATTTAGAAACCCAAACACATTTAAAAGAGGAATACAAATAACAGTTCCAATTTCTGGTTTATTTAATCCTTTAGAGACAATTTGGCGGACAATTTCAACACCATTGGTTTCATCTCCATGAACACCACCAATTAACAATAAACAAGGACCTTCTTTTTTACCTCTTGAAACAATGATGGGCACTTCAATTTTAGAGCGCGTGTTTAGTCTTGCAAAGTCCATATTAACCTGCACAGATTCACCTAGTTCAATTTTGTGATTTAGAATTTTCATCTGTTTAAATTTTATTTTTTAGCGGTAACAGATGCGGTTCGCCATTAATCATTCCCTTTTTTTATCAAAATTCGTTTTGCTCGTTTCATCTGTTTAACTTATGTTTTTTTATTGGTCAGATGTAATTTATAGAAAATTATTAATTGCTTATTTAATATTAATCAACATCAACATGCCGCTCAATATAATGAATTATTTTTCCTGCAATATCAACATTTGTGGCTCCTTCAATACCTTCTAATCCTGGAGAAGAATTTACTTCTAAAATAAGTGGACCTCTGGCCGATTGCAGTATATCTACTCCTGCAATTCCCAAGCCCATAATTCGTGCAGCTTTTAATGCAGCATTTTCTTCATCAATAGATAATTTTATAATTTCTGCCGTTCCGCCTCTGTGCAAGTTTGAACGAAATTCCCCTTCTTTTCCTTGTCTTTTCATAGCCCCAACAACTACACCATCCACAATAAATACACGTATGTCTGCACCTTTTGCCTCTTTAATAAATTCCTGTGCAATTACCCTTGCCTGAAGTCCGTTAAACGCTTCCAGAACCGATTCGGCGGCATTGTCATTTTCAGCCAAAACAACGCCTAAGCCCTGTGTTCCTTCCAATAGTTTTATCACTAATGGCGTTCCTCCAACATCTTTTATAACATCTTTTACGTTTTTTGAATAGTTGGTAAATACTGTTTTAGGCAAGCCCAAACCCGCTCTAGACAATACCTGTAAACTTCTTAGTTTATCTCTTGAACGCAATAATGCCTGGGATTCTATGGCGGTAAAAACTTTCATCATTTCAAATTGACGTACCACCGCCGTTCCGAAAAAAGTAACAGATGCGCCAATTCTTGGGATTACTGCGTCAACATCCTTAAGTAATTCGTGCTTATATCTTATTGCTGGTTTCTTTTTTTCAATAATAATATCACATTTTGAATGATCCACTACCAACATTTCGTGATTTCGGGCCTTTCCTGCTTCAACTAGTCTTTTTGTTGAATATAAATTTGGGTTTCTTGATAAAACAACAATTTTCATACTTTGTATTTTATTAAATTTTAATTATAATATTTTTAAATGACAGATTATTTTTTGCAGTGTCCACTATAAATTTCTTCGATAGAAACTTTCTTCCCAACAGAACAGGGAATTTCATCGAACCTCTTTCTGTTAAGGAAAGCTCAATGGTATGAATTTCATTAAAAATAAGTATTTCTGTTTTAATCAGATACCTGTTTTCGGTAATTCCGTTAGAACTTTTTACTTTTTTTTGGGTGAACTCGGTGAAAGTAAAATATTTTTCATGATATTTTTCATGTTTAGGATCTAAAAACTGACATTTTAACACCTTATTTTCTTCCTGTATGCTATGGCAATGAAAGCTAGATGTGTAAGCGCCCGAATCGACTTTGATATCAATATTAAACAACTCTAGTTTAGGAAAGTCAACAATGTCTGTTCTGCCGAGCAACGTTTTTACGTTAGTTTTTTTCAAAAGAAATTAGGAAGGGCTAATGTTAAAAAAATAATTTGAATTGTATTTTACTTTTGCAAAGTTAAACTTTTATTGGCGATTATAATTTTTTTTGTTTTTCAGATGTTTATAATTGCATTTTTTGAGTTTTATAAACCAAAAAAAGGAAGTGGATTAAAAATTCACTTCCTTCTATAATTATGCCAATCTTTAAAAATTAAGTTTTTAATCTTTTTTGGTCATAGCATTGATCTCTTCTTTGATTTTAGTTTCTAGTTCTTCGGACAATTCTGGATTGTCTTTTATCAAAACTTTCACAGCATCACGACCTTGACCTAATTTCGTTTCGCCATAACTAAACCACGAACCGCTTTTTTTCACTATACCCAATTCTACACCCAAATCCAATATTTCTCCATCTTTAGAAATACCTTCACCGTACATAATATCAAATTCAGCCGTTCTAAAAGGCGGCGCCACTTTATTTTTAACCACTTTAACTTTAGTGGCATTTCCTATTACTTTTTCGCCATCTTTAATTTGTGTTTTTCTTCTGATGTCCAAACGAATAGATGCATAAAATTTAAGTGCATTACCTCCTGTTGTTGTTTCAGGATTACCAAACATTACGCCAATTTTATCACGCAACTGGTTGATAAATATAACGGTACAGTTTGTTTTATGAATAGTTCCTGTTAATTTACGAAGTGCTTGCGACATCAATCTTGCGTGCAATCCCATTTTAGAATCGCCCATTTCACCTTCAATTTCACTTTTTGGTGTAAGTGCAGCAACCGAGTCAACCACCACAATGTCAACGGCGCCTGAACTGATTAAATTATCGGCAATTTCCAATGCTTGTTCTCCGTAATCTGGTTGAGAAATAATTAAATTGTCAATGTCAACACCTAAATTTTTAGCATAAAATCGGTCAAAAGCATGTTCAGCATCAATAAATGCTGCAATTCCACCAGCTTTTTGAGCTTCTGAAATCGCATGCAAAGCCAAGGTTGTTTTTCCCGATGATTCCGGTCCGTAAATTTCTACAACTCTTCCACGTGGATAACCCCCAACGCCCAAAGCTATGTCCAATCCTAATGAACCTGTTGAAATGGCCTCAATATCACTTATGGCAACATCGCCCATTTTCATCACCGTTCCTTTTCCGTAGGTTTTGTCTAATTTATCAAGTGTTAATTGTAATGCTTTTAATTTCGCTACTTTTTCTTTGTCGTCTGCCATAATTATAATAAAATGAGTTAAAATAGTTTGTTGCTAAATTATAAAAAAGTATGGTAGCTTTCACCATATTAAAAAATAAGTATGAACAAAAAATATGTTTTATACCAAGTTGTTCAGTTTTGCATATTGTAACAATACTACAGTTTTTGCATCGTTTATTTCTCCTTTTGAAACCATTGCAAGCGCAGTTTCAAAATTTATTTCGAGGACCTCAATTTCTTCATGCTCTTCTTCTAAGCCACCGCCATCGCTAATTTTCATTTCATCGCTATATTCTGCAACAAAATAATATATTTTTTCGGTCACTGCTCCGGGTGTTGAAAATAATTCGAATACTTTTTGGGGATTGCCAATTTTAAAGCCTGTTTCTTCTTCAACTTCTTTTATAATACAAGCTTCTGGATGGTCTTCATCCAACAAACCAGCACAAACTTCAATCATCATTCCGGTTTTATTGCCGTTTAAATAGCTTGGCATTCTAAATTGTTTGGTAAGAATAACGGTTCTTTTTGCAGAATTGTACAGCAAAATTGCGGCACCGTCACCGCGATCATAACATTCCCTGCTCTGGGTTTGCCAATCACCGTTTTTTGTTTGAAACTTAAAATCTACCTTATCAAGTTTGTAATGCGCGTTAGACAAATTTTTTATGTCAATGATTTTAACTTTTGGATTGTGCATTTTATTGGTTTTTTATCATAGCTATATGCGGAATGTCATCTTCTAAATAACCTTCTCCAACTTGAACAAATCCATGAGATTCATAAAATTTTTTTAAATACAATTGTGCCGATATTTTTATGGAATTTTCATCAAAATACGCTGTTACAGCTTCCACCGAATATTTAAATATTAGGTGTCCATACCCAAATTTACGTTCGTTGGCAGCAACCACAACGCGGCCGATACTTGCTTTATCAAAATAGTCGCCAGATTTAAAAATTCGGCAATAAGCTACAATTTTATCATTTTTAAAACCGATTACATGCAGTGCTTTTTGATCTTTTCCATCGATATCTTGATACACGCAAATTTGCTCAACCACAAAAACTTCTGCACGCAATTGCAAAATATCATACAGCTCTTTGGTGGATAATTCAGCAAATGATTTGGTTAAAATAGTAAGCATTATTAGTCTTGTATTATTATTTCTTTAGGGTCGTTTCTTTTAAATTCAGGCTGTAAATTAGAATGTTGGATATGAAATTTTTCGAACAATAATTTTTCAACCACTTCGCAAACCAAATCAAACTCAGATAATTTAATATCGCTTTCAAATTCTAAATGGGCTTCAAAATGACATTCGTGATCGTTCAATTGCCAAATATGGATATGATGGATATTTTTTACACCTGACACTTTTTGCACCTCTTCAACAAGTTCTTCTATTTTTATGTGTGATGGCGAAAAAAGCATTAAAATTTTTAATGAATCTTTTAAAATATCCCAGCTCATATAAATTAAATAGATTGAAATTACTAAGGTTAAAATGGCGTCAATCCAATAAATCTGGTAATATTTCATGAGTAAGCCACCAATTAAAACAGCCACTGATGTCAGCATATCCGATAGCAAATGGAGATAGGCGCTTTTCATATTCAAGTTGTGTTTTGCATCATTTTTTAATAATAAAACACTCAACCCGTTTGCAAAAATTCCTAAAATAGCCAACCATATCACCAAGCCGCTTTTAATTTCATGGACTTCAGAAAAACGTTTTATCGCTTCAATGCCCAAAAAAACAGCAATTACAATTAAAGTTGCCGCATTAAAAAAAGCTGCAATCATTTCAGCCCTTTTATAGCCAAAAGTATATGCTTTAGTTTGCTTTTTTCTGCGTGTGAGTAAATTGGCGCCATAACTTATGATTAAGGAAACAACATCTGAAAAGTTATGAATAGCATCAGAAATTAAAGCCAAACTTCCTGAAATTACCCCACCAATAAGTTGCGCAACGGTAATTACAATGTTTAAGATGATGGAGAAAAGTAAATTTTTCCCTTTTAAAGTAGGGTGTTCGTGATTATGGTTTTGACCCATTTTGAATTGCGATTTACGATTTTTGAATTACGATATTGGATTTCGTATTTGTAAACAAATTTTTTTACTTCTAACTTTTAATATCTAATATTTAACTTATCTATTAACAAGGTATTTTATCAATTCTTGCTTGATGACGTCCACCTTCAAATTCTGTTGTTAAAAAAATATCGACAAAATCCAAAGCCTGTTGGATGGTAACAAAACGAGCCGGAATGCTCAATACATTGGCATTGTTATGTGCACGGGCAAGTGCCACCAATTCATTGTTCCAGCAAAGCGCAGCTCTAATTCCCTGGTGTTTGTTGGCTGCCATTTGTGCGCCGTTTCCACTGCCACAAATGGTAATTCCAAAATCTGCTTCACCACTTTCAACCGCATTTGCAACAGGGTGAATAGTGTCTGGATAATCCATGCTTTCATTTGAATCAGTTCCAAAGTTTAACACTTTGTGCCCCCTTTTTTCAAGTAGTTTTATAATTTCAAATTTATGTTGGGTTCCTGCGTGATCATTTCCTATTGCGATGGTCATAAGTGTTTTTTTTTAATACATTATAGGCTACAAAAATACGAATTCATAGTTATTAACCTTGAAAAATAAAATTGTTAATAGGATTTTTTAATTCATTGATTTACAACAGCTTTATCAAAAAATCAAAATGTGAATAACTTGATGTTTAATAATGAAAACTATATTTTGTAATGTGAAGTGAATATTGTAATGCTAAAATTGATAATTGCTGTGCAACTTTTTTTATCTTTTTTTAAATTTAGTTTTAAACAATTTTTTAGGTCATTATGAACATTTTGAATTGAAATACTTATTAAAAAAACGTAAAATTAAACTGTTTTAAGGATTGTTTATAACCTATTTAATTTATTTGATTTTTAATGTATTATATTTTGATAAACTGTTTATATCTTTTAATAAGTGAATCTTAAAAATTAAAATCCATAAATTTATTGTACTTATAAACACACTATAATCAACACCAATAGTTTTTAAATTTTTAAAAAATCTTTTTATTATAATATTAGATGTTGATAACATTAAAGATTAAATTTTAAGAGTCAATTTTACAATGTCTGGCGATAACGAAATTACTTCAATAGTTTCTTTCGAGGAAAAGTAACTATTGATACTTTTTATGGAAAAATAAATTCCTAAAAGAAGTATCATCAAAAAAAAGAAACTGATTTTATACAACCTTTTCATAATTATCGTTTTATCTTATAATAGACGTACGATCTGAGCAAAAATTACATTTTTATTAAGAAATTTTTAACAGTTTATTTTTTGCCTCATAAAATGGAAGGTTTGCGGCATCATTTAAACTTCAAAAATTTCAGTGCTTACCAATTATACATCTACTTGAATATAAGTTATTTACAACTCTAAATCTTTTATTTTAAGATGAAATTTTTATAATTTTTAACCAATTTATGATTGGTGATGTTGCTATTGAACAATCTTTTAAGATTTCTTAAAATCGTTATTAAATTTATTTTATTGATGTTTGAAATTTTTTGTTGCGCCATTACTCAATGTTGGATTTATAGTACCATACCATTTTACAGCCATAATAATGTACTAATTATAAGTTTGAAAAATATAAATTGATGTTAATATAACCTTACAATAATCTGCTTAGGGTAAAAAATCGTACTTTTGAACCAAATAAAAGTGAAATAAACCTATGTCGAAAAGAAAAGAATTCCACAAAAAGAGAGGAAACGAGGTTAAAGATTTAACCCAAAAAATATCAAAAATATTAAACCAAACTCCTGGAAAAAGTTTTAATTACCGTCAAATCTGCGCAAAATTACAAATTACGGATGCTAAAGGAAGACATCAGGTTATTAAAAATTTAGAAGAATTAAAAGCCCAAAAAAGGATAGAGGAAACTGAGCCCGGAAAATATAAAATAGCGGCACTTTCAAAATATTATACCGGAACTATTGACGCAACTTCAAACGGAAACGGTTATTTTATTTGTGATGAATTTGACCATGATATTTATATTCCTGCAAGAAATTTAAACAGGGCTTTACACAAAGATGTTGTAAAAATTTATTTATACAATCGCAAAAAAAATACCAGAGAAGAAGCTGATGTTGTTGAAATAATTAGGCGTGCGAAGACCGAATTTGTGGGTGTTTTGCAGTTGAGTAATAATTTCGGATTTGTAGTTCCAGACGACTCTAAAATGTACGCTGATATTTTTGTGCCAAAAAACAAACTTAAAAATGCAGAACACGGTCAAAAAGTGTTGGTAAAAATGGTTGATTGGCCCGAAAATTCAAAAAATCCGTTTGGAGAAATTCTGGATGTTTTAGGAAAACCCGGTGATCACGATACAGAAATTCATTCCATTCTTTTAGAATATGGCTTGCCTTACAAGTTTGATGAAAAGGTGGAAAATGAAGCGGCAAAACTTATTGTAGAAATTACAGAAGAGGAAATTGCCAAGCGGAGAGATATGCGAAAAGACCTAACTTTTACCATAGATCCAAAAGATGCGAAGGATTTTGATGATGCTTTGTCGTTTGAAATTATGGAAAACGGTAATTATGAAGTTGGAATCCATATTGCAGATGTTTCCCATTATTTGCATGAAAATACTTTTTTAGATGATGAGGCTTATAATAGGGCAACTTCGGTTTATTTGGTCGATCGCGTGGTTCCAATGCTTCCGGAAGTATTGTCGAATGGCGTTTGTTCGCTGCGTCCAAATGAAGAAAAATTGACTTTTTCAGCTGTTTTTGAAATTAACAGCAAAGCACATGTAATTAATGAATGGTTTGGAAGAACGGTTACTTATTCCGACCAACGATTTGCTTATGAAGAAGCCCAAGAAATAATTGAATCAAAAGAAGGGACAATTTCACAAGAAGTTTCTATATCAGGAAAATCCTATACAGTAAAACCTGAAATTGTTTCTGCCGTTTTAAAAATGGATGAATTGGCTAAAGTTCTTCGTAAAAAACGATTGCAGCAAGGTGCTATAACCTTTGATAGGGCAGAAGTAAAATTTATTTTGGACGAAAATTCTGAACCTACTGGCGTTTATTTCAAAGAAGCTAAAGAAGCCAATAAATTAATTGAGGAATTTATGTTGCTGGCTAACAGAAAAGTTGCCGAGTTTGTGGGCAAAAAAAGTGGTGTTCCTACTAAAAACACCTTCATTTACAGGGTTCATGACGAACCAAATGTTGATAAATTAGCCGCACTTCAAACCATTGTTAGCAAGTTTGGTTATTCCAATAAAATTGACATGACCAGCAAAGAATCAATCGCAGCCTCATTAAATAAATTATTGAATGATGTGAGTGGAAAAGGTGAAGCAAATATGATTGAAACCTTGACGGTAAGAACCATGAGCAAGGCGGTTTATACCACTGATAATATTGGTCATTACGGATTGGCTTTCGATTATTACAGCCATTTTACCTCACCAATCAGAAGATACCCAGATGTGATGACGCATCGTTTACTGCAACATTATTTGTTGGGCGGTAAATCTCCAAAAGCGGAAAGCTATGAAGAAAAATGCAAGCATTCTTCTGAACGTGAGCAACTTGCTACAAGTGCAGAGCGTGATTCCATCAAGTATATGCAAGTTAAATATATGGAAAAACACATGGATCAAGAATTTAAAGGTGTTATTTCTGGCGTTACGGAATGGGGAATTTATGTTGAGATTATCGAAAATGGTTGTGAAGGGATGTGTAGAATTCGTGAAATTACTGATGATTTTTACATTTTTGACGAAAAACAATATGCTTTGGTGGGACAATCATCCAACAATCTTTACCAACTTGGCGACCAAGTTTTAATCAAAGTAAAACATACTGATTTAGAGCGAAAGCATTTGGATTTCACTTTGTTAGAAAAGATTAATAAATAATTAACAAAAGGGGTACAATTTTTGTATCCATTGCTGGTTATTAACAAAAATGATATTAAAATGAAGAAATTGATTTTACTCTTTATGTTGTTTTCCGCAACATTGTTTGCGCAAGATGCCATTACCACAAAGTTAGGCGATTTTAACACCGTAAAGGTTTTTAATGGTTTGACCGTTGAACTACAAAAATCCAATAGTGCAAAAATTGAAATTTCAGGACCTAAGGCAAATGACGTTTCGGTTAAAAATTCAAATGGAATTTTAAAAATTCGTTTAAAATTTCCTAAAGGATTTATTGCCGATAATGTAAAAATTGTGCTTTATTACGATAGTGATATTGCTGTTTTAGATGCAAACGAAGGTGCATCTATTTTTTCGGAGGAAAGCATAAAACAACAGCATTTGGAAGTGAGAGTCCAAGAAGGGGCAAGAATACAATTGAATGTTGACACAAAATATTTGGAAGTAAAAAGTGTATCGGGAGGCTTTATTTCATTAATAGGAGAATCTGAAAATCAAACTATTGAAGCTACAACTGGCGGTTTTTACAATGGATTTGATTTAAAGAGCAAACAAGCAATTGTGATATCATCATCTGGAGCAAACGTTGAAGTTAAAGCATCTGAATTGTTAGATGCCAATGTTCGTTTTGGCGGATCCATCTATTACAAGGGAACTCCAGAAATATTAAAAACGAAAATAACTATTGGAGGTACCATTAAAGATAAAAATTAATGTTGGTTTTGAATTAATTACTATCTTTGTATCTCTAAAATTTAAAAATTATGAACGCATTATATATTTTTTTAGGAGTTGTTGGTCCTTGGCAATGGATCATTATTGGTTTGGCAATATTATTATTGTTTGGAGGTAAGAAATTACCAGAGTTGATGAAAGGTCTTGGAGGCGGAATTAAAGAGTTTAAAAAGGCCACCAGAGACGATGATGATGATGATAAAAAAGAAGAAGAAAAAAAATAAACTGATACTTATATTAAAAAAAACCTGTGCAATGCACAGGTTTTTTTGATTTTTAAAGTCCTATTTCTTAGGTTTTTTCGAATCAACTTCATTAGAAGATTCATTTATTTTATTGGCAGCAACCATACCAGCAACCATATCAGTTAACATAGAACTCGCTGCACTTGGATTGTTAGGCAATAGTATTAAATTGGATTTAGAGTCAGATCCAATGCTTTGTAACGTGTCATAATGTTGTGTGACAATTATTAAAGCCGATGCTTCTTGACTGTTGATTCCAGCTTTATTTAAAACATCAACACTTTCAACTAAACCACGCGCAATCTCTCTGCGTTGGTCTGCAATACCCCTTCCTTGTAAACGTTTACTTTCAGCTTCAGCCTTAGCTCTTTCGACAATTAAAATACGTTGTGCATCACCTTCATGTTGTGCTGCAATTTTTTCACGATCAGCAGCGTTAATACGGTTCATGGCAATTTTTACTTTCTCATCTGGATCAATATCGGTAACCAATGCCTTAATGATATCATAACCATAATTAAGCATTGCTTCTTTTAAATCTCGCTGTATAGCCAAAGCAATTTCTTCCTTCTTTTCAAATACATCATCCAAAATCATTTTAGGAACTTCAGCACACACAACATCAAAAATGAATGCAGTAATTTGTTCATGAGGATTTTGAAGCTTATAGAATGCGTCATACACGTGATCCGGTCTAATTAAAAATTGTACTGAAATTTTAAGGTGAACAAAAACATCATCTTTAGTTTTGGTTTCAACAATGACATCTAATTGTTGTACACGTAAATTTACACGTCCTGAAACTTTGTCAATAAGTGGTATTTTAAGCTGTAAACCCGGGTTTCTAGTACTTTGAAATTTACCAAAGCGTTCAATAATAGCAACTGTTTGTTGTTTTACGGTGAATAATCCAGATGCCACAAGTACAACTAGAATAAAAATGGCAATATAAGTTCCAATCATTTTATTTTTTTTAAGAGTTATTAATTGCATAAAGATACAAAAACGAAAGAAGTTCTTAAGATTTAAAATTGGATAGTAAAAAATCGAAATTTAGTGGACTAAATGCGAATGTTTAAAGTAAAAAATAAGTTTGAAGATGTCGATATATGGTAACATCAACATCTTCAAAATTATAATATCTGAACCTATAAATTTTTACAGTGCTGCAATTGCCTTGTTAATTCGGTAAATTGTTTCTTGTTTGCCTATCATTTCGGCTATATCAAATAGGTGAGGACCTTTTAATTCCCCAACCAAGCTCAGTCTAAATGGTTGCATTACTTTTCCAAAGCCAATTTCTTTGGTGGTAATCCATTCTTTGGCGGCAGTTTCAAAATTCAGCGAAGTAAAATCTTCCACAGTTTCAATAATGGCAATCAATTCTTGCATCAACTCAGCTGTATCTTCTTTCCATTGTTTTTTAACTGCTTTTTCATCGTAAGCAGTAGGAGTTTCAAAATAGAAACTGCTCAGCACCCAAAAATCGTTTACAAAAGTGGCGCGCTCCTTAATTGCGGAAACTACTTTTATTACAAATTGCAGGTCTTTATTGATACCTTTTTCTTCTAAAATTGGCATATAAAGCTTAGCCAATTCTTCATCTGATTTTAACAACATGTACTGTTGGTTAAACCAGTTGGTTTTATCCGGACTAAATTTTGCACCGCTTTTACTTACACGTTCTATGGTAAATGCTTCACAAAGTTCTTCCAAGGTAAAAATTTCCTGTTCCGTTCCTGGATTCCATCCCAAAAGCGCCAGCATATTTATAAAGGCATCGTCAAAATAGCCGTCTTCTCTATAACCACGAGATATTTCTCCTGTTTCTTCATTTTTATATGCTAAAGGAAATACTGGAAATCCTAATTTATCGCCGTCGCGCTTGCTTAATTTTCCTTTTCCTACAGGTTTTAAAATAAGTGGCAAATGCGCAAATTCTGGCGCTTTCCAGCCAAAAGCTTCATATAAAGCAATGTGAAGCGGCAGCGAAGGCAACCATTCTTCTCCACGAATAACGTGGGTAATTTCCATTAAATGGTCGTCCACGATATTTGCCAAATGATAGGTTGGCATTCCGTCGCTTTTAAACAATATTTTATCGTCCAAAATAGCTGTTTTAAAGGAAACATTTCCCCGAATCATATCAACAGTTTCAATGGTGGCTTCTGTTTCTTCAAGTAATGGTTCGTGCATTTTAAAACGCACCACGTATTTATCGCCCTTGGCAATTCTTTTCGCAACCGCTTCTTTAGTCAAGGAAATTGAATTGGTTAGTTTTGCCCTGTTGTGCCAGTTGTAGATAAAGGTTTTTCCTTTTTCTTCATGGTCAATTCTGTGAAAATCGAGTTCTTCATTGGTATCAAATGCATAATAGGCTTTTCCTTTTTCAATCAAAGTTTCTGCATATTGTTTATAGATTTCCTTGCGGTCTGATTGGCGATAAGGACCAAACTTTTCATTTTTTCCCGGTCCTTCATCAAAAGGAATATTGCACCAATTTAAAGCATCAATTATGTATTGTTCAGCATTTGCCACATAGCGGGTTTGGTCGGTATCTTCAATACGTAAAATAAAAGTACCTTTATGTTTTTTGGCAAATAGATAGTTAAAAAGGGCAGTTCTTACACCGCCAATATGTAAAGGTCCTGTTGGGCTGGGAGCAAATCGTACTCTAACGTTCGTCATTTCTGTTAAGTTTTGAAGTGCAAAGATAAATTATCAATGTAAACGAGAGAATTTAATTGTAAAAAAAGGACTTTTTCGTAATTATTTTTAATATTGGTTAAAGAACGCTTTTTAGGCTAACTGTATTAATGTACAAGAAAAAAATTATTAAAAAATGGCTCGAAGCCGATAGAAAACTTTAAACTAGATAGAACTTTCTTGCAGGAAAGTTAAATTTCTGATAGGCTAATGTTATTTTGAGTAATTTTAACTTCTTAAAGAGTGTAAAAATAAATTATTGAGCAATATTGAAAACATACAACATAAGTTACAGGAGTTTATTAGAAAATATTATTTTAATGAACTACTTAAAGGATTGCTATTGTTTTTCACAATAGGAGTATTGTATTTTATTTTCACACTTTTTGTTGAATATTTTTTATGGCTAAAACCCATAGGGCGCACTTTTTTATTTTGGTTCTTTATTTCTATTGAACTGGTATTGTTTGTGGTCTATATCATTTCTCCGATCATTAAAATTTTAGGATTCAAAAAAGGAATTACTGAAGTTGAGGCTTCCAAAATTATTGGAAATCATTTTCCGGAAGTTAGGGATAAGTTATTGAATATGTTGCAGTTAAAAGGAAGTAAGTTAAATTCTGAACTTATCGAAGCCAGTATTGACCAAAAATCAAACGAATTGCAACCAATTCCTTTTAAAAGAGCCGTAGATTTTACTAAAAATAAGAAATATATAAAATACGCACTCATTCCTTTAATTATTTGGCTGTTGGTTTTTGTTACAGGGAATATTTCAATTTTTACGGAAAGTTATTCCAGGGTGGTAAATTACAACAAAGCATATTTGCCTCCAGCGCCTTTTTCTTTTTCTGTTTTAAATGAATCTTTGTTGGTAGTGGAAGGCGAGCCATTTATGCTTCAAGTAGAAACTATCGGCAGTATAGTTCCGGAAAATGTTAAAATCAATTTTTTGAAGGAAAGTTATTATTTGGAAAGAAGCGCTTTTGGAAAGTTTGATTATTTCTTTTCAAGAATTCAAAAACCCATAAAATTTTATTTGGAAGCCAATGGCGTTAAGTCTGAAGTTTATCAAATAAAAAGTATCGCCACACCTGTCATCAATAATTTAAAAATGGTTTTGCAATATCCTATTTATACTGGTAAAAAAAATGAAGTTGTTCAAAATAGCGGAAATACCAGCGTACCGCAGGGTACAAAGGTTACTTGGCAAATTGAAACTCAAAAAACAAACAATGTTCAATTTATATGCGAAAATAAGACAGATAAATTTACCCGAAACAGCATTGATTATTTTAGCTATTCAAAATTGATACTTAACGCCATCAATTACCAAATCACCACATCTAACCAACAACTAAACGACTATGAATCGCTTAATTTTCTTATTCAGGTGATTCCAGACGAGCATCCTCAAATAATTGTAAATTCTGATATTGATTCTATTAGGATGGGACCAGTTCAGTTTGTTGGGCATATAAGCGACGATTATGGTATAAATAAACTTCAAATGGTATATTATGACAAGAAGAATCCAAAGGCGCTTAAATCGCATTTAATTTCTGTTCAAAATTCCTTTATTTCAGATTTTTATTATGTTTTTCCTGAAGGAATTTCTTTGGAAGAAGGTATTGACTATGAGTTGTATTTTGAAGTGTTTGATAACGATGCGGTAAATGGGAATAAAAGCACGAAAAGTCGAACTTTTTCTTATTATAAAAAAACGGAAAAGGAAATTAATAGGCTGTTATTGGATGATCAAAAAGAAACCATAGGAGCGCTTTCAAAGCTTGTAAAAAAATTTAGACTATCAAATGAAGGTTTTGAAAATGTTCAAAATGAAATGCAGAAAAAAGAAAACATTGATTGGAATGACACGAAGAAATTGGAGGAATTGTTGAAACGGCAAGCACAATATCAGGAAATGATTCAAAAGCAAACCAGCAAACTTCAAAATAACTTGAAAGCGCAAACCGACCAAAAGGAAACAAAAGAAACCAAGGAAGAATTGCTTAAAAGAATTGAAGAGACTAAAAAGTTGGCAGAAAAGGACAAATTGCTTGAAGAACTAAATGCACTTTCCAAAAAATTAAATAAAGAAGATTTGGTTGAAAAGTTAAAAAATATGGCTAAAATGAACCAACGGAACGAGTTGAGTTTAGAACGTATTTTAGAACTCACCAAACGTTTTTACGTGGAGCAAAAGGCTCATGAAATTAGAGAGAAGCTAGAAAATTTGGGAAAAAAACAAGAAAATCTTGCAGATGAAAATCCAGAGAATAACAATTCAGAAAAGCAACAGGAGATCAACAAAGAATTTGACGAATTAAAAAAGGATGGCAAAGAATTGCAAAAGGAGAACCAGGATTTAAAACGACCAATGAAGCTTCCCGAAAATAAGGAAGAACTTGACGATATTAATACAGACCTAAATAAGGCTTTGCAAGAACTGAAGGAACAACAATCTGGTAGCGCAAAAAGGAGTCAAAAATCAGCTGCTAAAAGAATGAAGGAATTAAGCAATAGCATGGAACAGTCTATGATGAAGATGGAAGGTGAATCTATTGATGAAAATATTGAAGATTTACGGAAAATTGTAGATAACATGATTGTTTTTTCTTTTGAGCAGGAAGATTTGCTTAACCGTTTTTCTAACGCCAGTATTGGGCATCCTGAATATCCAAACAATGTAAAACATCAATATGTTTTAAAAGAGTATTTCAATCATATCGATGATAGTTTATATGTGCTTGCTCTGCGATTGGTTCAAATGGGTACGATGATTCAAAAGGAAGTTTCTGAGGTGCATTATAATTTGGATGAGTCATTATTAAATTTTACTGATGATAATGCCAATCTCGGAATTTCGAATCAGCAATTTGTGATTACTTCCGCTAATAACCTGGCCAACTCTTTAAGTGATTTATTGGAACGATTAATGAATGCCTCACCAAGTTTTGGCAAGGGAAAAGGAAAGGGGAATTCTCCACAATTTAGTTTGCCCGACATTATTAATAAACAAGGAGGGTTGAATGAACAAATGAAAGATGGCGTAGAAAGAGGAGAAAAGAAAGGTAAGAAGCCTGGTGAAAACGGTGAATCTATGAACGACGAACTGTATAAAATATATAAACAGCAAGAACAGCTCAAAGGAATGTTAAAAGGTATTTTAGGTGATGACTCTGATAGTTCAAAGGGCGCAGGAGATGCTTTAAAGAAAATGGAGGAATTGGAAAAGGAATTGCTGGAAAGGGGTTTCACTAAAGCTTTAATGCAAAAAATTATACAGTTGAATTATGAGTTGTTGAAATTACAAAAGGCTAAAATGGAACAAGGTGAGGATGATATTCGTAAATCAGAAGCGCCTAAAGTACTATTTGAAAAAAGAAATATTGAGGCGATTAAGGTTGAAAATTCATATTTTAATACCAATGAAATATTAAACAGACAATCACTACCTTTGCAAACAATTTACAAGAAAAAAGTACAAGAGTATTTTAAAACAGAACAACAACAAGAGTAAAATGATTGAATTCAATTACGAAACTAATTTCATATTGGAAAATGAAGGGGCGATGCAGAAATGGATTTCTGTTTGCATAGAATCTTATAACTTTCAAGAAGGGGAGTTGAATTATATTTTTTGTGATGATGATTATCTGCTTAAATTGAATGTTGAATTTTTGGAACATGATACATTAACTGACATTATTAGTTTTGATTATACAATGGGGAAATTAATAAGTGGGGATATCTTTATTTCTGTGGAGCGAGTGCTTGAAAATGCACAGAAATTTAATCAAACTATTGATAATGAGATACGTAGAGTGATGGTTCATGGCGTTTTACACTATATTGGATTCAAAGATAAGAAGCTGAAAGATAAGGAAATAATGAGGGCGGAAGAGGATAAATGCTTATTATTATTCGACACTTTATAAACGTTCCACGTGGAACACAATTTTAAATTATGTTTAGTACGGTATATGATGTTATTGTAGTTGGAGGTGGGCACGCCGGTAGCGAAGCTGCTGCGGCAAGCGCCAATATGGGTGCGCACACACTTTTAATAACAATGAGTTTACAGAATATTGCTCAAATGAGTTGCAATCCGGCAATGGGCGGAATTGCAAAAGGACAAATTGTCCGCGAAATTGATGCCTTGGGGGGCTATAGTGGAGTGGTGACCGACAAAAGTGCTATTCAATTTAAAATGTTGAACAAATCGAAGGGTCCTGCAATGTGGAGTCCACGCGCCCAAAGTGATAGAATGCGCTTTTCTGAATGTTGGCGGTTGATGTTGGAACAAACAAGTAATTTAGATTTTTATCAGGATTCTGTAAATGGTTTGTTGTTTGAAGGTGATAAAATTGTAGGGGTAAAAACGGTACTCGGGATTGAAATAAAAGCCAAAGCGGTAATTATTACTGCAGGAACTTTTTTGAATGGATTGATTCATATTGGTGATAAATCTTTTGGAGGAGGAAGGGCAGGAGAAAAAGCTTCCACAGGAATTACAGAAGATTTAGTTAAAGTTGGGTTTGAAGCAGGAAGGATGAAAACAGGAACGCCGCCTCGTGTGGATGGTCGATCCTTAGATTATTCTAAAATGATAGAGCAACCTGGTGATGTATATCCTGAAAAGTTTTCCTTTTTAGATACCACCAAATCATTGGAAATACAACGTTCTTGTTATATGACTTACACTTCACAGGAAGTTCATGATATTTTGCGTGAAGGTTTTGATAGGTCGCCTATGTTTAATGGCCGAATACAAAGCATCGGTCCGCGATATTGTCCTTCCATTGAGGATAAAATCGATCGGTTTGCTACTAAAACACGTCACCAAATTTTTGTGGAGCCGGAGGGCTGGGATACTGTCGAGGTTTATGTAAATGGTTTTTCAACATCATTACCAGAAGACATTCAGGACAAAGCTTTGCGAAAAGTTGCTGGTTTTGAGAATGTGAAATTCTTTAGATTTGGTTACGCTATTGAATATGATTATTTTCCGCCAACACAATTAAAACATTCCTTAGAAACTAAAAGAATTAAAAATCTTTATTTCGCCGGACAAATAAATGGGACTACAGGTTATGAAGAAGCTGCCGCCCAAGGACTGATGGCAGGTATAAATGCCGCACTCAAAATTCAAGGAAAAACGCCTTTTGTGTTGAAACGCGATGAAGCATATATAGGAGTTTTAATCGATGATTTAATTACTAAAGGAACTGAAGAGCCATACAGAATGTTTACTTCCAGAGCTGAATACAGAACGTTGTTACGCCAAGATAATGCTGATTTACGGTTAACACCCATGGCTTATAAATTGGGTATGGTTTCAAAAGAACGGATGAATAGGGTTGTGGAAAAGCAAGATAAAACTGATTTGTTTGTGAAATTTTTATTGGAAACCAGTGTGCTTCCAGAAGAAATAAATCCTATTTTAGAGGCTAATAATTCTGCTATAATTGACCAATCTATGAAGATGTTTAAGATAGCAGCAAGGCCACAATTGAACTTTACAGATCTTAGAAAATTGGCTAAAGTGGAAGCGTTTGTTATCGACAATAATATCGATCGTGAGGTTGAGGAACAAACGGAAATCCATGTGAAATACGCTGGTTATATTGATAAGGAAAGGAATCAGGCGGACAAAGTTAATAGGTTGGAGAATGTTACCATTCCTTCAAATTTTGATTATACGAAAGTGATATCTTTGTCAATAGAAGCGCGTCAGAAATTAAGTAAAATTCAACCAACATCCATTTCACAAGCGAGTAGAATCAGTGGTGTTTCACCTAGTGATATTGCTGTTTTGCTTGTATATATGGGTCGATAATTTTATACGTTCCACGTGGAACACCTAAAAAATTATTTTGATATATTTCAATATTATATAAAATGAATTCTGAAAAAGTGCATTATTTAACCTGTAAAGATTATACGGTTTCCTGCAAAAATTTTGATTTATTGTATCTTTCAACCTTGGATATGCTTGAAACTTTTCCTCAGCCAAAAGCTGATGAATTGTCTGGATATTATGAAAGCGATGATTATATTTCTCATACCGATTCAAAAGAAACAGTTATTGATCAGTTGTATCAACTTGTCAAAAAACATGCCTTAACCAATAAATTGAAACTCATTAATTCTTTCAAAACAGCTGAGAAAAATTTGTTGGATATCGGTTGCGGGACAGGTGATTTTTTGCTGATTTGTAAAAATGATGGCTGGAAAATAACAGGAGTAGAGCCAAATGCAAAAGCCAAAATTGCCGCCAAAAAAAAATTAACTAATGAATCGGCTACAGAAATTTATGCTGAAATTAATCAGTTAAAAAATGAATCGCAATTTGATGTTATCACTTTGTGGCATGTTTTGGAACACGTTCCAAACGTAGAAGTATATATTTTGACTTTGAAAAAACTTTTAAAACCCAACGGTATTTTAATAGTTGCGGTCCCAAATTTTAAAAGTTATGACGCTAACTATTACAAACAATTTTGGGCTGCCTTTGATGTTCCAAGACATTTATGGCATTTTTCAAAAAAATCAATTCAATTGTTGTTTGCAAAACAAGAAATGAACGTCGTAAAAATTTTACCGATGTGGTTTGATTCTTTTTACGTTTCCTTATTGAGTGAAAAATATAAAAATGGAAAAGGCAATTTTTTAAAGGCTTTTTACATCGGTTTAATCTCAAACATAAAAGCTATGAGCACCAAAGAGCATTCTTCCTTAATTTACATCCTAAAAAAAGGTAAATATTAATTTTAAGATGAATTTAGAGCGATTTTTACGTTCAAGTAAGTTGTGCTATTTCTTTTTGCCAAAACGGTCTAAATCGGGCTATAAATAAACCATTTTTTATCAGAATTTATTATAATAACACCTTCTATGATAAATTAAATCAATATTATAAATTAATTTACAAAACATTGTTTTTTGTTTATATATTCGCACAAAATTAAATCCACTATTCAAAATTCTAAAAATGAAAAAAATACTCATTATCGCTTTTGCCATTTCATTGGCAGCTTGTAACCAGACTAAAATAGCATATATTGATGTCGAAGTTATTATGAAAGATTATAACGCTACAAAAGATTTAGAAACAAAATTAAAAGCCAAACAAGAAGTGTTTGCAAAACAATTGGACAGCTTACAAGGTCCTTTTCAATTAAAGGTTCAAGAATATTATAAAGTTGCGCAACAAATGACACCTCAAAAAAGAGCTGAAGCAGAAGGTGTTTTACAACAAGAGCAACAATTTTTACAAGCAAGACAACAACAAGCTTCTGAAGAACTTCAGAAAGAAAATTTAGAAAACAGCGAAATCTTAACTAAAAAGGTAGATAGTTTTGTGGCAGATTATGCAAAAACTAAAGGTTATCAGTTAATTATTGGAACATCCGGAAAAGGAACGGTTATGTATGGTGATGAAAAAATGAATGTAACCGCTGATATTTTAGAAAAATTAAATGCTGATTATGCTAAATAAGCATTTAAGTATTTTATAAAAAATCGAAGCCGTCTCACTATTAAAATTTGAGGCGGTTTTTTATTTCTATTCAATTTTGGGTATTACTTTTATTTTTAAAAA
>DAIDMK010000010.1 GCA_027449025.1 Lutibacter sp. | reverse complement strand
CCGTCATTACAAAACATAATTCGTGGCAACGTCATTGCGAGGAGGCGATAGCCGACGTGGCAACCTTTCCCTACCTGCCGAAATGCCTCTAAACAACCTTTCCCTACCAACCAAAATCCCCCTACCACCTCCATAATTGCCATAAAACAACAAAAAACTTATCCATTTAAATAAAACATAAAACCAATACTGAAAAACCTGAACAGAATAATTATGGATAAAAACGATATTGAAAACATCATTAATGAACCAATGATTAGCAATAAAAATAAAATAAATGGTGATAATTTGTTAATTGTCTGTCATAAAATAACTTGTTCTATTACAAAATCTGTTATATTTGCAATAAATTTTTAATACCTAAACCCCAACAATTATAGTGAATTGCTTCAAGAGATTGCAAAAAACGATCTGTTGTTTTAAAAAATGCGTATGAAAGAGAACCCTAATAACATAATGAGGTATTGCATTTCAGTAAACTATAGGATTTTGATTGTTGCTCGATGGGATAAATAATATAATTATGTTAAAAACCATTCAAAAACAATTTATTATCAGGAGCGCTCCCAGCTGGCTGGTTTTAGCGATAGATTTATACTGGGTCTTATACAACTTTATTTTTGCCTATTTAATAAGCAATAATTTTCAATATACATTCGACGGTTCACGGCTTAAAATACAACTTCCCGTTTTAATAGTCGTTTCCTTAGTTAGTTTTATAATTACAAGATCATACAAAGGAATCATAAGACATACCGGAATTAAAGATGCCCAGAATGTAACTTTGGCAAGTTTAGGCATTATGTTCTTCTTGATGGCAATTGCGCAGCTTGCAAATTATTATGATTTAAATGACAGTTTAAATTTTCCAATGTCAATTATCGTTATTCATTTTTTGTTGAATACAGTTGTTTTAATAGGCCTAAGGTTTCTTTTTAAGGTTTTATATAACATTTTGTTTTCCAGACCTAAAAGTGGCCCTCGAATATTGATTTATGGAGCTGGTGAAGCTGGGCTGCTGACTCAGGCTGTTTTAAGAGATGACAAGGCAAATAATTCTCAGGTTGTTGGCTTTGTGGATGATGATAAGCGCAAGCAGGGAAAAAGATTGAACGCTATAAATATATATAACCCCGAAGAAATTACACCTGAATTTATAAGCCAGAAAAGAGTTACAAGGGTAATTATAGCCATGCAGCAAATCAAACAAGCCAGGCTTATTGAAATAGTAGCCCAGTTTGCAGCACTTTCTGTAAAGATAAAAATTGTGCCACCTACAAAATCTTGGATAAATACGCCAAAATTATTGGCTTCTCAAATAAAGTCGATCAATATTGAAGACTTGTTGGGAAGATCGGTGATTGAATTGGATAATGTTGCACTGAAAAACGAATTTAGTGACAAAGTGGTTTTAGTTACGGGAGCAGCTGGCTCCATAGGCAGTGAAATTTGCAGACAGCTGGCCAATTTTAATTACAAACATTTAATACTGATTGACCAGGCCGAATCTGATTTATACAACCTGCAACAGTTTTTTAGCTATCATAAAAAACAAAATATTACATCAATTGTCGCCGATGTAAGAGATGAAAAACGAATGGATTCCATTTTTGAGAAATTCAAGCCCCAAAAGGTGTTTCATGCCGCAGCCTACAAACACGTGCCTTTTATGGAAGAAAATCCTTATGAAGCAGTTCATGTGAATGTGTTTGGCACCAAGATTATTGCAGATTTGGTGATAAAACACAAAGTCAAAAAATTTGTGATGGTCTCTACCGATAAAGCGGTAAACCCAACAAATGTAATGGGTGCCACCAAACGCATCGCCGAAATGTATATTACAAGTTTAAGCGGCAACGGAACTTCAAAATTTATTACCACACGATTTGGAAATGTGCTGGGCTCTAACGGATCGGTGATTCCTTTGTTCAAAACACAAATTAAAAACGGAGGTCCTATTACACTAACCCACAAAGACATTACACGCTATTTTATGACCATTCCTGAAGCCTGTCAGTTAGTGCTGGAAGCAGGAATTATGGGTAAAGGTGGCGAAATATTTGTGTTTGATATGGGGACTCCTATGAAGATTTTTGACCTGGCGCTTAATATGATCCAATTGTCTAACCTTAAATATCCGGAAGACATCAACATAGAAATTACAGGGCTACGGCCGGGTGAAAAAATTTATGAGGAATTGCTGGGTGATGGGGAAAGTACCATCCCAACCCACCACAGCAAAATTATGATTGCCAAAGTGAAGGAAATGGATGAAATGGAAATTCAGCAAAAAATCAATGATTTGTGTGCTGCCAACAGGGAATTAGATTTCGAAAAAACTGTCTCGAAAATGAAAGAAATTGTGCCGGAGTTCATTTCAAACAATTCAATATACGAGAAATTTGACCATATTGAAATCGACATAAATTAAGCTAGAAGAACAAAAATAAGTTTAAAATTAGCGGTTGCTACCCTGCTTTCAATAAGTATGGGGTTTTGTGTTTCCAAAAAAGAAATGCCTTATTTACAGGATGTGGAAGAATTAAAAGCAATGGAAGAGATCATAGAAGTCAAATCCAAAATTCAGTTGAGCGATATTTTGTCAGTCTGAGCCTGTCGAAGACCTAGAATGTTACTAATACTATAAATTTCCATTTGTGATATTGTGAAAAATAGTACTCCCTTTAGGGTTGGGGTAAAAGCTATTTTTGAGTCCTTTTTTTTCCCGTCCTTGCTTCGGCACTTCGGCTAAGCTCAGTGCAGGCAAGCTCTGGATGACATCGTACATCATAAATCCAAAATCCATAATTCAAAATTCAAAATCGTACATCATACATCCAAAATCGTACATCCAAAATCGTACATCATACATCCAAAATCCTACATCCAAAATCGTACATCAAAAATAACAAGCAACAACCAAAAACCAATACCCTATTTCCCAAAAAAAGCATTCGCCTTTAGAACAGGTTCAATAAGTTTTAAAACCTTTTTATCAATACCTTTTTCCAAAAAATCCAAATGATGGTGTTTGTGCGTATCGGTACCTGCAAAATCAATAAGTCCGCGTTTTAAAAGTTCTTGTGCGGCAATAGCAACTTCCGGTCCATAATAATTGGTAAGGGAAAGTAAGTTCAACTGAAACAAACAGCCGGCATCTTTTAGTTTTTTATAATCCGAAAAATTATTATGATAATAAGAATACCTTTCAGGATGTGCTAACACTGGTTTGTAACCCGCAATCTGCATATTGAAAAGGGTTTCATATAAATTAACTGGAGCATTTAGAAACGACAGTTCCACCAAAATATAGTTGTCTTTTAGGGGGCGTAATTTTTCGGTTTTTAGCAGGCGGTCAAAATTGGCATCCAGCATATATTCAGCGGCGGCACTTATAGAAATAGCGGTAAAATTAATGCTTTTTAAATGTGTATTCAGGACATCAAGCTTCTGTTGAATGGTTTCGGAAGAATTTTCCCAAACACTTTCCATCACATGCGGCGTGCAAATAATGTGTTTAATGCCATAGCCCTGCATCCTTCTTAGTAAAGCAACTGATTCATCCAAGCTTTTTGACCCATCATCAATATTTGGTAAAAAATGCGAATGAATGTCCACAAAATCGGAAGGAAATATGGAAGTAAGTGCGGTTTTTTTCTGTAAAAAGGAAAACATAAAATATTTTTAAATTGGAGTTGCTGCAAATTTAAGGAATTTGTAGGGATGTTTATTCGTTTTTGTTCAAAGTTGAAATCCATCATAGATCTTCTGTCTCCCGACTTCCGTCTCCCTCGCTGGTGCGAGCGTCTCGCTCGTACCCAACAAACAAGAATTTTTTTTTATCTGGTTTTACCAAATACAGGTTATATGCAGAAAAAGGTCTACTAAAAAAAATAGTTATAGTCACGAGCGGGACGCTCGCGCTATCGTTGGGGACTTTTGTGGTCAACCTATATCAGGGACGTACAACTTTCAGCTTTGAGCTTCGGTCTTCCGATATAGGCTAATTACTTATTGTCTTAATCAACTTAAAATAGCCACCAAAATTATTAGGTAAGGAACTCCCAAAATCAGCGGCAGTACCAAGCGTAATTTCGAAGGGAATATTTTTTGGATGCAGGTAAATTTCAAACAGAGAAGAAAATTGTTCTTCATGTATAGAATCATCAAACCAACCAGGATACTGTACATAGCTTAAGTTAGCTTTATATTGAGTGGTCTCATTTAAAGAGCCATTAAACCCGAGATGATAGGCGGTGAACCTGCTGTAATTCAAGTCAACTCCATTTGTAATTCCATCCACAGGGGTTTTGGTATGGAAAAAAGGCGTTCCTATAACCTTTCCGAAATAAGTCCAGCCACTGACATAGATACTATTGTTGAAGTAATTGTCACGCCCACTAATTCCAGTACTACCGCTCATGCTTGTAGTGTTGGTAACCTCAACCAAAACGTGGGTAATTAAACTTTTAGGTTTTTTTAGGTCGATAAAAAGACCATACAAAGCATCAGGATAATTGGACAATTCTCTTCCTGATCGATCTTCAAAAGGATGCGACCAATAGATATTCCAATTTGTTTTTTCGCCTGTATAATGTAATTGAAACAAATAGGCGCCCACATTATTTCCCAAAGCATTGATTTGCTCGCCTTCCAATGCGCTTTCTCCTCCCGAACTCCCTGTAATCACTCTTAAATAATCCTTAAAACTTGAAGGTTGTTTTCCAAATTCTTCTGAAGTGCCGCCCCATTGAACATAATGGTCCATTCCTGTAATCATAGAAAATTTTTCGCTTAAAATTGATTTAAAATACAAACTTTTATGATGTAAATGGGCACCGTCAACAACGCGATTGTCATTTAAAAAATATTCGGCATAATTCGCTTTTACACGCAACCATTTTTTGGCAAATGGAAATTTTAAGTAATCAGAAGTCTTTAGGTTAATGCCAGGAAAAGCTCTGGAGTTAATGGAGTTAATGATGTTTCCGTTGGAGGATGACAGTCCTTCCAGATTGATAACATCATTTTTGCTGCCCAAATCCAATTGCCATCCTTTATGCTTTATGCTCCCATAAAGTTCATTGATAAAAAAGTCGTTTTTTGAGGCCAGGTATCCTGTAAAACTTGCTTTATAAGAAAATGAAAAGTCACTTTTAGTAGCATTAAAGTCAGAGAATAATGCTGCATAAACGGACCCGTGGTGGCTATTTGGTATAGCGCCAAATTTATTGGCAGTCATCCAAAAGGGCAGGGTGTTTTCAGAAGAAATTTCTGAATTTAGTTCCACAGAATAATTTAATGGGTAGTTTTGGGAAAACGCCTGGGCAAAACTAAAACAATATAGCATCCAAGCTACCAAAAATTTTAAATGTATTTTTTTCAAATTTCAAAATAATTTTGCCCAAAGATAGTTAAATTATAAAATGGGCGGGTTGCTTTTTAAACGATGAATTGTATAATTTTTGAGCTGAGGGATTTATTATCGAAACATTGCTTTTTGCCTTTTATGATTATTAATCAGATGAGAGAATATAGAAAAAAGATAAAAGAATACAGTGTTAATAATCAGCTATTTATCACATCTCCTTTTTCTCATATTACACCTATTTAATAATTGGATATGCCGATTTCTTTTTGTTCAAAGTCGAAATAATTTTTTTTCTTTCTTTAGGGTTCGCGAAAAGAAAAAAATATGAATCCTTTATTCACTAAATCGTTTGTCAGTAATACATAATAATTGAGAAGCGATTTGTTTAAATGTCTCATTTTGCTTTCGTTTAATTATTTAGCTGTTAATTGTTTAATTAATTTAAAATCCAGCATTCAGCATTCCTTATTCCCTTTTATATTTTAATTTATTCCTAGTAAATAAAGATATTTATTTCAAAATATAGCCTTTTTGGGTGGTGAAAATAACGAATATGATATTTATTATCCGATTTTATTGTTATTTAGGCAATTTTTATTTTTTTTTGTAAAAAAAATATTGTTTTATAAATTAAATATATAAATTTGCCCTTCAATAAATAATGATGACAACAAATAATACTTGGAACAGCTTCTATTTTTACTTTTATTTTAGTAATAAAGGTTGAGGCTTCGTATGTGTTATTTTAACAAAAATAAATAATAAAGGTCTCGAAATTTTTCGAGACTTTTTTTTTGATTTAAAATTATCGAATGCGCATAACTATTACACGATGCAAACACAAAGGAATAAATGTGCATTCCAGAGGACTGATAAAAAACAAATAATAAAGAACCGATGAAAGTAGCGATACAAGGAATTAAAGGATCATTTCACCATATTGTGGCCGAGGAATATTTTGGAAAAAATATCGACTTGGTCGAGTGTATGTCGTTCAGCGAAATGCCTAATTTGTTACACAACAAAAAGGCGGAGGTGATTGTTATGGCCATTGAAAATTCTATAGCGGGCGCCATTTTACCAAATTATGCGCTTATTGACGAATATAAATTGACCATTTGTGGAGAGTATTATTTACCTATTCACCACAATTTAATGGCTTTGGAAGGACAGAAAATAGAAGACATTGCCGAGGTGTACTCACATCCAATGGCTTTGTTGCAATGTCATAAATTTTTTAATGATTATCCGCATATCAAACTTATTGAAGATAAGGATACGGCAACGGTGGCCAAAAGAATTCAGGACAACAAGCTCATGGGTGTTGCGGCAATTGCCGGAAGTTTGGCTGCTGAAATATACCATCTGGAAATTATAGCACCAGAAATTCAAACCATTGAAGAAAATGCGACCCGATTTTTTATTTTAACAAATGCAGAAAATAGAAAAAGCGTTTCGGCAAATAAGGCGTCCATTAAATTTATCACAAGCAATGATACAGGCAGTTTGGCGGAAGTATTAACCATTTTAGCAAAACACAATTTAAACCTTTCCAAAATTCAATCGATGCCTGTGATTGACACACCATGGAAATATGCGTTTTTTGCCGACTTTATTTTCGACAGTTATGCCGATTATTTCGATGCCATCAAAGAAGTGAATGAAAAAACGGAAGCCCTAAAAATATTGGGTGAATACAGTAAAAGTAAACGATAATGATACAAAAAGCAAACAGATTAAACGATGTAAAGGAATACTACTTTTCCACAAAGTTGCGAGAAGTAGCTGCCTTGCGAAATGAAGGGAAGCCAATCATCAACTTGGCTATCGGAAGTCCTGATTTAGCGCCACCAATAAGTGTGGTTGAGGCAATTAAAAATGCTATGCAATTGCCAACTGCCCACCAGTATCAAAGTTATCAGGGCCTTCCTGAATTTCGGGAAGGTATTTCAAATTTTTACAAGACCAATTATGATGTAACATTAAATCCTGCCAATGAAATCTTGCCTTTGATGGGTTCCAAAGAAGGAGTTATGCATATTTCTATGGCTTTTTTAAATGCAGGTGATAAAGTGTTGATCCCAAATCCGGGCTATCCTACCTACGAATCTGTAACGAGGTTGCTGGAAGCGGAACCCGTTTTTTATGCACTGAGCCAGGAAACAGACTGGTTGCCAAATTTTGCTGAAATTGAAAAGCAAGACCTAACGAAAGTAAAAATAATGTGGGTAAATTATCCGCATATGCCAACTGGAGCGATGGCTTCTAAAGAAATTTTTGAACAATTGATTGCCTTTGGAAAGAAGCACAATATTTTAATTGTGAATGACAATCCTTATTCTTTTGTGTTGAATGACAATCCGATAAGTATTTTGCAAGCAGCAGGAGCAAAAGAGGTGGCCATCGAACTAAATTCATTGAGTAAAACTTTTAATATGGCCGGATGGCGCGTTGGAATGGTGGTAGGCGATGCGGAGATTATCAAAACAATATTGGAAGTGAAAAGCAATATGGATTCGGGGATGTTTTTTGGCATTCAGAAAGGGGCTGTAGAAGCTTTTAAACTTTCTGAAGATTGGTTTGTAAAACAAAATGAAACCTATAAAAGAAGACAGAAAGCGGTGCGTGAAATTTTTGACGCATTAGGCTGTACCTATAATAAAAATTACGGCGGATTATTTGTGTGGGCAAAATTGCCTGAAGGCAAGAATGCTACTGAATTTACAGATAAGTTACTTTATGAAAACGATGTGTTCATTGCCCCGGGAAATATTTTTGGATCTAACGGAGAAGGCTATATACGTGCTTCATTGTGCGTATCGGAAACCGAATTAAAGGAAGTGTTAAACAGATTAACGAGCGTAGAAATTTAAGAAATGGAAAAAATAGTGATTATTGGTTTGGGATTGATTGGAGGCTCTTTAGCACTCGACTTAAAAAAGAGAGAAGGCTATAAAGTTTGTGGCATCGACCAAAATCCCGAGCATATTAAAAAAGCGTTGGCGCTAGGCATTATTGAGGAGGAAATCAATTTCTCTCAGTTAGCAGATGCCTCGGTGGTTATTGTAGCTGTTCCCGTGAATAAAATTTCGGAGGTAATTTTAAAAGTGCTGGACAATGTTGCTGAAGACACCTTGGTTTTTGACGTGGGTTCCGTAAAAAATGAAATTTGCAAGGCAATACAAAACCACCCAAATCGCAAAAATTTTGTAGCGGCGCATCCACTTGCAGGAACGGAATTCTCAGGTCCCGATGCAGCAATTTTAAATTTGTTCGACCATAAAGTGGCCATACTTTGCGAAACAGAAAAGTGCGACTGGCAAATGCTGGACAAAGCCTTAAGCATTTTTAAAAAATTAAATATGCGTATTAAAATGATGAACCCTGTAGAACACGACAGGCACGTTGCTTACGTGTCGCATCTGTCGCATGTGAGTTCATTTATGCTGGGGAAAACAGTACTGGAAATTGAAAAAAACGAGCAACATATTTTTGATATGGCAAGTACCGGTTTTGCTTCAACAGTGCGTTTGGCAAAAAGCTCATCGAGTACTTGGACACCTATTTTTCTTCAGAATAAAGAAAATGTCATCCGATCTTTGGAAGAATATATCAAAAACCTGAAAGAATTTAAGGAAATGATTGAAAACGATGATGAAGACGGACTTAACAGAACAATGAACAATACAAATTACATCAAAACAATACTAAACGGAATTAAATAGTTAAATCAGGAATAAAAATGGAAATTACGAAAGAAAACAGAAAGTGGTTGGATAATATGAACTTATCACATCCCATTGTAATAGCAGGGCCTTGCAGTGCAGAAACAGAAGACCAAGTAATGAAAACAGCACATTTGCTTAAAAATACAGATGCCAATGTTTATAGGGCTGGTATTTGGAAACCAAGAACGCGTCCGGGTGGCTTTGAAGGCGTTGGGGAAATAGGATTGCCTTGGTTGCAACGCGTGAAAGAGGAAACTGGAATGTTGGTAACTACTGAAGTTGGAAATGCCAGTCACGTTGAATTGGCATTAAAACACGGTATCGATATTTTGTGGATTGGCGCAAGAACAACGGTGAACCCTTTTGTGGTACAGGAAATTGCCGATGCGTTGAAAGGCGTTGATATTCCTGTATTGGTGAAAAACCCCGTAAATCCCGATTTGCCTTTATGGCTGGGTGCGGTAGAGCGTTTTCAGACTGCAGGAATTTCTCAGTTGGGTGTAATTCATAGAGGGTTTTCAACCTATAATTCGCTGCATTACCGCAACAAACCAAAATGGCATTTGGCCATTGAGCTACAAAAGGAATTCCCTGATTTACCATTGATTATTGACCCTTCGCATATTTGCGGACGAAGAGATACATTGCTGGATGTTTCGCAAACAGCGCTCGATTTAAATTACGACGGCTTTATGATTGAAACGCATATTGACCCAGACAATGCTTGGAGCGATGCCAAACAACAAATTACACCAGCACAATTAGCTCAAATGACCAACGATTTAAAAATTCGTTTGAAAAGCAGCAGCAAAGAAGAATTTCAGCGAAAATTGAATATGTACCGTAAAGAATTGGATTTACTGGATAGCAATTTAATTGACTTGTTGAAAGATAGGATGGGCATTTCAGAGCAGATAGGTAAATTGAAACACAAAGAAAATGTGGCGATTCTACAAAGTGGAAGATGGGCCGATATTTTAGCTACGATGATTGAAGCTGCTGATGAAAAAGGCCTGAATAAGGAATTTGTGGAAGAAATATTTAAAGCCATTCACGTGGAATCCATCAATATTCAACGCAATGTGAAATAAAAAGCCCCCTACCCCCCGAAGGGGGAATTAAAGAGATTATAAAATGAAGTTTAAATCATTAAACCTAAAGCGCGGATTTTGTAATCCGTGCTTTTTTTATTATTAAAATTCCCTTTCATTCGCGACCCTTGCGTAAAACTTTGCGACCTTTGCGTTTAAGTTTTTAGCCTGTTTTAACCTATTGCCAAAAGCGCGGATTTTATAAGCTTGCTATTTTATTGTGTATTGAGCCATTTATACTATTCGCTTTTTTCCCATTGCTTATTTTGTTGAATTTTTACCTTTTTCTAACAATTTTTCCATAAAGGCTAAAATGATAAAAATAAACTGCTATTTTTGTGCAACTCATGAAAATTGTAGAACAAATAAAACAGCCTATTCTTGAAGAAATGGAACTCTTTGAAAGCAAGTTCAAAGAATCCATGGCTACAAAAGTGCCGTTGTTGAACAGAATCACTCAATATATCGTAAGGCGAAAAGGAAAACAAATGCGTCCGATGTTTGTTTTTTTGGTGGCTAAAATGGTTTCGGGAGGCAGGTTTGAAGAACGCACTTACCGCGGTGCTTCTGTTATCGAATTGATTCATACCGCTACCTTGGTACACGATGACGTGGTGGATGAAAGTAACAAGCGCAGGGGTTTTTTCTCTGTTAACGCCTTGTGGAAGAATAAAATAGCGGTGCTTGTCGGTGATTTTTTATTGTCCAAAGGACTTTTGCTTTCTATTGACAACAACGATTTCGATATTCTAAGATTAATTTCGGTAGCTGTTCGGGAAATGAGTGAAGGGGAGCTGCTGCAAATTGAAAAAGCACGCAGACTCGACATTACAGAAGCTGTTTATTTTGAAATAATCCGCCAAAAAACGGCGACTTTAATTGCTGCCTGTTGTGGGATTGGTGCGGCTTCTGTGGGAAGTGCATCAGAAGAAATAGAGAAAATGCGTTTGTTTGGGGAACGTATTGGGATTGCTTTTCAAATTAAGGACGACTTATTCGATTATACCGATGCAAAAATTGGAAAACCTACAGGCATCGACATTAAAGAACAAAAAATGACCTTGCCTCTTATTTATGTGTTGAATACCTGTACCAAAGAGGAGCGCGATTGGTTGATAAAATCGGTAAAAAAGTACCACAACGATAAAAAACGCGTAAAAGAAATTATTGCTTTTGTAAAAGAAAAAGGCGGTATTGAATATGCTACAGCAAAAATGATGGAATACCAAGTCAAAGCATTGGAACTCTTGGAGACTTACCCAGATTCTCCTTACAAAGATTCTCTATTGACTATGGTCAATTACGTTATTGAACGTAAAATTTAATCGGCTTCGGCCAGTTTCAACAGCTCTTCCAAATGTTTCCTTGAATTGGACAATCGGGGCACTTTATGCTGTCCGCCCAATTTCCCCTGTGCTTTCATCCAGTCATAAAACAATCCTTTTCTTCCCAAGTTGATGATGGGCATTGCCAGCGCCATATTGTGATAGCGTTTTGCTTCATAATCAGAGTTGATGGATTTCAAGGCGTTATCCAACAATTCAGTGAAATAATTAAGATTTTCAGGAGGTGTTTTAAATTCAATCAACCATTCATGACCACCGCTTTTTTCATCTTTCATAAAAATAGGTGCAACAGTAAATTCGCATACTTCAGCTCTGGTTTTTAGGCAGGCTTTTTTTAAGGCGGTTTCTGCATTTTCAATAATCAATTCTTCTCCAAAAACATTGATAAAATGTTTGGTTCTTCCCGTAATCCTGATTCTGAAAGGTTCTAGGGAAGTGAATTTTACGGTATCCCCAATTAAATAACGCCACAATCCGCCATTGGTTGTTATAACCATCGCGTAGTTTGTATGCAGTTTTACTTCAGAAAGCGGTATGGCAACTGAATTTTCTCCATCAAATTTATTCATCGGAATAAACTCATAAAAAATACCGTAATCGAGCATTAAAAGTAAGTCTAAGGAATTATTGACATCCTGTATGGCGAAAAAACCTTCGGAGGCATTGTAGGTTTCGAAATATTTAAAATCTGCTTTTGGAATGATTTTTTTAAATTGTTCCCGATAAGGGTTAAAATTCACGCCTCCATGAAAATAGACTTCAAGGTTAGGCCAGACTTCTAATATATTGGTTTTTCCGGTTCTTTCCAAAACATAGTTTAACAGTACCAGCATCCATGAAGGCACACCAACCAAACTCGTAATGTCTTCACCAATGGTTTCATCTGCAATGGCTTTCATTTTACTTTCCCATTCCCCCATTAATGCGGTTTCCTGCTTCGGCGCGCTGCTGTAATCGGCCCAAAAGGGCAAATTTTCTATAATAATAGCCGATAAATCACCAAAATAAGAGTTGTTATCTTCAAAAACGGCACTGCTTCCACCCAAACGCAACCCTTTTCCTGCAAAGAGCTGGGCATCGGGGTTGTTGTTAAAATACAAACAAAGCATGTCTTTTCCTGCTTTAAAATGGCAGTCTTCCAAGGCTTCTTCACTTACTGGAATAAACTTGCTTTTTGAATTGGTGGTGCCGCTTGATTTTGCGAACCATTTTATGGTTGTTGGCCAAAATACATTCTGCTCTCCCTTTCGGGTGCGTTCAATAAGGGATTCAATAGATTCATATTGCTGTATAGGAACATTTCTGGTAAAATCTTCATAAGAATTAATCGAAGAGAAACCATATTTTTTACCAATTTCCGTGTCCTGCGCTCTTTCTACTAATTTATGCAACAATTCTTCCTGAACATCGATGGGATATTTTAAAAATAATTCCATTTGATGCTTTCGCTTTTTCAAAAACCAGGAAATTATTGAATTAACTATTGGATAGGACATTTTATATTGAGTATCTTTAGGCTCTAAATTTACTAAAAAATTACGATGCAATACCATACTGTTTTAAAAAAAATGATGACGGAACTAAATGATACCGTGAACTATTATTTGGAAGTAGAAAATGATTTTCTGAATTTAAATCAGTTGTTGGGACGTGAAATGGAAATACGCTTTGAAGGATATCAATGTTTGTGTTGCGGGATGGAAAAGAAAATTTTTAGACAGGGATTTTGTTACGAATGTTTTTATGAAAGTGCTCACGTAGGGGATTGGATTATGAAACCAGAATTAAGTACGGCACATTTGGGAATTGGAGACCGTGATTTAGCATATGAAGAAAAGGTGCAATTGAAGCCTCATATAGTTTACCTGGCATTGTCCAGTAACGTAAAAGTGGGCGTTACCCGAAAAACCCAAATACCAACCCGTTGGATAGATCAGGGTGCATCAAAAGCGATTGAGATTGTGGAAGTCCCAAACCGGTATTTGGCCGGAATTACGGAAGTTGCCTTAAAAGACCATGTTGCCGATAAAACCAGCTGGCAAAAAATGTTGAAGAATGAAATAGGGGAGATAGATTTAATTGAAGAACGTGAAAAGTTAAAACAATACATTCCCAAGGAAGCAGAACCTTATTTTTTACCGAACAATGGCAAAATTACGACTATTGAATATCCTGTCATTAAGTATCCCACTAAAATAAAAACATTGAATCTGGATAATACGCCTGTTTTTAATGGGAGATTGATGGGGGTAAAGGGTCAGTATTTATTGTTTGAAGACAACACAGTTTTTAATGTCAGAAACAGTGAAGGGTATAAGGTTGGGATTGTAATTGGTGGTTAAAAGTTTAAAGCTCAAAGCTGAAAGCTGAAAGTAAAAAGTTCTATCCAAACCTGTCGATATACTTTAAAGAATTTATCTAAATATGTTTATTTTTGCTTCGCAAACTAAATCATAACATCAAATGAACCGCTGGCTATTAAATAATCGATTAGACATAAAAAGATACTAAACGTTCCATTTGACAAATAAAAAATAATAAAAGAACACAAATGAAAGCATATATTTTTCCGGGCCAAGGTGCTCAATTTACAGGAATGGGATTGGATTTGTATAACAATTCTCCATTGGCAAAAGAGCTGTTTGAAGAAGCCAATGAAATTTTAGGATTTCGCATTACCGACATTATGTTTGAAGGCACTGCTGAAGAATTACAGCAAACGAAAGTGACACAGCCTGCCATATTTTTGCATTCAGTAATATTGGCAAAAACTTTAGGAAATAGCTTTAAGCCTGAAGTGGTTGCCGGTCATTCGTTAGGAGAGTTTTCGGCCTTGGTGGCAAATGGGGTTTTGTCTTTTGAGGACGGACTTAAATTGGTTTCAAAAAGGGCGCTGGCTATGCAAAAAGCTTGCGAAATGCAAGAATCTACCATGGCGGCTGTTTTGGGACTGGATGATGCTATTGTTGAAGAAGTATGTGCAAGTATTGATGGTATTGTGGTCGCGGCAAATTATAATTGTCCTGGACAATTGGTTATTTCTGGAGAAATTTCGGCGATAGATAAAGCCTGTACAGCGATGATTGAAAAAGGGGCTAAGCGCGCTATAAAATTACCTGTTGGCGGTGCTTTTCATTCTCCATTAATGGAACCTGCAAGAGAAGAACTGGCCGAAGCCATCAACAACACCATATTTCACAAACCTACATGTCCAGTTTACCAAAATGTGTTGGCAGAAGCAGTTAAAGATTCCGTTGAAATTAAAGAAAATCTAATTTTGCAATTAACGGCGCCTGTGCGCTGGACACAAACCATCCAACAAATGATTGCCGATGGCGCAACAGAATTTATTGAAGTTGGTCCGGGTAAAGTATTGCAGGGCTTGGTGAGAAAAATAGATAGAACGGTTGCTGCAAGAAGCGCAGAATAGTTACAGTTTTCAGTATTTTTAAAAAATAAATCTCATTTTGAACCTAAGTTCAAAATGAGATTTTATATTACTGCCAACTAAGACTGAAAACTACCAGCTACTTTAGTGTTAGCTGCCATTTCCATGCGGAAAGCAATGCGTCTTCCAAAGAAAGCTCAGCTTTCCATCCAAGTTCTTTATTGGCGATGGTAGTGTCGGCATAAGCCGAAGTAATATCACCTGCGCGTCTATCAACAAATTTATAGTTCAGGTTTTTGCCGCTTACTTTTTCAAAAGTTTGAATCACCTCTAAAACTGAATTTCCTTTGCCCGTTCCTAAGTTAAATACTTCAAATGAAGCCTTATTTTGCTTAGTTAACAATCTTTTTAAAGCTACGATATGGGCTTTTGCCAAATCCACCACATGAATATAATCTCTCACGGCAGTACCGTCTGGGGTCGGATAATCATTTCCGAAAATCGACAATACTTCCCGAATTCCAGCAGCGGTTTGGGTCACAAACGGAATTAAATTTTGAGGAACACCAATTGGCAATTCGCCAATTTTAGCCGATTCATGAGCGCCAATCGGATTGAAATAACGCAGGGCAATGGCTTTTAAATCGGAAATCTTAGTGCCGTCTTTGATGATTTCTTCTCCAATTTGTTTGGTGTTTCCATAAGGGGATTCCGCAGGTTTTATAGGGGCATTTTCCGTAATTGGAAGTTCATCAGCTTGTCCGTAAACAGTACATGAAGAACTGAAAATAAAATTACTCACATTATTGGCGCTCATTTCCTGCAAAACATAAACCAGAGAACTGATATTGTTTTCATAATATTCCAAAGGCATTTGCACGCTTTCACCTACCGCTTTTGAAGCAGCAAAATGTATGACGCCATCAATGGCATTGCTGGAGAAAAAGGTTTTAACAGCAATTTTATCTCTTAAATCGATGTGGTGATAGTCTGGTTTCCGGTTGCTGATGGATGCTATTTTATCCAATACATCAATGGTGGATTTTGATAAATTATCGATAATAACCACATCAAATCCTTCTTGCTGTAGTTCAACAACCGTATGGGATCCTATAAAACCCAATCCGCCAGTAACCAATATTTTCATAGTTTTTTATCTGTTTACAAATTCAATGACTTTAGAAGTAATAAATGCCAATTGTTCATCCTCCAGTTCGGTATGCATTGGCAATGAAATCACTTCTTTTACCAATTGATTGGTAACTGGGAAATCAGTTTCATCATATCTTTCGTCTGCATACGCTTTTTGCGAATGAAGCGGAATCGGATAATAAACACCACAAGGAATACCATTTTCATTTAAATAATTTGCCAAAGCATCTCTGTCTGTATTTAAAACCTTTAAGGTATATTGATGAAAAACGTGACAGTCACGATCTTCAGAAACTATGGGTGTAATGATGTTTTTTTGATTGATAAAAGCCACATTGTATTTTTCTGCAGCTGCTTGACGTGCCTTATTGTAGGTGTCCAAATGAGGGAGTTTAACATTTAAAACAGCTGCCTGAATACTGTCTAAACGAGAATTCACGCCAACTACATCATGGTGATAACGCACATACATTCCGTGGTTCACGACGCCTCTAATTTTATGGGCCAAATCATCATCATTGGTAAAAATAGCCCCTCCATCGCCATAACAGCCTAAATTTTTTGAAGGGAAAAAGGAGGTTGAAGACACGTGGCCAATTGTTCCCGCTTTCTTTTTACTACCATCTTTAAAGGTGTAAGTAGCGCCTATCGCCTGTGCATTGTCTTCAATCACAAATAAATTGTGTTCCTTGGCAATTGCCATAATGGCTTCCATATTGGCCACTTTTCCAAATAAATGGACAGGTACAATGGCTTTCGTTTTTGGCGTGATTGCTTTTTTGATGGCATCTATTGAAATATTGAAATCCACAGGATCTACATCAACTAATACTGGCGTTAACTGAAGTAAGGCGATAACTTCAACAGTTGCCGCAAAGGTAAAATCGGCAGTAATAACTTCATCACCGGGCTTTAAATCCAATCCCATCATCGCTATTTGAAGCGCATCGGTGCCATTGGCACAAGGAATCACATGTTTTACGCCCAAGTAATTTTCCAGTTCATTTTGAAAGGAATGCACTTCGGGTCCGTTAATAAAAGCTGCGGATTTTAAAACTCCTGCTATTTTTGAATCAACTTGATCTTGAATATTTGCGTATTGACTTTGTAAGTCAACCATTTGAATTTTTTTCATGCGTAGAAATTATAATTTTCTGAGGTGCAAAAATACAATAAAAGGCACTTACAAACAATCATAAAAAGGAATAACTTAAGGTGCTTATTCAAATAAATCTGACGATAAATAGCGATCGCCGCGGTCACAGATAATAGCCACAATAACACCTTTTTGAAGGGTTTTTGCCAATTTTAGCGCTGCACATACAGATCCACCACTACTCATTCCTGCAAAAACACCTTCTTCTTTTGCCAATCTTTTGGTCATAGCACGTGCTTCAACCTCGCTAACTTCAATCACCTGATCCACTTTTTTGGTATCAAATATTTTTGGAACAAAAGCTGGAGACCATTTTCTGATACCCGGTATTTTCGAATTGTCATCGGGTTGTGCCCCTATAATTTGGATGGCTGCATTTTTTTCTTTTAAAAAGGTGGATGTACCCATAATGGTGCCGGTTGTTCCCATAGCCGATACAAAATGGGTAATTTTTCCTTGGGTGTCATGCCAAATTTCAGGAGCAGTGGTTTTATAATGGGCTTTCCAATTATCGGCATTTGCAAACTGATCCAGCATATAATAGCCTTTTTCAACAACCTGTTTTTCGGCGTAAATTCTTGAACCTTCAATACCTTCAGAAGCTGGTGTTAAGGTTACTTTTGCGCCAAAAGCTTCCATGGTTTGTATGCGTTCTTTGGTGGAGTTTTCGGGCATCACCAACTCGATATTTATTTCAAATTGCTGGGCAATCATCGCAAGGGCAATTCCGGTATTTCCGCTAGTGGCCTCAATTAAATAATCACCTTTTTTGACGTCATTTCGTTCAAAAGCAGCACTAATCATATTAAAAGCAGGGCGATCCTTTACACTTCCTCCCGGATTGTTTCCTTCCAGTTTAAGGTACAAAGAAACGCCTTCTTTTTTAAGTATTTTGCTCGCTTTAATGAGCGGAGTATTTCCTATAAAATCTAACAGACATTGATCTTTCATCATCTTCTTTTTGGTTTAAGTTTCGTTTCGTGGGTATGGTAAACAATGGAATTTTTTGGTACGGATTCCGTAATCCACACGTTACCGCCAATGGTACTGTTTTCGCCTATTACCGTGTTTCCGCCCAAAATGGTGGCGTTGGCATAAATAGTGACGTTGTTTTCTACTGTTGGATGGCGTTTTGTGTCTTTCAAATTTTTATCAACCTGTAAAGCGCCCAAGGTAACGCCCTGATAAATTTTCACATGATTCTTAATCACGCAAGTTTCGCCAATAACAGTCCCCGTGGCGTGATCTATAAAAAAGGACTTGCCAATGGTTGCGCCCGGATGAATGTCGGTTCCAGTTTTGCTGTGGGCATATTCGCTCATCAATCTTGGGATTAGAGGCGTTTTTAACAAGAAAAGCTCGTGGCTGAATCGATAAATCGCAATGGCATAAAAGCCGGGATAGGCCAAATAAATTTCTTCTAGATTATTTGAAGCAGGATCATTTTCATAGAGTTCCAGTGCATCTAAATTTAAATTTTCTAAAATAATAGGCAATTTAGTCAAGAAACTGTTCCAAATCTCTTTGCAAGAACCATCTTGAACCAAACAAGCCAATTTATAGATTTCTTTGAAATCGATTTCTAGTATTTCAATATTTTTTGGAACACAGGCTTCTGCATCAAATAAGGTATAAAACAGGTTGTCCGTGAATTTTTCGGTCTTGTGTTTCAGACTGAAATTTAAATGAGGCCTGTTTTTGTTTGAGATAATTTGCTGAATAATTTCTTCTGTTGTCATAGGTATATTTGACGTGTTATTTTAAAAATAATTACCATTGTTTATAAATTTCTTCAAAAGGAATTCTAAATCGCTCTTTATAAATGTCCCTTGGTTTTCTGATTCCGTAGGAAATAGTTATACTAATCACTACCACAACCATTTGTTTTGTGGTAGTTGCCGCAGGTTGATACAAACAGGCAATCGTTAATTCTTTTATAAGGTGTTTTAGAAACGATATAATGAAATTTCCACAACTGCATATTGTTGTTGGCTAAGGTGGTTTGCTGAATGCACCTTTTCAAAATTTCAAAATCAATTTCCTTGGAATTATTATAAACCCTTACCGATTGATGATAGTTTAGTGCATCAATAGGGTTTTCATGTTTTTCCATAGCGCAAAATTAAGCAATAAAACGTCCCCTAATCTCAAAGAACTAATAATTAAAGATGAATTATTATGAAATCTAAAATTTTAATACCACCGCACCAGTTGGTGTTTGCACCCCATCTCACCCACAATGATTGCTATGTCGCACATTTTTTAACACACTGTCCCTTTCGAGGGTTAGGGGGCTAAATAATGGTTGATTGCCCCAAATCTATATTGTGTTTGTTGTAAAACGTATTTTCATCATCCAAAATAAAATCGCTAATAAAATTACCGACACTGGTGGTTGAGAAATGGTTTGTAGTATTTAAATCGGGTGTTGAAATATTTAAATCTATAGATTTTTCAACGGCAACCCGAATATTTTCTGCTTCATCATACAATTTAAAATGATCCAATAACATAGCTACAGCTAAAATTGTAGCCAACGGATTGGCAATATTCTTACCTTTTTTTTGCGGATAATACCCGTGAACGGGTTCAAATAATGCGTGATATTGCCCCACAGAAGCAGAAGCCAATAAGCCAACTGAGCCTGATATAACACTGGCTTCATCAGTCAAAATATCACCAAACATGTTTTCAGTTAAAATAACATCAAATTGTTTTGGGTTCAAAATAAGTTGTGTGGCAGCATGGTCAACAAATAAAAATTCCACTTTTACATCAGGGTAAATTTTTGAGATTTCCAGCACTCTTTTCCGCCAAAGACGTGATGTTTCTAACACATTGGCTTTATCAACCAAAGTCAGTTTTTTTCTTCTGACATGCGCTGCTTTGAATGCCAAATGGGAGATTCTGTCAATTTCTTCAGAGGTATAGGTGCAATTGTCGGAAGCGGTATTCCCGTCTTCACTTAAATTTTTTTCCCCATAATAAATACCACTGGTCAATTCACGATAAATCACAAAGTCGGCTCCTTTAACAACATCCTTCTTTAAATTTGATCGATGAATTAAGGAATTATAAGTTATTAACGGATGAATATTGGCAAACAATCCCAAGCTTTTTCTGAGTTTGATCAATCCTTGTTCAGGACGAACTTTTGCATTTGGGTTACTGTCATATTTTGGATCACCAACGGTTCCAAATAAAATAGCATCGGAATCAGCGCAAATTTTCAGCGTTTCTTCTGGTAAAGGACTTCCTGTTTCCTCAATTGCTTTTGCACCCACAATTGCTTTTTTAAAGTTAAAGACATGGTGGTATTTTTCTGCAATGGCATTTAAAACTTTGATGGCTTGTTGGGTTACCTCTGGACCAATTCCATCACCCGATAGTACAGCTATTTTTAATTTCATGGATTTTATTTCTTTTTAAAGGTCATTGCTTAATTTAATTCCAAGACCTTACGAATCATCCCGTTAAAATAATGATTATTTTGTTAAGAACAATTGCTGTTCTCCTTTTTTTGCTTAAAAATTAAATGGCAATACTTGATTTATGGATTCGATTCAACTCCATTAAATGGTGAATGTCGTTATCGTTCACTTCTTTGTGATGATCGGCAAATTGAAGAAACTGAGGATAAATATCGTCCAATTCAACTTTAGTAAGGTCGTAACCCACGTTTTTGGCGCGATAAGCCAAGGCAGCCCTTCCGCTTCGGGCAGTTAATATAATAGAGGATTCGTTTACGCCAACATCGGACGGGTTGATGATTTCGTAGGTTTCCCTGTTTTTGATTACGCCGTCTTGATGGATTCCAGAACTGTGCGCAAAGGCATTTTCACCAATAATAGCCTTGTTTGGCTGCACAATCATTCCCATACTTTGCTGCACTAACTGACTGGTTTGGTACAATAATTTTGTGTTGACATTGGTGTCTAAATTCAAATATGGATGCTGTTTTAAAATCATAACGACTTCTTCCAAGGCGGTGTTTCCAGCACGCTCTCCAATTCCGTTAATAGTACATTCAATTTGGCGTGCGCCGTTTTGAACGCCAGCGATGGCGTTGGCTGTAGCCAAACCTAAATCATTGTGGCAATGACAGGAAATCGTTACGTTGTGGATGCCTTTAACATTTTCTTTCAAATATTTAATTTTTGCTCCATATTCATCGGGCAAACAATAGCCTGTGGTATCGGGAATATTTAAAACAGTTGCACCTGCTTTAATAACCTGCTCGCAAATTTTAGCCAAAAATTCATTGTCGGTTCTTCCGGCATCTTCTGCATAAAACTCAACATCTTCAACATATTTTTTTGCGTAAGAAACGGCCTGAATGGCGCGTTCAATTATTTTGTCCTGAGTTGAGTTGAATTTATATAGAATATGTGAATCGGAAGTTCCAATCCCTGTATGAATTCTTGGACGTTTTGCATATTTTAAAGCTGCGGCTGCAACTTCAATATCTTTTTGATTTGCTCGTGTAAGTCCGCAAACGGTGGCATTTTTAACTATTCTTGAAATTTCTAAAACCGAATTATAATCGCCCGGGCTAGAAACTGGAAATCCTGCCTCAATCACGTCAACGCCTAAAATGTCAAGACGGTTTGCAATGATTAGTTTTTGTTCAGTATTTAACTTACAGCCAGGCACTTGCTCCCCATCTCTTAAGGTTGTGTCAAAAATTTGAACGTTGTTTATACTCATTATTAATTTATTTTATCACATTATAGATGCTCAAAAATAGGGGTATGAATTTTTTATATACTTTTGTAAATAGGATGGTTTACTATATTCAACCCTAAAACTGAATAGATAAATATCTGTAGTTCAATACAATAAAAATAATTTGGTTACAATGGCTATTGATCAAAAAGATGCGCTTTTTATGTTGGTGAAGTCCCTTTCTAAATCGGAAAAGAGACAATTTAAACTGTATGCGGGCAGATTGGGCGGAAATGCAGAAGCAAACTTCATGAGTTTATTTAATTTATTGGATAAAGTGACAACCTATGATGATGAATTGATTTTAAGCAAAACCAACATCAAAAAGCAACAAATATCAAACACAAAAGCACATTTGTACAAGCAAATTTTGGTGAGTTTGCGCTTTAATCCCGTACATCAAAATGTGAGGGCACATATTAGGGAGCAATTTGATTTCTCCGCAATTTTGTACAATAAAGGCTTGTACAAGCAAAGCTTAAAAATTTTGGAGAAGGCAAAAGAGTTGGCACTTAACAATGGCGAAAACAATTTGGCTTATGAAATTGTTGAGTTTGAAAAAGTGATAGAATCTCAATATATTACTCGAAGCATGAGCAACCGTGCCGATGAATTGGCCATTCAGGCAAAAGAACTGAGCTTAAAAAACGTTCGTATCAGTAAATTGTCAAATCTTTCGCTTCAATTGTATAGCTTGTTTTTGAAAGAAGGTTATGTAAAAGACAATAAGGGATTGAAAAGGGTGACGACCTATTTTGAAAAACAGTTGCCGAAATATAAGTTTTCTGAATTGGGTTTCAGGGAAAAATTGTTTTTGTACCAGGCTTATTTGTGGCGCAGCTTTATTTTGCAGGATTTTGTGTTGAGTTATCGGTATTCCCAAAAATGGGTCGATTTATTTGAGGAAAATCCAGATATGAAAATCCAGAATCCGGTATTTTATTTAAAAGGTGTCAATTATTTATTGGAATCACTTTATTTAATCAAACTTAAAACAAAATATATCAGTGTTCTTGAACATTTAACATCCGATATCAAAGATGAAAATATTACAATGAATGAAAACACCAAGACTTTGGCTTTTTTATACTCCAATCAAAATAAATTAAACTATTACTTTTTAGAGGGAAAATTTACGGAAGGACTGAGTTTTGTGTCAAGTTTGTTGAAGGAAATCCATAAATATGAAAACAATATTGATGCACATCATATTATGGTTTTTTATTATAAAATTGCCTGTATGTATTTTGGCGCCGGCAAAAATGAGGAATGTATTTTTTACCTAGAAAAAATTATCGACAATAAAGAGTTGAAAATGCGTGAAGATCTGTTGTGCTTTTCCCGCGTGTTAAATCTGGTGACCCATTATGATGCCGGATTGGATGATAATATTGATAAATTAATTGTATCAACCTATCAGTTTTTGATTAAAATGAACGATTTGCATCAGGTACAGCGCAAAATGATTCAATTCCTAAAAAACTTAAAATATATTTATCCGCAGGAACTTCACAAAGCATTTGTTAATTTGCATGAGGAATTGCTTAAATATGAAGATCACCCTTATGAAAAACGTGCGTTCTTATATTTGGATATTTTGTCTTGGCTGGAAAGTAAAATTCAGCATGTTTCTGTAGAAGAAATCATAAGAAAAAAGGCAGGAAAATTGATAAAATAAAAAAAAACGCATATTTTATGTGGGTTTTAATAATTAATTCCCATATTTGCCTCTAATGAAAAGAGTAATTCTAAATATCCTCGTTATTCGTGTCTCTGTGATTATTTCACAAGGAGGTTAGGGATGTTGTTTTAGTTTCATAAAAAAATTATAAAAACCTTCCTAATAGCGATTAGGAAGGTTTTTTTATGGGATAATCATTGTAAAAACAAAAGGCTTAACTATATGAGCTACAGTAATATAACTAAAATTAACAACAAGTGGATACTGTAAAACAAGCAAATGTCAAGGGCACAAAACAAATACCTGGTTTAAATTTGACCTTCATTAAAAACCAGTGATTAAAACTGAGGTTTATAGATAAATTTTAACAGAATTAAAAAGAATACTAAATAAATGCAATTAAATAAGTACAGTAAAAGAGTCACACAGGACGAAACTCAGCCTGCTGCCCAAGCCATGTTATATGGAGTTGGTTTGACAGACGAAGACATGAAAAAACCACAAGTGGGCATTGCAAGCACAGGTTTCGACGGAAATCCGTGCAATATGCACCTGAACAATTTGGCCCATAATATTAAAGCGGAAGTCAATAAAAAACAACAGGTCGGACTTGTTTTTAACACCATTGGCGTAAGTGATGGTATTTCTATGGGAACATCTGGAATGAATTATTCCTTGCCTTCACGCGACATTATTGCCGATTCCATTGAGGTGGTGATGAATGCTCAAAGTTATGATGCTTTGGTGACTGTTGTTGGCTGCGATAAAAATATGCCCGGTGCCATTATAGCGATGTTGCGATTGAACCGACCATCATTAATGGTTTACGGAGGAACGATTGCTTCGGGAAGATACCAAGGAAAAAAATTGAATATCGTTTCTGCCTTTGAGGCACTCGGACAAAAAATTGCCGGTGTGATTTCAGAAGAAGAATTTAGGGAAATTATAAAAAATGCCATTCCGGGAGCAGGTGCCTGCGGTGGAATGTACACGGCCAATACGATGGCATCCTCCATAGAAGCTTTGGGTTTTGCATTGCCTTACAATTCCTCGATTCCTGCGGAAAATCCACAAAAAGAAACAGAAACTGAAAGAATTGCTTCGGCCATTAAAAATTTACTGGAACTCGATTTAAAACCCATGGATATCATTACCAAAAAATCACTTGAAAATGCAGTGGCTTTGGTAAATGCTTTAGGCGGATCAACCAATGCCGTATTGCATTATTTGGCGATTGCCCATGCGGCGGATATCGATTTTACCTTGGAAGATTTTCAACGTGTGAGCGACAGAACTCCGGTTATTGCCGATTTAAAACCCAGTGGAGAGTACTTAATGGAAGATGTTCACGGCGTTGGCGGAACACCTGCCGTGATGAAATATTTATTGGAAAAAGGATTGTTGTACGGCGATTGTATGACGGTTACTGGCAAAACTTTGGCAGAAAATTTGGCAAATGTAACAGCATTAAGTTTTGAAGAAGACCAGCACGTAATTCATACCACTGAAAAAGCCTTGAAATCAACAGGGAACATTCAAATTTTATACGGAAATCTGGCCACGGATGGATCTGTTGCCAAAATAAGCGGAAATGAAGGAGATTTATTTGAAGGAAAGGCAGTTGTTTTTGATGGAGAACAAGAGGCAAATGAAGGCATTGGTTCAGGAAAAGTTGCAAAAGGCGATGTGGTGGTGATACGCTATGTTGGCCCAAGAGGCGGACCGGGAATGCCTGAAATGTTAAAACCTACTTCTATGATTATGGGTGCAGGTTTGGGAAAATCTGTTGCATTGGTAACGGACGGACGTTTTTCGGGCGGTACGCACGGATTTGTGGTGGGACATATTACCCCAGAAGCACAATCGGGCGGTGTAATTGCATTAGTAAGAGATGGTGATGTGATTGTGATTGATGCTAAAAATAAAACAATCAATGTAAAATTGACTGAGGATGAACTGATTTTTAGAAAAGCAGTATGGAAAGCGCCTGAGCCAAAACATAAAAAAGGAATATTGTACAAATATGCTAAAAGCGTTTCCACGGCTTCTGAAGGTTGTGTAACGGATAAATTTTAAAGGAATGGAAACATTAAAGAAAGAAGTTCAAGAAAAAACAGCGGTGAAGTCGGTGAAGATGACAGGTGCTGAAGCGGTAATCAAATGCTTGTTGGAAGAAGGTTCAACATTGGCTTATGGCTATCCTGGAGGTGCCATTATGCCGGTTTATGATGAATTGTACAAATACCGAGCGCAGTTTCATCATGTACTGTCGCGCCATGAACAAGGCGCCATCCATTCGGCACAAGGCTTTGCACGTGTCTCAGGAAAAGTTGGGGTTGTTTTTGCAACTTCTGGTCCTGGCGCAACCAATTTGGTGACCGGAATTGCCGATGCACAAATTGATTCAACGCCTTTGGTTTGTATCACAGGACAAGTAGGTTCTCATTTATTGGGTTCCGATGCATTTCAGGAAACCGACATTATCGGAATTTCTACGCCAGTGACAAAATGGAATTATCAAATTACCAAGGCCAGTGAAATTCCCGAAGTTTTTGCGAAAGCATTTTATATTGCAAAATCAGGTCGCCCAGGACCTGTATTGATTGACATTACAAAAGATGCACAATTTGGCGAGCTGGAATTTTCATATAAAAAATGCGAAAAGGTAAGAAGCTACAAGGCGATTCCAACATTGGAAATAGAAAAAGTAAAGGAAGCTGCAGCTTTAATAAACCAAGCTAAAAAACCATTGATTGTTTGGGGTCAAGGGGTGATTCTTGGTACTGCGGAAAATGAATTTAGAAATTTTATTGAAAAAACCGGAATTCCTTCAGCCTGTACAGGCTTGGGCTTGTCGGCCTTGGAAACAGACCATCCTTTGCATGTGGGTATGGTTGGGATGCACGGGAATTATGCACCTAACGTACTGACAAACCAATGCGATGTGTTGATAGCCATTGGAATGCGTTTTGATGACCGCGTTACCGGAAATTTAAATTCCTATGCCAAACAGGCAAAAATTATTCATTTTGAAATTGACCCTGCCGAAGTTGATAAAAATGTGAAAACAGATGTGGCCGTTTTGGGTACTGTAAAAGAAACTTTGGTCAAAATTATGCAATTTGTGAACAAAGGAAATCATCAGGAATGGATGAAAGAATTTCATAAATTGTATGAAATTGAAAAGGAAATAGTGATTAACGATCAATTAAATCCTGCCAAAGAAGGCTTGACAATGAGTGAAGTTTTAGTAGAAATCAATAAAGAAACCAAAGGCGACGCAGTAATTGTGTCCGATGTTGGCCAGCACCAAATGATTGCCTGGCGTTATGCGAAATTCAACAAAACCAGAAGCAATGTTACCTCTGGTGGATTGGGAACTATGGGGTTTGGCTTGCCTGCAGCTATAGGCGCAAAAATGGGAGCACCAGATCGTGAAGTTATTGCCATTATTGGCGATGGCGGTTATCAAATGACCATTCAGGAATTGGGAACCATACTTCAAACCAAAGTTGCAGTTAAAATTGTGGTGTTAAATAATAGCTTTTTAGGAATGGTAAGACAATGGCAAGAATTATTTTTCGACCGTCGTTATGCTGCAACAGTGATGACTAACCCCGATTTTGTAAAAATTTCCGAAGGATACGGAATAGCATCAAACAGGGTTTCTAAACGTGAAGATTTGGCTGATGCCATCAAAAAAATGACAGATTCAAAAGAGGCTTATTTTTTGGAAGTTGTTATTGAACCGGAAAGTAATGTATTCCCTATGATACCTTCAGGGGCAAGCGTTTCAGATATTAGATTGACTTAATTATGGAAGAAAAAAAAGTTTTTACAGTATCGGTTTATACCGAAAATAATATAGGAATATTGAATAGATTGTCTGCAATATTTTTAAAACGCCATATCAATATTGAAAGCATGGCCGTTTCCGAATCGGAAATTGAGAATGTACACAGATTTACATTTGTGGTGATTGTGCCAGAAATACTGATTAAGAAAGTTGTGCTTCAGTTGGAAAAGCAAATTGAAGTGATTGGTGCTTTTTTTCATACGGAAGACGAAATTATTTATCACGAAACGGCATTGTTTAAAATTTCGTCGGAATATTTATATGATGAAAATATTCAAAATAAATTAAAATTCAGAAGAGCGCACGTCATTGCAATTACAGAGCGCTATTTTGTAATTGAGGCTTCAGGTTTGAAAGAAGATATAGACAATATGTATCAAAAATTAAAGCCTTATAAATTATTGCAATTTGTTCGTTCCGGGCGTATCGCGATTTCAAGGCCTAGAATGGCAATATCAGACGTGTTGGAAGAAATAGCCCCTGGCTCGTAGGGAGAGGTCGCGACCTGTCCGTTCATAATTATGTCGCGACCTGTCCGTTTAAAAGGATAAAAGTTTGTAAGAAATTTCCCTCATAAGAGGGTTTGGGGTGTGTTTTTCTTCAAACCATAAATCAAAATTTAATACACACAAATAAACAATTCAAAAAATAAAAAAGATAACAATGACAAATTATTTTAACACATTACCATTACGTTTACAATTACAACAACTGGGAATTTGTGAATTTATGGATTCTTCAGAATTTGAAGATGGCGTAAAAAAACTGGAAGGTAAAAAAATTGTAATCGTTGGTTGTGGTGCTCAGGGCTTAAACCAAGGATTGAACATGAGAGATTCCGGATTGGATGTTTCATATACTTTGCGCCCAGAAGCAATTAAAGAACAACGTCAGTCCTATAAAAATACGGTGGAGAACAAATTTAAGGTTGGAACTTATCAAGAAATGATTCCTACAGCCGATTTGGTCATCAACTTAACACCAGACAAACAGCATACAAGCGTGGTTTCTGCAATCATGCCTTTAATGAAAAAAGGATCCATACTTTCTTATTCCCACGGATTCAATATTGTGGAAGAAGGAATGCAAATCCGTAAAGATATTACGGTAATTATGGTGGCACCAAAATCGCCAGGTTCTGAAGTTCGAGAAGAATATAAGCGTGGATTTGGGGTACCAACATTGATTGCGGTGCATCCTGAAAATGACCCAAACGGAGATGGTTTTGAATATGCAAAAGCGTATTGTGCGGCTACGGGCGGACATAAAGCAGGGGTGTTGCATTCTTCATTTGTTGCCGAGGTAAAATCGGATTTAATGGGGGAACAGACTATTTTATGTGGTTTGTTACAAACGGGTTCTATTTTGTCCTTTAATAAAATGACAGAAAAAGGAATTGAACCGAGTTATGCTTCAAAACTGATTCAATACGGCTGGGAAGTGATTACCGAAGCTTTGAAATATGGTGGTATCACCAATATGATGGATCGCTTGTCTAATCCAGCTAAAGTTAAAGCGTTTAAACTTTCTGAAGAATTAAAAGAAATTATGCGCCCTTTGTTCCAAAAACATATGGACGATATTATGAGCGGCGAATTTTCTAAAACAATGATGGAAGATTGGGCAAATGATGATAAAAACTTATTGAGTTGGAGAGCGGCAACAGGTGAAACTGCCTTTGAAAAAACAGCTGCAGGTTCTATGAAAATTGCAGAACAGGAATTTTTTGACAATGCCGTTTTAATGGTGGCTTTTGTAAAATCGGGTGTTGAATTGGCCTTTGAGACAATGACAGAATCCGGTATTAAAGAAGATTCTGCCTATTACGAATCACTTCATGAAACCCCCTTAATTGCCAATACCATTGCGCGCAAAAAATTGTTTGAAATGAACAGAATTATTTCAGATACGGCAGAATATGGTTGCTATTTATTTGACCATGCCTGCAAACCTTTATTGGCCGATTTTATGAAGAAAATTGATACCGACGTGATTGGTAAAAAATATGGCGAAGGAAAAGACAATGCTGTTGACAACAAGGAATTGATTGAAATCAATGAGGCCATCAGGTTTCATCCAATTGAATTGGTTGGTTATGATTTGCGTGAATCTATGACCGCGATGACCAAAATTATTTAAGTCATTTGGCTGATGCCAGCAAAAAATCATTTAACCGCAAAGCTCGAAAAGTAGGCGCAATGCTCGCGAAATGCAAAGGTTTATAAAGAAGCACTCTGTATTCCTAGCGAAAACACTTTGCGACCTTTGCGGTTAAAAATAAATTCTTTTTATTAAACAACATTAGTTTATTTAGACAAACAGTCCGCTTAAAATTGTCAACTTGTTAAATTTGAACAGTTCATTCTAAATTTTTGTTAATTATATAACAAGTTTCTGTTTGTGTTCATTTTTTATTTAATATTGCACCGATGAAAATATACAATTCAAATATAACTGCCAGAATTCCCAGTCGCCATCCCGACTTACGTCGCCGTATGCGCTAATTCTATCTATAAAAAGCAGTTATTAATTTTCATTTACCTAGTTACATTTTGCAAAACTTTTTTAACATAACACCATTTTTAAACCTGATTTTTTCATTTTCAGAAAGAATGCCAGTTCGTGTTATTTCCCGTATTCGCCCCTTGAGGGCATAATTTTATTTGAAAATGATGCGTTCGTTTTCCCCCTTTAGAAAAACAGAATATTTCAACCCTAAATTTAACAATTAAGCCAATGAAAGTTGTCATCGCTAATGAATCGCATATTAAATATGCCGAATTAATTTGTGAAACCATCAAAGAATCCGCGAAAGTCAGAGGTACCGGTATTGCGGAGAGAACTCCGGAATATATCACCAAAAAAATCAGCACGGGCCACGCCGTAATTGCTACCCATAATAATGAATTTGCAGGTTTTTGCTATATTGAAGTATGGAGTAATAATGAATTTGTTGTGAATTCAGGGCTCATTGTTCATCCAGATTTTAGAAATCAGGGCTTGGCAAAAGAAATTAAGAAAAGAATTTTAGAACATTCGAAAGGATTGTATCCAAAAGCGAAAATTTTTGGAATCACCACTGGACTTGCCGTGATGAAGATTAATTATGAATTGGGCTATCAGCCAGTTACATTTTCCGAATTAACTACAGATGAAGATTTTTGGAATGGCTGCAGAACTTGTAAGAATTTTGATATCCTAACAAGAACCAATCGTAAAATGTGCTTGTGCACCGGAATGTTATATGACCCAAATCATGAGAAAAACATCAAACAGCATAAGTATAATTCTAAAGTGTTAAGCAGATTAAAAAAAATTAAACAAGCATTGTTTCTAAAAAAAAAAATATAAAGCCCCCTAACCCCCGAAGGGGGAATTAAAAAGGTTAAGGGGATATTTGTCATTGCTTTGCCTGTTCGCTATCGCTCGTGTCCGACAAAGGAAGAATCAAATTAAATAGCTTAACATGATATGATTCCTCGTACCTCGGAATGACAAAATAAGGACGTAAAGGTTAAATGTTAAAAAAATAGTAGGGACAAGTCGCGACTTGTCCGTTCCAAAAGTTAAAAGTTTTGTGTTTTAGACATCTTTTTATTTCAACCCTTTCTTTTGAAAGAGCCTGCTTACCGCGATAGGGGATGGGAATAGGATTACAGTTAAAAACACGAGACACCAAATACAATAAAATAGAATATCATGGAAAAAGTAGTATTGGCATATAGCGGAGGTTTAGACACTTCCTTTTGCGTAAAATATTTAAAAAATGAATTGCATTTAGAAGTGCACAGCGTACTTGTAAATACAGGCGGATTTTCGGAAAACGAGTTGTTATCCGTCGAAAAACGCGCATATGAATTGGGTGTGTTTTCCCATGCCAATAAAAATATTCTGGAGGAATTTTACGAAAAAGCCATCAAGTATATGGTTTTTGGAAATGTTCTTAAAAACAATACCTATCCGCTTTCTGTTAGTGCTGAAAGGGTTTTTCAGGCCATTGAAGTGGTGAAATACGCAAAGCAGATTGGAGCGAAATATGTGGCGCACGGAAGTACAGGAGCGGGCAATGATCAGGTGCGATTTGATATGATTTTTCAAATTTTGGCACCTGAAATTGAAATTATTACGCCTATAAGAGATTTAAAATTATCGCGACAAGAAGAAATAGAATTCCTGAAAAATCAAGGCGTTGATTATACTTGGGAAAAGGCGAAGTATTCCATCAATAAAGGAATTTGGGGAACCAGTGTTGGCGGTGTTGAAACTTTAACTTCACACAAAGCATTGCCAGAGAGTGCTTACCCGAGCCAATTGGAAAAAACGGAACCTAGTGAAGTGATACTTCATTTTGAAAAGGGAGAATTGGTTGGATTTAACAATGAATTTGATTCGCCTGTAAATAACATTTTAAAATTAGAAGCCATCGCTTCAAAATACGCCATTGGACGGGACATTCACGTAGGTGATACCATTATCGGAATTAAGGGAAGGGTTGGTTTTGAAGCCGCTGCTGCTTTAATCACCATAAAAGCGCATCATACCTTGGAAAAACATGTGTTGTCTAAATGGCAGCAATATTGGAAAGAACAATTGGGTAATTGGTACGGAATGTTGTTGCATGAAGGTCAATATTTTGATCCTGTTATGCGAAATATAGAAGCTTTTTTAACCGATTCACAACAAACGGTTTCTGGAGAAGTTTTTGTAACTTTAAAACCTTATCATTTCAATATCAATGGTATTGAGTCCAAACATGATTTAATGAAATCGAAATTTGGGGTTTATGGAGAAACCAATAAAGACTGGACTGCGGATGAAGCAAAAGGCTTTATTAAAATAGTGGGCAATGCTACAAAAATTTATCACAGTGTAAATTCAGAATTATGATTAAAATAGGAATTGTTGGTGGCACTGGTTATACTGCAGGGGAACTGATTAGGTTGTTGATAAACCACTCCGAGGTGGAACTGGATTTTGTGTACAGCACTTCAAATGCTGGCAATGAAGTTTATGCGGTTCATCAAGATTTATTGGGGCAAATTGATTTGAAATTTACGGATAAGGTAAATCAGCATGTTGATGTCTTGTTTTTATGTTTGGGTCACGGAAATTCAAAAAAGTTCTTGGAACAGTATAAATTTTCCAAATACACCAAAATTATCGATTTAAGCAACGATTTTAGGCTGAAGAATGATGCTGTGTTTCAGGGATATGAATTTGTTTACGGACTCCCAGAGCTTCAAAAGAACAAGATTAAATCGGCCAATTATATTGCAAATCCGGGCTGTTTTGCAACGGCCATTCAATTGGCACTACTGCCTTTGGCTAAGCAAAATATGGTAAATAATTCTGTTCATATCAATGCGACAACTGGTTCAACAGGGGCAGGAGTTTCACCTAGCGAAACAACACATTTTAGTTGGAGGGACAATAATTTTTCGATTTACAAAGCCTTTACACACCAGCATTTGGGTGAGATTGGAGAATGCTTGATAAAATTACAGCCAAATTTTTCTGAGGAATTATTTTTAATTCCAAACAGGGGAAATTTCAGCAGGGGAATTTTTGCCTCCATATATTTAAAGTTTGATGGTACCATTGAAAAGGCTTTTGAATGGTATGAAGATTTCTATAAAGAGTCACCTTTTACCCATATTTCAAAAGCGCCTATTCATTTAAAACAAGTGGTAAATACCAACAATTGTTTTATTCATTTGGAAAAGCATAAAAATACTTTGTTAATTACTTCGGTAATCGATAATTTAGTAAAAGGAGCTTCCGGACAGGCCATTCAAAATATGAATTTAATGCTTGGATTGAATGAATCGGAAGGGTTGAACTTAAAAGCATCCGCATTTTAAAATATAGAGAAATGAACCGAGCAAAGAATAATTTTTTTACCAAGATGAATCATGCTTTGCGAACACATTTGACCGAATTAAACAAATAAAACTGAACAAATGAAAATAGCAATTATTGGCGTAGGAAATCTAGGTTATTCAATAGCCATCGGAATTTTAGCCCAAAAAGATTTTAAAGTTAAAAATTTGTATTTGACCAAGAGAGATATTTCTTCTCTAAGTTCTTGGGAAAAACTGCCGAATGTTAAAATTACAACCGAAAACAAAAAGGCAGTTCGTTATTCGGATATTATTATTATTGCAGTTCAGCCAAAACAGTTACAGACGGTTTTAGATGAAATAAAAGATGTTGTGAATCCAAAAAAGCACACCATCATTTCAACAGTGACAGGCAGAAGAATTCAGGAGGTAGAAAATATTTTGGGTAACGATTTGGCGATTATCAGAAGTATGCCAAATACGGCTATTTCAGTGGGAAAATCGATGACCTGTTTGAGCGCGAATAAAAAAGGTTCAGATAATATTGAATTGGCTAAAACTATTTTTAATTCATCAGGGAAAACACTTTGCATTGAAGAAAAATTGATGCAGTCGGCAACGGTAATTTGTGCGAGCGGTATTGCTTTTTGGATGCGATTGATTAGGGCAACTTCACAAGGTGCCATTCAATTAGGCTTTGATGCAAAAGAAGCGCAAGAATTAGCAATGCATACCTGTTTGGGTGCGGCGAGTTTATTGATCCAATCCGGAAATCATCCCGAAAAGGAAATTGACAAAGTGACCACGCCAAGTGGCTGTACCATTGAAGGTTTAAACGAGATGGAGCATCAAGGATTAAGCGCTGCCTTAATAAAAGGTTTAATTACTTCATTTGAAAAAATAAATCAGATTTAAAACATAAAAAATGGAATTATTTGATGTTTACCCGCTCTATAACGTAACACCCGTAAAGGCAAAAGACGTTTATGTTTGGGATGAAAACGATACAAGATATTTAGATTTTTACGGCGGGCACGGGGTTATTTCAATTGGCCATTCACATCCCGATTACGTGAAATCTTTGAGTGAACAACTAACTAAGATTGGCTTTTATTCCAATTCAATTGTCAATCCCCTCCAACAAGAATTGGCAAAAAAATTAGGAAAATTGTCTGGATGTGAAAATTACAACTTGTTTTTGTGCAATTCGGGTGCCGAAGCGAATGAAAATGCCTTAAAATTGGCTTCGTTTGAAACAGGAAAAAGCAGGGTCATTTCTTTTAAAAATGCTTTTCACGGGAGAACTTCTGCGGCAGTTGCTGTAACCGACAATTTATCGATAAACGCGCCCATAAACCTTCAGCAAGAAGTGACCTTTCTACCTTTAAATGACCTTGAATTGGTGATTCATGAAATAGGAAAAGGAGATGTGGCTGCTGTGATTATTGAAGGAATTCAAGGCGTTGGCGGTTTGGATGAAGGAACTACGGCATTTTTTAAGGAAGTCCAAAAGGAATGTAATGAAAATAATGTTGTTTTCATTTTAGATGAAATCCAGTCGGGTTATGGAAGAAGCGGAAAGTTTTTCGCTTTTCAGCACCACAACATTCAGCCTGATATGATTACCCTGGCAAAAGGAATGGGTAACGGATTTCCAATTGGAGGCGTGTTGATTGCCGATAAAATTAAAGCGAAATACGGCAGGTTAGGAACCACGTTTGGCGGTAATCATTTGGCTTGTGCTGCTGGTATTTCGGTACTTGATGTAATGGAAAAAGAAAAGTTGATGGAAAATGTAGAGGAAGTCTATGCCTATTTTCTTCAGGAGATTTTTACAGTCGCAAAAATTAAAAAAGTAAAAGGAAAAGGATTGATGTTGGGTGTGGAATTTGATTTTGAAGTGGGCGAATTGCGAAAAAAACTCATATTCGACAAACATATTTTTACCGGTGGCTCAAACAACAAAAATTTGCTGAGGATTTTGCCACCCTTAAGTGTAAAAAAGAAACACGTTGATATTTTTATAAACGCCTTGAGAGAAATTTTAACATGAACAACGCACTGACCTCACAACAAAAAAATGCAGTTTTGCTTTCTATGGCAAAATTGATTGCAGCTGAAAAATTGGCATTGCTGACAGCCAATAAAACAGATGTAGAGAATTATCATGGCGACGATTTGGCGATGCATGAGCGTTTAAAAGTGGACGAAAATAAAATTAGGGAAATGATTTTGTCCTTGGAGCAATTGGTAGCTGACGTGGATCCAATAGGAAAAGAATTGTATCATTTTACCCACGAAAGCGGATTAAAAATTACCAACAAAACAGCCCCTTTTGGAACAATCTTAATTATTTATGAATCCAGACCTGATGTTACTGTTGAAGCGGCGGGAATCGCTTTTAAATCGGGAAACAAGATTTTATTGAAAGGAGGAAAGGAATCCATAAATTCAAATTTGAAGATTGTGGATTTATGGCATAAAGCGCTGGCAGAAAACAATATTGCAGAAAATTGGGTAGAATATTTGAATTATAATAGGGCTGAAACTCAGATTTTTATGCAAAATCCCACCCAAAAAGTGGATTTAATCGTGCCGCGAGGCGGTGAAAAATTAATCGCTTTTGTGAAGCAATACGCCACTTGTCCGGTAATTGTGAGCGGACGCGGTAATAATTTTATTTATGTGGGTAAGGAAGCCGATACGGAAATAGCCTTAAAAGTAATTCTCAACGCAAAAACTACTAAAATATCGGCCTGCAATGCAACCGACAAGGTGTTGATCAATTTAAATTTGCCAAATAAAGAAATATTTATTAAAAAATTGATTGCCGAATTATTGAAATTCAACGTTGAAATCTTAGGCGATAATGAATTGTCAGCTTTTGAAAATGTAGCGAGTTTTGAAGATGAATCCGTGTGGTTCGAAGAATTTTTGGACTATAAAATTGTATTGGGAGGTGTAAATTCATCCGAAGAAGCCATAGAGAAAATTAATAAATATGGTGGCGGACATTCCTCGGTGATTATTACTAAAAATGATAAGGTAGCGCAAAATTTTATGGAATCGGTTGATTCAGCGGCAGTTTACCAAAATGCTTCAACACGATTTACCGATGGCGGCCAATTCGGATTGGGTGGAGAATTGGCGATTAGCACAGATAAATTACATCACAGAGGTCCGATGGGAATGCAACATTTAGTAACAAACAAGTGGTATATACTAGGAAATGGGCAGATCAGGTAAAAAAAGAATATTGTTAAAAATTGGCACTAATGTGTTAACCAAAGAGACCGACAACATCTCTAGAGGTAAAATTGAAGATATTGCAAAACAAATCGCTTGGTTAAAAGATGATTATGAATTTGTGATTGTGAGTTCAGGTGCCATTGCCGTTGCCAAACAGTTTGTGAAATTGGAAAGCAACGGAAAGAAAATAAACGTAAAACAAGCTTTGGCATCTATCGGCCAGCCGCATTTAATGCGAATTTATCAGGAATGTTTCAGGGAGTTGGGACTGTTAACTTCTCAATGCTTGCTGTCTTATTCCGATTTTGAAAAAGAACAGTCAATTACTAACATCGTAAACACTATCAATGTGTTGGTAGAAAACAGTTATATTCCTATTATCAATGAAAATGATACCGTTGCTACTGACGAAATTAAGTTTGGTGACAATGACAAATTATCAGCCTTGACCGCTGCTTTGTTAAATGTTGATTTGTTGATAATCGCAACAAATACCAATGGCATTTATACGAAAGAATCGATGCAAAACCATCACGAAAAAACGATTTTAGAAACAGGAGACATTCAATCGCTGAAAAGCGAAGCTGAAAAAACCATTTCTTCTGGAGGCACTGGAGGAATGATTTCTAAAATCGAAGCCGCTGAAATTGCTCAAAATGCCAATATTGAAACGTGGATTCTTAATGGATTAACAGATAATTTTATGCTTGATGCCATGCAAAACAAATCAGTTTTCACAAAAATAACTCAAAAATGAGAGATTATACAAATATAAATGATCTTGGAAACTTGCAGAATGCGGTTCAGGAAGCACTTGAAATTAAAAAAAATCCCCTTCAACACAAAACGCTTGGCGAAGGAAAAACAATTTGTCTGTTGTTTTTTAACAACAGTTTGCGCACGCGTTTAAGCACCCAAAAAGCTGCTCAAAATTTGGGGATGAATGTTATTGTGATGAATTTTGGAAGTGAAGGATGGGAATTGGAATATGAAGAAGGCGCGATTATGAACGGCTCAAAATCAGAACATGTAAAAGAGGCAGCCAAAGTAATTGCACAATATTGCGATATTGTGGCTATTAGGGCTTTTGCATCACTTACGGATAAAGAAAAAGATCAGGCTGAAATGGTAATCAACAGCTTTAAAAAATATGCTGGAATCCCGGTTGTAAATATGGAAAGTGCTACCGGACATCCTTTGCAGGCTTTGGCTGATGCCATCACGATGGAAGAATTTAAAATTGCGCACAAACCAAAAGTGGTCTTGTCTTGGGCGCCGCATCCAAAAGCATTGCCACAGGCTGTAGCAAATTCTTTTGTAGAAATGATGCAATTACAAGACGCAGATTTTGTGATTACGCATCCTGAAGGTTATGAACTAGACCCTACAATCACCAAAAATTCAATCGTAGAATATGATCAGGAAAAAGCATTTGAAAATGCTGATTTTGTGTATGTTAAGAATTGGAGCTCCTTCAAAGAGTATGGAAGAGTGGTGAATACCGATAGTTCTTGGATGATTACTTCAGAAAAAATGAAACTGACTAACAATGCCAAATTTATGCATTGTTTACCGGTAAGAAGAAATGTGATTGTTGCCGATGCCGTGATGGATTCTGAAAACTCCATAGTGATTCAACAGGCGAATAACCGTACCTTTTCTGCACAAATTGTGTTGAAGAAAATATTGGAAAGCCATGGTTAAACAACAATTGCATATCGTAAAAATTGGCGGAAATATTATCAATGATGAAGGTGCTTTATTTTCATTTTTAAAAGATTTTTCCGAATTGGATTCCCCAAAAATATTGGTTCACGGCGGAGGAAAAAGGGCGACTGAAATTGCTGAAGCAATGGGTTTGAAACCTAAAATGATTGCAGGAAGAAGGGTAACTGATGAAGCAACACTGGAAGTGGTAACAATGGTGTATGCAGGTTTGTTGAATAAAAAAATCACAGCCCAATTGCAAAAACTAAACTGCTATGCTTTGGGTTTATCTGGGGCTGATGCCAATTGCATTGTGGCGCACAAAAGAATAGTTGCAGCGGTTGATTACGGATTTGCGGGTGATGTGGATACGATTAACTCCGAGTTTATACAGGTGATTTTGCAAAATAATATAACGCCTGTTTTTTGCGCGATAACACATGACAAAAACGGACAATTATTAAATACGAATGCTGATACCATCGCTTCTGAAATTGCAATTGCAATGAGCAATTCTTATGAAGTAGTATTGAATTATATTTTTGAATTAAAAGGTGTTTTGGAAGACATAAAAGATGAAAACTCTGTAATTCAACATATTAATTTAGAGAAATATGAACAATTAATTGAAAGTGGCATTATTACAGAAGGAATGGTTCCAAAACTTCATAATTGTTTTAATGCGCTAAAAAAGGGCGTTCAGAAAGTGAACATTGGTGATGCATCACTCATTAAAAACACAAATAATCTGTTCACCTCATTAACAATTGATAATTTCAGTTGAATAATTTAAGTGTATTTTTCTTTGTGCAACTCTGTGGCGCTTTGTGAACCTTTGTATAACGTTGATGTTGTGAATTTTCAAAATGAAAAGATTCAAATAAAAGTGCTATTCTATTATAAACAACTGTTTTAAAGCGTATTAAAAAATAAGAAACGAAAAATAAATGATTAATAAATTAACAAAGGAAGCTATAGAGTTACTTAAAAATTTAATTGCAACCCAATCTTTTTCAGGCGAGGAAAATGAAACCGCACTGTTGATTGGGCAGTGGTTTTCCGGCTATGATATTAAATTTGAAACCGACAAACACAATGTTTGGGCAAAAAATAAGTACTTCGATACTTCTAAAAAAACGATATTACTCAATTCGCATCACGATACTGTTAAACCAAATAAAGGCTATACAAAAAACCCTTTTAATCCAGAGGTTCTCGATGGAAAACTATACGGATTGGGAAGCAATGATGCCGGTGGTTGCTTAGTTTCATTGTTGGCAACATTTACCTATTTTTATGATAGAACCGACTTAAATTATAATTTGGTAATGGTGGCTTCCGCCGAAGAAGAAAGTTCGGGATTAAACGGATTGAACAGTATGTTGCAAATTATTCCACCCATAGATTTTGCCATTATTGGCGAGCCAACATTGATGGATTTAGCCATCGCCGAAAAAGGATTGTTGGTGTTGGATTGTGAGGCGAAAGGAACTTCGGGACACGCCGCGCACGGCATTGGCGACAATGCGATCTATAAAGCAATTGAGGACATTCATTGGTTTCAAAATTTTGAATTTCCAAAGCAATCTGAAACTTTGGGAAAGGTAAAAATGACCGTAACACAAATCAATGCCGGAAACCAGCACAACGTAATTCCGGCGACCTGTAATTTTGTGGTTGATGTTAGGGTTACAGATGCTTACAGCAATCATGAAGTATTGGAGATTGTTAAATCAAAGGTAAAATGCGAAGTAAATGCAAGGTCGCTAAGGTTAAATTCGTCCTCAATTCCAAAAGATCATCCCATAGTGAAGGCAGGTATTAAATTGTGCAGAAAAACCTATGGTTCGCCTACGCTGTCAGACCAAGCAGTTTTAAGTTGCCCGTCCTTGAAATTAGGTCCGGGCGACAGTTTTCGCTCGCATACCGCCGATGAATTTATTTATGTGAATGAAATTGAGGTAGGGATTGATTTATATATTAAAATATTAGGTGAAGTTTTAGCCCCCTAACCCCCGAAGGGGGGACAGAGCGTTAAAAAAATGTCCAGTGGACATTTTTAGCGATGGGCCAGATGGCGCGTTGGCAGTTAAAAAATCGAAGATTCACGAACACCTATTTATAAAATAATAAGTGTAGTGAGCTAAAATGTCCAGTGGACATTTTTAGCGCGACATAGCAACAGCTATGGGCGAGATGAAGCGCGGATAACAGATGGCGCGTTGGGATTTATAGTTAGACGATTACACGATAAACGATACAAAAGCATTAAATTCCCCTCTGGAGACTTGTGCAGAGAGAAGCCAAAGTAGGGGCTAGGGGTGTGTTTTTTGAATTAAGAATTTTAAATTTTACGATTAAACAAATAAACGATTCAACGCTTAAACATTATAATATGAAACTTTGGGATAAAGGATTTTCAACCGATAAAAAAATAGATTTGTTCACAGTTGGAAACGATAGGGAACTCGATTTAATTCTGGCAAAATACGATGTGATTGGGAATATTGCCCATGCAAAGATGTTGCATAAAATAGGCTTGTTAACCGATGAAGAAATTGCTTCATTAGAAAAGGAACTGAAAGGCATCCTTAAAATTATTGAGGATGGAAATTTTATTATTGAAGACTCTTTTGAAGACGTTCATTCTAAAATTGAATTTTTACTGACTGAAAAATTGGGTGATACCGGAAAAAAAATTCATACCGCACGATCAAGAAATGATCAGGTTTTAGTGGATGTCCATTTATATGTAAAAGATGCTTTACAAGAAATTAGTGAAGGAGTTGATGAGCTTTTTGAATTGTTAATTTCGCTGGCAGATCAATATAAAAATGTGTTGCTGCCTGGCTATACGCATTTACAAATTGCCATGCCTTCCTCATTCGGATTGTGGTTTTCAGCCTATGCAGAAACTTTGATAGATGATATTTATTTTTTGAAAGCAGCTGGCAAAGTGGCTGACCAAAATCCACTTGGTTCGGCAGCCGGCTACGGAAGTTCCTATCCAATAGATCGGGATTATACCACAGAATTATTAGGCTTTGAGACCTTGAAATTCAATGCTGTGGCTGCACAAATGGGCAGGGGGAAATTGGAAAAATCGACAGCTTTTGCGCTGAGTTCTGTGGCGGGAACCTTATCAAAAATGAGTATGGACATTTGTTTGTATATGAGCCAAAATTTTAGTTTTATTTCTTTTCCTGATGAATTAACAACGGGATCGAGCATTATGCCGCACAAAAAAAATCCAGATGTTTTTGAATTGATCAGGGGAAAATGCAACAAATTACAAGCCTTGCCTTACGAATTTACCCTTATTACCAACAATTTGCCAAGCGGTTATCACCGTGATTTACAATTGTTAAAAGAAGGATTGATTCCTTCGTTTTCAACCTTAAAATCGTGCTTGGAAATGCTTGCCTATTCCTTAAAAAACATTCAGGTAAAACCAAATATTATTGACGACGAAAAATACCGGTATTTATTTAGCGTTGAGGAAGTCAATAAACTGGTTCAAAGCGGCGTACCTTTTAGAGACGCCTATAAAATTGTTGGAAAAAACATTGACAACGGTACTTTTAATCCCGATAAAAAAGTGGTACACACTCACAAAGGAAGTTTAGGGAATTTATGTTTGGATGAAATTGTAAACAAGAAAAGCAAAGCTTAACTGTTTTTCTGGTTTATGATGTGTATTTTTTATTCCATTATAAATTTAAATCCGACAGAAATTATGCCTGCCGACAACCCTGTATTTCTTTTGTAATTGCTGTATTTTAAATCCACATTTTTCAACCCTAATTTCCATATTTTTCCTTTTGTAAAAATATCGGTATAAGAAACTCCAAAGCCGAATTGATTTGAATCAAATTTAGATAAATCATAATCTGAAGTATAAAATTCATCAGTCGAAAAAAGTTGTTCATAAGGCGCAAAATAATCTGCCGCTGTTTGAATATAATACCGATACGTTGGATATAAAGTAAACTTATCCGAAATTTTTACAGGCAATTCAATACTTGCCGTATGAGAAGTTACGCCCCAGTCATCTAAATAATACCTGTAATAAGTCCTAACAGTCACAAATTCATTGATATAATAATTAAATCTAAGACCTACTGGCACTTTAAATCGTGTTTGTGGCAATCTTTCAATATCATCGGCTAATTGGAAAACATCTTTATTATTGGTTGATGTGTAATTTGAAATGCTTGCAGGGTTTCCAACATAATAATTCGCTCTGTCTCCAAAATAAACGCGTTGCATGGGATTTGACAGCCAGCCATCTTGCTGAACAAGATCTAAAAACACTGAGAATTGGGCTCTTTTGCTTAATATTTGTGAAAAACCTAAGGAGATGGTGTAGGTGTTTCTAGATTTTGTATCTATAAGAGATGATTTCAGCGGGCTCCAAACCGTTGATCCGTTTTTGTTGATGGCTGTTCCGTTTTGGTCATAAATGTTGAGGCCGTTAAAAATACCGGAATTCAGGTTATGATTTCCTTCTATATAAGTGCTTAATTCTTTTGGATAAATGGGTTGCCAACTGTCTAAATAAATATTTGCTTTCGCTGATATTTCAGTGTTCTTTTCATTAAAAAGTTTTGTAAAACTTCCTCCTAAACCAAAAGAAGTATAGTCATACTCATTGGCGAAATTAATATTGGCGCCCACTATAGAATTTCTGTCATCTGAGGAGTGGCTGTACCCAATATCACCATTTATCCAAACATCGGATTTTGAGGCACCTGATGATTCAATCCAGGGACTGCCAATGCTTTTTGTAGATGAGTAATTATCAGACCCCCCACCAACATCAAAAGGATTTGTGTTGCTTGAAGATGCAGAGGAATAGGCAGAGATTGTGCCGTCAAGAGTAAGCACATCATCTTCATTTAACGGGATGGAAATTGTTATGCTTGTGGCTAAATCTGTAAGTTTTTCAGTTCCAATTCCGCCCGTTACGGCAGCATTATCGCCGTCTTGTGAATAAAAGCTTGAAATGATATCAACTTCGGCTGTTTCTAAAACACGTTTTTTATTGATTTTTGTCGAATCTGAGGTTGCTTGTGAATAGCCGATAGAGGTGAAAAGAGAAACTGCAATAAGAATTATTTTTTTCATAATATTTTATTAATTACAACCACAACCACCACCCGATTTTCCGCCATTTGCTCCTGCAGAACCTTCCCTATAAACTTGAAAACTCGTTTCAAATTTATGAGCATTTTTTGAAGTCAGGATCATATCAGGATCATTGATATATACTTTTTCATATTCCTTAACGGCCATACAGGAGGTTAAGGAGCTAATTAATACAAGTAAACTGAGCTTTTTTATCATATTTTATTGATGTTAATATTTGTGGATGTGTGAATTTCCCCCTCGGAATCAATGATGATGCATTCAATACCTTTTAATTGATTGATTAAATTTAATCCGGTTTCTGTTCCCATTACAAAAACTGAAGTCGCCAATGCATCTGACAATTCCGCTTTTGGGGCGAAAACAGAAACACTGATAATTTCACTTACAGGGTAGCCAGTTCTTGGGTCAATTATATGTGAAAATCGTTTGCCATTAAAAGTTACGAATTTTTCATAATTACCCGAGGTTGCCACGGCACTTTCACTAATTGGAAATATTCCGAATGCAGTGTTTTTGTTGAGTGGATTTGTAATAGCAACTTTCCAGTTTTCGCCGTCTGGTTGTTTTCCCCAAGTATTCATATCGCCAGAAGCATTTATGATTCCGGCTTTAACCCCTTTTGAAATTAATAGGCTTTTGGCTTTATCTGCGGCATATCCTTTTCCAATTGCGCCAAATCCAATTTTCATTCCTTTTAGTTTTAAAAATACGGTAAGATTTGCTTTGTCGAGAATTATATTTTGATAGCCAATTTTTGAAATAGCTGCAACAATTTCCTCATTGCTGGGGATTTCTTTCATGCTTCCGTCAAATCTCCAGATTTTATCCATAGAAGCATAGCTTATGTCAAATGCGCCATCGGTTAATTTTGAAATCGCTATAGATCTTTCAATAAGATCAAACAATTCTTTGTCCACTTTAACAGGTTTAGTGCCAGCATTCCTTGTTATTTCAGAAGTTTGAGAATTAGGATCCCAATCAGATATCAATTTTTCGATTCTTGAAATTTCATCAATGGCCAAATTAATGGCAATGTTTGCCTGAATGCTGTCTTCAGCCACTACGGAAATGTCAAAACGACTCCCCATTAATTTGATTATTTTCTTATGAACTTGTTGGCTATGAAGAAAAGTTGTGAAGAAAATTAAAAGAATAAAAAATAAATTTTTAAGCATTTAAATTTATTATTAAAAAGCGTTAAGCAACTCAATATAGGTTCTTGGGTCTATATTTTTATAGCCTGTATTTCCTAAAACCTTGCCGTTTTGATCTAGCACAACAACATAAGGGAAAAACCCTGTTTTATTATACTCTTCCATAAGTTTTATGTTTTCTTGTTGTTGGAATTCTGATAATTCGTTTTTCCCTTTTCTTGGAAAATCTGCTTTAAGCATGACAAAGTGATTTTTAGCATAAGTAACAAATTCTGGACTGCTCCAAATTTCCTTATTCAACTTTATACAAGGTGCACACCAATCAGAACCTTGGAAAACCAATATTATTTTTTCGTTTTTTTCAACGGCAATATTTTTTGCAGTTTCCATGTCCGCAATCCATTCTTGAGCATTTATGATGTGTGTTGAAAAAAATAACAGCGTGGCTAAACCTATTTTATGCATTTCTTTTAAATTATTCAGTTTATCAAAGTAAAAACAATAAAATCAGAAAAAACCCTACCTTAACCATAAAATTTTCTTAATTTTTTATTTGGATAATGAGTTAAAAAGCCAGTTTCTAATAATTAATTTGATTTATTGTAAACTCCCGTCTTCAATTTTTAATTGTCAATCGAAAAACACGCATCCCAAATCGGATCTTTTGGAGGATGGGCAATAATGGAGATTAGCTCGTTGGAAACTGGGTGGAGGAATTCAATTTTATGGGCGTGTAAATGAATGCTAGCATCTTTGTTGCTTCGGTCAAAACCATATTTTAGATCACCTTTTATAGGCGAACCAATGGCGGACAGCTGGCATCTGATTTGGTGGTGTCGACCTGTTTCCAAATCGACCTCCAATAAGTGGTAATTATCTAGTGATTTCAATACTTTATAATGAAGAACTGCTTTTTTGCTGCCTTCAGTTTCGGTATTATACGAAGTGGATTTATTGTTTTTTGGGTTTTTGATTAAGTAACTTACCAAGGTGTCGGCATCTTTAGCAGGTTTGTTTTTAACCACAGCCCAATATGTTTTGTTCACTTTTTTATCGCGTAGCATTTTATTAAAACGCTCCAAAGCTTTTGATGTTTTGGCAAAAACCACAATGCCTGTGGTCGGTCGGTCTAGTCGATGGACCGTACCTAAAAAAACAGCACCAGGTTTGTTGTATTTTTCCTTGATAAAGGATTTTACAATATCATTTAAAGGCACATCTCCAGTTTTATCGCCTTGAACAATATCGCCCGATCGTTTGTTGACAATGATAAAGTGATTGTCTTCAAAAAGAATTTGCAGGTTATTTTTGGTTGAAGCCATTTTTAGGATTGTGTGGCTACTTGCTGATTTAGTTCGTCTATAAAATTTAGCAATTCATCTTTTCCAGTGGTATCTACTGAGGAAGTCACAAAATGTGGCGGCATACTTTCCCAATTGGATTTGGTCATTACCTTGTTATAAACCTTGATATTCCGGTTCAATTCAGAAAGTTTTAATTTGTCGGCTTTGGTAAAAACAATATAAAAAGGAACATTGTTTTCTCCTAGGAACTCCATAAATTCCAAATCTATTTTTTGGGGTTCTAGCCTCGAGTCTATCAACACAAAAGTGCAAATCAATTGTTGGCGAAGCAGCAAATAATCTTTTATAAACTCCTGAAATGTTTGTCGTTTCGATTTTGAAACTTGTGCATAGCCATATCCTGGCAAATCTACCAAAAACCAATCCTCGTTAATTTTAAAGTGGTTAATTAGCTGTGTTTTACCCGGTTTTCCAGATGTTTTTGCCAATTTGCTTCTTCCGGTAATCATATTGATTAACGAAGATTTCCCAACATTTGAGCGCCCGATAAAAGCATACTCGGGAAGTTGCTCTTTTGGGCATTTTGAAACGTCGGTATTGCTGGTTACAAAATCAGCAGATTTAATTTTCATGGGTTATAGTTTCCTTTCTTTTAACCAGTTTTCAAGAATTTTATTAAACTCGTCTGGGTGTTCCATCATGGGTGCGTGGCCGCATTTATCAATCCAAAATAAGTTGGCATCTGGCAGTAATTTCTGAAAATCTACAGCAACTTCAGGAGGTGTAACTGTATCGTTTTTCCCCCAGATGATACAGGTAGGTATATTCATTGAAGGTAAATCTTTTGCCATATTATGACGTATGGCGCTTTTGGCGATGGCCAAGGTTTTTATCACCCTAACCCGATCGTTTACTGAAGCGAAAATTTCATCAACAACTTCTTTTGTAGCAATTTCAGGGTCGTAAAAAACCTCTTGTGTTTTTGTTTCAATGTATTCGTAATTTCCTCGTTTCGGATAGGTGTCGCCCATAGATTTTTCATACAAACCAGAGCTTCCGGCCAAAACAAGTGCCGCAACGTTAATTGGATTTAATTTGGTGAAATACAAAGCGATATGACCACCCAAAGAGTTGCCAAGCAATATGGCTTTGTCAATCTTTTTATATGCCATAAAATCTTTTAAAAATTTAGACAAGTTTTTAACATTTGTTTTTAGCAGCGGTAATTTATAAATTGGTAGTTCAGGTATTATTACACGATAGCCATTTTTAGGAAAATAGTTTAAAACACCATCAAAATTACTTAACGCTCCCATAAGTCCGTGAAGCACAATTATAGTTGGTCCTTCACCAGCTTCAACATAACTATACTTGCCATCTTCAATAAGTTTACTGCTCATTTATTATTCATTTTTATACCTTATTGCAAAGGTAACTTTTTTTTCGAAAATACAGGTTATTTTAAAGCCCAGCAATTAAAATAGTAAGTGTCTGAAATTTAAAAATATACCCTTTAAATGGTAAGAAGTGGTAAAAGTTATCAACAAAGTGGATAAATGTGGTAAATTGTGGGAAAAAATTTATATTTTTGAATACACTCAAATTCATGATGATAAATTTAATTGGAACATATGAAGCTAAGGCTGATGCGAAAGGGAGGTTGCTGCTTTCCAACGCATTAAAGAAACAGCTTATGCCGATGTTGCAGGAAGGTTTTGTGATAAAACGATCCGTTTTTCAGCCATGTTTAGAGTTATATCCGATGTCTGAGTGGAATGCAATGATGGCGAAGGTGAACACCTTGAATAGGTTTGTAAAAAAGAACAATGATTTCATCAGACGGTTCACTGCAGGCGTAAAAATTGTTGAGTTAGACAGTTTAGGAAGGTTATTGATTCCAAAAGATTTGCAGGTATTTGCAGAAATTAACAAAAATGTGGTACTCTCTTCTGCTGTAAATATTGTTGAAATTTGGGATAAAGACAAGTATGAAAAAGCGATTGACGACGCAACGATAGATTTTGCTGATTTGGCTGAAAGTGTTATGGGTAACGTAAATGGAAATGAAGATGGAATATCATAATCCGGTTTTGTTAAAAGAAAGCATTGATGGTTTAAATATTAAGCCAGACGGTGTGTATGTTGATGTGACCTTTGGTGGCGGCGGTCATTCAAGAGAAATATTGAGCAGGTTAAATGAACACGGAAAACTTTTTGCGTTTGATCAGGATGAGGATGCGCAGCGCAATGTTATTGATGATCCGAGATTTGCATTGATACCGCAGAATTTCAGATTTATAAAAAGGTATTTGCGTTTTTACGGCATCAAAAAAGTAGATGGTATTTTGGCGGATTTAGGTGTGTCTTCACATCAATTTGATGAAGCTGAACGCGGATTTTCCACAAGATTCGATGCTGATTTGGATATGAGAATGAACCAGTCGGGTGCGCTATCGGCTTTTGAGGTCATCAATAAATATGATGAGGAAAAGTTAGCGAATGTGCTCTTTAATTATAGCGAATTGCGCAATGCAAAAGACATCGCCAGAAGAGTTGTAGAAAAGCGTTCAGAAGAGAAAATTAAAACAAGTTTTCAGTTAAAAGAGGTGTTGGCGGCATTTGTGCCAAAATCACAAGAACATAAAGTATTGGCCCAAATTTTTCAGGGAATTAGAATAGAGGTAAACCAAGAGATTGAGGCTTTAAAGGAGTTTTTATTGCAAGTGCCCGAATTGCTGAATGAAAATGGAAGATTGAGTGTGCTTTCTTACCATTCTTTGGAAGATAGGCTGGTTAAAAGGTTTATTAGAAGTGGACTTTTTGAAGGGGAGCCAGTAAAGGATTATTATGGAAATGTTACAGTTCCTTTAAAGAAAGTCGGACAAATGATGGTGCCATCATTCCAGGAAATTAAGAAAAATAGTAGGGCGAGAAGCGCAAAATTAAGAATCGCAACTTTAGCATAAATGGCCAAAATTACAAATAGCGTTTACGATTTATTAAAAGGAAAATTTTTAATAGATGAGGATTCCTTTAAAAATTGGCGTTTCATTTTTTTTATAGTGGCATTGGTACTGTTGATGATTGCGAGTGGACACAGTTCCGACAAAAAGGTCATGGAAATTGCAAAGCTCAATAAAGAAATTAAAGAATTAAGAGCTGAGTTTGTTGATACTCGTTCAATTTCTATGAAAATGAAATTAGAATCAACCATAAGAAATAAGGTGGTGAATTATGGATTAATTCCAAGTGAAAATCCACCACAAGTAATAAAAGTAATCTCAAAAAAAGCAAATTAAAATTGGCTGCAACAAAAAAAGGCATATTAAACAAACTCTATGTTGTATTTGTGTTTATCACACTTTTTTTGGCGGCTATTATATTGAAGCTAAGCGATATTCAATTTGCCGATGGTGAAAAGTACAGAGATATGTCGGAACATCTTACTTTAAAAAATGATACCATTTTCGCAAACCGAGGAAATGTTTTTTCGGCAGATGGTAGTTTGTTGGCAACTTCTATGTCACAATATGAAATTAGAATGGATGCCTACACTGTTGATGCGGAGGAATTTGAAACGAATATTAGAGGACTTTCCAAAGGGCTTTCCAAAATGCTTGGAAAACCAGCTTCAGAATGGGAACGTAAAATAAGAAAAGCACGAACAAATAAAAATAGGTACCTATTTATTACCCGAAAACTTGGATATACTGACTACATAAAAATCAAAAGTTTTCCAATTTTTAAATTGGGAATGTACAAGGGTGGTTTTATCGCAGAGCAATCAACTGTTCGGGCTCATCCGCTTGGAAAAGTTGCTGAAAGAACCATTGGCTATGATGATTATAGAGGTGCGCCAGGTATTGAAGGTGCTTATCGCGATTATTTAAATGGAAAATTTGGATGGCGTTTGAAACAAAAAATTGCCCACGGTCAATGGAAACCAATTAACGACGCTAATGAAAAGGAACCGGTTGATGGAAAGGATATTGTTACCACCATCGACATTAATATACAAGATATCGCACACCATTCATTATTGAGACAATTAGAAATTTATGAAGCTGATCACGGCTGTGTGGTGGTAATGGAAACAAAGACTGGTGAAATTAAAGCGATTTCCAATTTAGGTAAAAATGCAAACGGCACTTACTATGAGCGATTAAATTATGCCGTTGGAGAATCTAATGAACCCGGCTCTGCTTTTAAAGTAATGTCCATGGTTGTTGCGTTGGAATCAAAAGTGATTGACACAAGCACTGTGGTTGATACAGGTAGCGGAAGGTATATCATTCATGGCAGGGCAATAAATGATTCAAAAAGAGGTGGTTATGGTAAAATATCTGCTGCTCGAGCGCTTGAGGTTTCTTCCAATATTGGATTTGCCAGATTGATAGATGAGAATTTCGGTCAAAACCCCGAAAAATTTATCAATTCTTTAAGGGCAATGCATTTAAATAACAAGATTGGGCTACCGATAAAAGGGGAAGGTACTCCAGAGATTCCAGGACCAGGCGATAAAAAATGGAGTAAAAATGCGCTGCCATCAATCGCTTATGGTTATAATATTAGCCTTACGCCATTACAAATTTTAACATTTTACAACGCCATTGCAAACAACGGTGAAATGGTGAAACCAAGGTTTGTAAAAGAAATTCGTTCATGGGACAAACAACATTTGGAATCTTTTGATAAAGAAGTGCTTAATCCGGCAATTTGTTCAAAGGAAACCATTGATAAAATGCAGGAAATGCTTAAAAATGTAGTGGAACACGGAACTGGAAAAAAATTATATGCCGAAAATTTTTCTATGGCGGGTAAAACAGGAACTGCAAGAACCGAATATTGGGAATCAGATTGGGAAACGAACAGGCGTTATATTTCCTCCTTTACGGGATATTTTCCTGCCGAGAATCCGAAGTACTCCTGCATCGTGGTCATTCATAAACCAAAAGTGCAAACAGGGTATTACGGTGCCGATGTTTCCGGTCCGGTTTTTAAGGATATTGCCCAAAAAATTTACCTTTCAAAATCTGAAATCAATAATATAGAGAATAAAACACCAAAATTCAAAAGTATTGAAAATGACTATAACGCGTACTTTACCATAGCCAATAAAGAAATTGACACAATTCCTAATGTAAAGGGAATGGCAGGCATGGATGCAATTTCCATTCTTGAAAATTTAGGATTAAAGGTAAGCTATTATGGAAAAGGAAAAGTTGCGCAGCAATCATTGATTGCCGGTGAAAAAATAATCAAGGGATCAACTATAATTTTAAATTAAATCTATTGAAATCAGTCAAAGACATATTAGATAAAGTTGTGGTAAATGCAATTCACGGCAACACCGAAATAAGGGTGAACGCCATTGTATTCGACTCTAGAAATGTGCAAAAAAATTGCCTGTTCGCAGCACAAAAAGGATTGCTGTTTGATGGCCATCAATTTATTGATAAAGCCATAGAATTGGGTGCCACCGTAATTCTTTGCGAAAAATTGCCAGAGAATTTGAATAAAAACACAACGTATATTCAAGTTGAAGATTCAAACAGCGCTTTGGCTTTGATTGCTTCAAACTTTTATGACAATCCCTCCTCAAAATTAAAATTGATAGGAATTACGGGAACAAACGGTAAAACCACCGTTGCCACCTTGCTTTATAAATTATTTCAGATGGCCGGTTACAAAACAGGTCTGTTATCGACCGTAAAAATTTTAGTTGATACCAAACAATATGAAGCTACGCATACCACGCCAAATTCTGTGGCCATAAATTCTTATTTAAATGAAATGGTTGCGTTGGGTGTAGATTATTGTTTTATGGAAGTGAGCTCTCATGGAATTCATCAAAAAAGAACAGAAGGACTACAATTTGCTGGTGGTGTATTTACCAATTTAACTCATGACCACTTAGATTATCATAAAACATTTGCGGAATATAGAGACGTAAAAAAGATATTTTTTGATTGTTTGCCAAAAACAGCCTTTGCCTTGGTAAATATCGACGATAAAAACGGATCCGTGATGTTTCAAAACACCGAAGCAAAAAGACAGACGTATGCGTTAAAAACGATGGCCGATTTTAAGGCTAAAATAATAGAGAACCAGTTTTCGGGTTTGGTGTTGAATATCAATAACAATGAAGTTTATACCAAATTAATTGGCCGATTTAATGCCTATAATTTGCTGGCTGTTTATGGAGCTTCTGTTCTGTTGGGATTGGATTCAGCCGAAGCCTTGCGCCATTTAAGCGAGTTGGAAAACGTAACAGGAAGGTTTCAATATCTTATTTCTAAAGGTGGTATAACCGCAATTGTGGATTATGCACATACGCCGGATGCCTTAAAAAATGTATTGGAAACCATCAATGAAATAAGAACCGGAAACGAACAAGTAATTACCGTTGTGGGATGCGGTGGCAATCGAGACAAAGCGAAACGTCCTGTTATGGGACGAATCGCCTCTCAATTAAGCACACAGGTAGTTGTGACATCCGACAATCCGAGAAATGAAGATCCACAAACAATCATAGAAGAGATTGAAGCAGGTATTGAACCTCAAAATTTGGGAAAATCACTGTCCATTTTGGATAGGGCACAAGCCATTAAAGCAGCGTCAAAACTTGCTAAAAAAGGTGATATCATATTAATTGCAGGAAAGGGACACGAAACATATCAAGAAATAAACGGAAACCGTTCGCATTTCGATGATTATGAGCAAATTACACAACAGTTAAACCTCATAGAAAATCAATAGTATGTTATATTATTTATTTGAATATCTAGATAAATATTACGATTTAACCGGCGCAGGGTTATTTAAGTATATTTCGTTTCGTTCAGCAATGGCATTCATTATCTCTTTACTGTTTTCTATGATTTACGGAAAAAAAATCATCAATTATTTGCAATTTAAGCAAGTGGGCGAATCGGTTAGGGATTTGGGTTTGGAAGGACAAGTTGAAAAAGCGGGCACGCCAACAATGGGAGGGGTTATCATTATTTTAGCAACCCTTATTCCTGTATTACTGCTTGCGCAAATAGACAATGTGTACATCGTTTTGTTGCTGGTAACCACCTTGTGGATGGGAACTATTGGTTTTTTAGATGATTATATTAAAATATTTAAGCAAAATAAAGCAGGATTAAAAGGTCGCTTCAAAATTTTAGGCCAAATTACCTTGGGGATTTTTGTGGGTTCGATGCTATATTTTCACCCTAGTGTTACGATGAAAGAAAAATTGCCGACAAAATATCAATATATTACGGAAGCGGGAACACAAATTTTGTTTGCTGATGCCAAAAAATCGACAAAAACAACCATTCCATTTGTAAAAAACAACGAATTTGATTACGCTTCTATCTTGGCATTTTTAGGGACAGGATATAAAAAATATGCATGGATAATTTTTATTCTTATTGTCATATTTATCATCACCGCCGTATCAAACGGCGCCAATTTAACGGATGGAATTGACGGATTGGCAGCGGGCTCATCGGCCATCATGGTACTGACATTGGGTATTTTTGCCTGGGTTTCCGGGAACATCATTTTTGCAAATTATTTAGATGTGATGTACATTCCTGATTCGGGTGAAATGACCATTTTTATCGCTGCTTTTGTAGGTGCCTTAATCGGGTTTTTGTGGTACAATACATATCCGGCTCAAGTATTTATGGGCGATACAGGAAGTTTAACCATAGGAGCCGTAATTGCCGTTTTGGCTATTGCCGTACGCAAGGAATTGCTTATTCCTATTTTGGCTGGCATTTTTTTAGTGGAGAATTTATCGGTAGTGCTGCAGGTAAGTTATTTTAAATATACCAAAAAGAGATTTGGAGAAGGAAAACGCATATTTAAAATGGCGCCATTACACCATCATTATCAAAAATCAGGTTATCACGAAAGCAAAATTGTGACAAGATTCTGGATTGTAGGAATCATGTTAGCGGTATTGGCCATTGTAACATTAAAGCTAAGGTAAATGGATTTTAGATTTACGATGTATGATTTAAGAATTAACAAATGCTATGAAAGAAATTTTAAAGGAAAGAACAAAAAAGTTTGCAATTGAATGTTGGAGGCTTTGTGCTAAATACGGTAAAGGTAGAGAGTATGATGCGTTTTGTAGGCAATTGAGAAGGTGTTCAAGTTCTGTCGGGGCTAATTACCGTGCAGCTTGTAGGGCAAAATCTACAGCCATTTTATAAATAAATTAAAAATAGTTGAAGAAGAAACAGATGAGAGTATGTATTTCTTGGAAATTTTGAAGGAAATGGATAATAGGCATCAGGATGAAATAGAAATACTATATGCTGAAGCAAATGAATTATTGTCAATTGTGGTAGCATCCATAAAAACATTAAGAAATAGAGAAGATCAGCGATAATGGAAGGTATTAAAAATCATCAATCGTCAATCGTCAATCGCAAGTTGGTTGTTCTAGGAGCAGGAGAAAGCGGTGTAGGAACCGCTATTTTGGGGAAACAAAAAGGTTATAAAGTTTTTGTTTCTGATAAAGGAATAATTGCTGAAAAATATAAAAAAGTTCTTTTAAGTAATGATATTTTATTTGAAGAAGGAAACCATACGGAAGCTAAAATAATGACGGCCGATTTGGTGATGAAAAGCCCTGGAATTCCAGACAAAGCTGCCATGATAAAACAGTTGAAAAGCCATGGGATTCCAGTTATTTCTGAAATAGAGTTTGCTTCAAAATTTACTGACGGTCTTATTGTTGGCATCACCGGTTCAAACGGAAAAACCACCACAACCATGTTGGTGAACCATATTTTGAAGAAAGCAAATTTAAATGTGGGAATGGGAGGAAATATTGGTGAAAGTTTTGCACAACAGGTCGCTGAAAGTAAGTTTGATATCCATGTGCTGGAATTAAGCAGTTTTCAATTGGACGGGATTGTGGAATTTGCACCGCATATCGCCATCATCACAAATATTACGCCAGATCATTTGGATAGATATGACTATATGTTTGAAAATTATATTCATTCAAAGTTCCGAATTGCAGAAAATCAGACCGAAAATGATTTTCTAATTTATGATGCGGATGATGAGGTAATTACAAAATGGTTACAAAATAATAAAACAAAGGCCTGTTTATTGCCTTTTTCAATAGAAAAAGAATTGGAACAAGGCGTTTTTTTGAAAAAAGACAACATAATAATTAAATATAAAACAGAAGATACACTAATGAACATTTCAACTTTAGCTTTAAAAGGAAAACATAATTTAAAAAATGCAATGGGTGCTTCTATGGCCACCTCATTGCTGAAAGTTAGAAAAGATACTATTCGTGAAAGTCTGGAAGATTTTGAAGGCGCAGAACACCGATTGGAATTTGTACTAAAAGTTAACGGCGTGCAATATATCAACGATTCTAAAGCAACAAATGTTAACGCTACTTTCTATGCATTGGACAGCGTAAAAAAGCCAACGGTTTGGATTGTTGGCGGTGTGGATAAAGGAAATGATTATTTGGATTTAATGCCGTTTGTGAGAGAGAAAGTAAAAGCCATTATTTGTTTGGGATTGGACAATCAAAAAATAATACAAACTTTTGGCAATGTGGTTGACTTAATCATTGAAACTGCAGGTGCTGAAGAAGCTGTAAAAGTAGCTCACAAAATTGCCGAAAAAGGAGATACTGTATTGTTGTCTCCGGCTTGCGCAAGTTTTGATTTATTTGAAAATTATGAGGACAGAGGAAATAAATTTAAAGAAGCAGTACGCAGATTGTAAATGACACGAGCCTAACAAATTTTAATACAGAAAGGAATGATTAGTGGCGACCAGCATCTGTTCCCACTAAAAAATAAAAAGTAAGCAGATGAAAAATATTCTTAAAAATATAGAAGGAGATAAAGCGATTTGGGCCATAGTAACCTTTATGGCAATATTGTCTTTTTTGCCTGTTTATAGCGCAAGTACCAATTTGGTTTACGGTACTAATGTGGGCACACCTTTCTATTATTTATTTAAGCATGTGATATTATTGTTCCTTGGTTTTTTGATTATTTATGGTGTTCATAAAATTCCGTTTAGATATTTTAGCGGTGGTTCCGTTATTATGTTGCCTCTTGTTATCCTATTGTTAATATTTACCTTATCTCAAGGAACTACAATTGCCGGTTCAAACGCAAGCAGGTGGATTGAAATTCCGTTTATTGGAGTTGGTTTTCAAACTTCTACCTTGGCTATTTTGATACTAATGGTTTATGTATCAAGGTATTTAGCGCGAAAAAAAGAGAGCCAAATCAAATTTAAGGAAAGTGTTGTGCAGTTATGGATACCCATAGCAATTACCTTGGCATTAATTTTACCCGCAAACTTTTCAACTACGGCTATCGCTTTTTCAATGATATTGATGCTATGCTTTATTGGAGGTTATCCTGTTAAATATTTATTGGGCGTTGTGGGATTTGGTGTGGTTTTTCTTGGATTATTTGTGTTGACAGCCAAAGCGCTTCCTGGTGTTTTTCCAAACAGGGTGGATACTTGGATTAGCAGGGTTGAAAACTTTTCAAATCCGAGTGCCGAAGAAGGCTATCAGGTAGAAAAAGCAAAGATTGCTATCGCAAGCGGCGGTTTACAAGGAAGAGGCCCTGGAAAAAGCATTCAAAAAAACTTCTTACCACAATCTTCTTCCGATTTTATTTTCGCCATTATAATTGAAGAATACGGATTGATAGGTGCTTTAGTGGTAATTCTTCTATATTTTATACTGCTTTTCCGCATTGTGATTGCCGCAAAAAAAGCGAGAAGTATTTTTGCCACGCTCATTATTATTGGTGTTGGTTTGCCTATTATTTTTCAGGCGCTTATAAATATGGCTGTAGCCGTTAACTTATTTCCTGTGACCGGACAAACATTGCCGTTGATAAGCAGTGGCGGAACTTCTATTTGGATGACCTGTTTTGCAATAGGAATTATTTTAAGCGTTACCGCTGAAAAAGAAATAACCCCAGATTTAGCAAATGAAGATAACCCTTTAACAGTATTACATGAAGCAATCGGTTAACATCATATTAAGTGGAGGAGGCACAGGCGGGCATATTTACCCGGCAATTGCCATTGCCAATGAATTAAAGGCGAAATATCCAGAAGCCAATTTTTTGTTTGTTGGCGCAAAGGATAAAATGGAAATGGAAAAAATTCCGGAAGCGGGATATGATATAAAAGGATTGTGGATTTCAGGAATTCAACGACAATATATTTTAAAAAATTTGTCATTTCCTTTTAAATTGGTGAGTAGCTTGTCTAAAGCTTACCGAATTATCAGAGAATTTAAACCGGATATTGTGATTGGCACAGGCGGTTTTGCAAGCGGGCCAACATTATACGTGGCAAGCAGCAGAAAAATAAAAACATTGATTCAGGAACAAAATTCTTTTCCGGGAATCACCAATAAATTATTGGCGAAAAGGGTTGATAAAATTTGTGTGGCTTATGACGGATTGGAACGCTTTTTTCCTTCAAACAAAATTGTAAAAACAGGAAATCCAGTACGTCAGGATTTGATTGAAATAGCAAGTAAAGGTGAAGAAGCCAAAAAATATTTTAATCTGAATGGTGATAAAAAAACGTTGCTGATTGTTGGTGGAAGTTTAGGTGCCAGAGCGCTGAATAATTTGATTGAAAAACATATTGATTGGTTGGTTTCCAAAAATTTGCAAGTGATATGGCAGACTGGAAAATTGTATTATGATGAATTTAAAAAATATGACAGTTTGGAAGGTGTTCAAACACATGCTTTTTTGAACAGAATGGATTTAACCTATTCGGCTGCCGATTTTATTATTAGCCGTGCTGGCGCAGGTTCGATTTCAGAATTGTGCATCGTGGGGAAACCAGTCATTTTTATTCCTTCGCCAAATGTTGCGGAGGACCATCAAACAAAAAATGCAATGGCAGTTGTGAACAATAATGCTGCTTTGTTGCTAAAAGAATCCGAATTGGCTGAATTTCAATCCAATGTCAAAGAATTGCTGGAGAATGAAGAATTACAGCAGGTTTTAAGTAAAAATATTAAAAAATTGGCATTGCCAAATGCCACAAAAGATATTGTTGAAGAGATTGTAAAATTAATAAATAAGTAATTGTGCTGAATTTAGAACGCATACATAATGTTTATTTTGTTGGTATCGGTGGTATCGGAATGAGCGCTATTGCAAATTATTTTAAAAGCAATGGCAAAAATGTTGCGGGATACGACAAGGTTTCATCAAAAAATTCTGATGCGCTTAAGCAAATGGGAATCGCTGTTCATTTTAAAGATTCAGTTGATTTAATACCATCCGAATTTAAAGACAGCCATAACACAATTGTAGTTTATACACCCGCAATTCCTAAGGATAATTTAGAATTAAACTATTTGTGGGAAAATCATTTTACAGTGTTAAAACGTGCTGAAATATTGGGTGCAATTACAAGAAATACATTTTGTTTGGCAGTTGCTGGCACCCACGGAAAAACAACAACGTCCACAATGTTGGGCCATATTTTAAAAGAAGCTGGAATAAATGCCACTGCTTTTCTAGGCGGAATCTCAGAAAATTACAAGTCAAATTTAATTTTGGGAGGAAGTGAAATTTCTGTGGTGGAAGCCGATGAATTTGACCGTTCGTTTTTAAAATTATCCCCAAACATCGCCTGTATCACCTCTATGGATGCCGATCACTTAGATATTTATGGTGAAAAAGCTGAGTTGGAAAAATCGTTTATGGATTTTGCCGATAAAGTTTCGGAAACATTGATTGTTAGAAAAGGATTGCCATTAAAAGGCGTAACATTTGGCATCGAAGAAGGTGCTGATTATGATGTAAAAAATATAAAAATTAAGGAAGGCACCTACATTTTTGATGTAAAAACACCTTCGGAAATAATTGAAAATATTAAGATTAACCTACCGGGTAAACACAATGTGCTAAATGCGGTGGCGGCTTTAGCAATGGCAAATATTTTTGGGGTTTCACTCCAGGCCATTGCTGAAGCTTTACTAACTTTTAAAGGAATTGAAAGACGTTTTTCCTACAAAATTAAAACAGAAGATTTGGTGTTGATTGATGATTATGCGCACCATCCGACAGAAATTAATGCGGTAGTGGATTCTGTTAGGGAAATGTATCCTACCAAAAAAATAGCGGGAATTTTTCAACCGCATTTATACAGCAGAACTAGAGATTTTATAGATGATTTTGCGGCAAGTTTATCGCGCTTTGATGAGTTGATTTTGTTAGACATCTATCCGGCAAGGGAACTGCCAATTGAAGGGGTGACTTCGGCTTGGCTGTTGGATAAAATAACCATAGAGGAGAAACAAATTTCTTCAAAAAAAAATTTGGTAAAAAACATATTAAATCTTGAATCACAGGTGATTGTGATGATTGGTGCTGGAGATATAGGCGAATTGGTTACTGTAATTAAAAATGCATTGAACCATGAAAATTAATTGGAATTACATTGTAGGCATTTTATTGGTATCGTTGGTGGTATTTCTGTACGGTTTTTCAAACATAAAAAACAACGCTCAAAAGGTGACGGATATTTCCATTGAATTTGAGCAGGGAGATAACCTTTTTATGGATCGCCAAATGGTTAATAAATTGTTAATACAAAATGGCGAGACAGTTAAGAATCTAAGAAAATCTGTTATAGATTTACATAAATTGGAAGCCAAAATACAATCACACCCTATGGTGGAAAGTGCTTCGGTTTATTTAACGGTTGATGGTTTTCTTAAAACTAAAATTAGACAGAGAACCCCTATTGCAAGAGTGGTGGATGATAACAGAAGTTATTACATTGACAGACAGGCAAAAACCATGCCTTTGTCTGATAATTTTTCAGCCAGGGTTTTGTTGGTTTTGGGGGGTGTGAAGGAAGAAAATAATGATGATATTCAGGAATTGGCAACCGCAATTTTGAATGATGAATTTTTAAAAGGACAGATTATTGGCATTGAAAAAACGCCGAAAAATGAATATGTTTTGGATACCAGAGTTGGTGATCAGAAAATAATTTTAGGAGGAATTGAAAATTTGGATCAGAAATTTAAAAATCTGAGTGCGTTTTATATAAAAACAATGGCCGATAGTACAATTTATAAGTACGATTCAATTAATTTAAAATACAACAAACAAGTAGTTTGCACAAATAAAGAAGATTATGGAAAATGATGATATTTCGGTAGGATTGGATATAGGAACAACAAAAATTGTTGCTATGATCGGTCGCAGAAATGAGTATGGAAAAATAGAGTTGTTGGGGATTGGCCAAGCAAAAAGTTTGGGCGTGCACCGTGGTGTGGTGAATAATATTACACAAACGATACAGTCAATTCAAAAGGCTGTGGATGAGGCTATTGCTGTTTCAGGAATTCAAATTAATGATGCAGTTGTGGGAATTGCAGGGCAACATATAAGAAGTTTACAACACAGTGATTATATAACTAGACCAAATTCTGAAGAAGTTATTAGCGAGGAGGATTTAGAAAAATTGGAAAAACAGGTGTATAAACTGGTGATGCTTCCGGGTGAAGAAATTATTCATGTGCTTCCTCAGGAATTTAAAGTTGACGGCCAGGGTGAAATTACACAACCAGTTGGGATGTACGGCGGCAGGCTTGAAGCAAATTTCCATGTGGTTGTAGGACAAATTTCTTCCATCAGAAATGTTGGAAGATGCATTAAAAGTGCCGGATTGAATTTGGCAGGAATTACCTTGGAGCCTTTGGCATCTGCAGAAGCTGTTTTAAGCGCCGAGGAAAAGGAAGCCGGTGTGGCATTGATTGACATAGGAGGCGGAACCACAGATTTGGCAATTTTTAAAAACGGAATAATACGACATACTGCCGTAATTCCTTTTGGAGGAAACGTAATTACCGAAGATATTAAAGAAGGCTGCTCTATTATTGAAAAGCAGGCAGAATTGTTAAAAGTAAAATTTGGTTCGGCCTGGCCAGGAGACAATAAGGACAATGAAATTGTTTCAATTCCTGGTTTGCGCGGTAGAGACCCAAAAGAAATTACCCTTAAAAATTTGTCTAAAATTATCAATGCAAGGGTAATTGAAATTATTGAACAAGTGTTCCTGGAAATTAAAAACTACGGACATGAAGAATCAAAGAAAAAACTAATTGCCGGAATTGTTTTAACAGGTGGCGGCGCAGAATTAAAACACATAAAACAATTGGTTGAATATGTGACCGGAATGGATACCAGAATTGGGTATCCGAATGAAAATTTGGCCGGAGATTCAGACGAAAGTTTGTCGAGTCCGCAATATGCAACAGCAGTCGGACTTTTAATGAACGGGTTGAATAAAATTGAGAAAGCGAAGAAAGCCAAAATGACGCAACAGCATCTTCAGGAAAAACCTAAAACCGACGAGGTTAAAGAAGATACTAAAACAGATACAACTATCGAAGATGTATATAAAGAACCTAAAAAATCCATTTTTGAAAAGTGGGGTGATAAATTTAGAGACTTTTTAGACAATGCCGAGTAATCGAAAAAAATTAATAGTACAATAATTCAATAAAAATATATTATGAGCAGTTCAGACTTTAGCAACATTTCATTTGATTTACCAAAAAATCAGTCCAACGTTATAAAAGTTATTGGAGTTGGCGGCGGGGGCAGCAACGCCGTAAACCATATGTATTTACAAGGAATTGATGGCGTTGATTTCGTAATATGTAATACGGATGCCCAGGCATTGCAAAATAGCCCGATACCTACAAAAATTCAATTGGGCGTTTCATTAACTGAAGGATTGGGCGCTGGGGCAAACCCTGATGTTGGTGAACAGGCGGCCATGGAAAGTATTCAGGAAATTAAGCAAATGTTGTCATCTAATTCAAAAATGGTGTTTATCACTGTGGGAATGGGCGGTGGAACAGGAACTGGTGCCGCGCCAGTAATTGCAAGAATTTCTAGAGAGTTGGATTTGTTGACCATTGGTATTGTAACAATTCCTTTCAGTTTTGAGGGTAAAATGCGAAATGATCAAGCTTATAAAGGTATTGAAAAGTTACGTGGTTATGTAGATTCTTTAGTGGTAATCAACAATAACAAACTTAGGGAAGTGTATGGAAATTTAGGTTTTAAGGCCGGATTTTCTAAAGCCGATGAAGTTTTGTCCACGGCAGCACGAGGAATTGCGGAAGTAATTACCCACCACTACACACAAAACATCGACTTAAGAGATGCAAAAACGGTGCTTTCAAATAGTGGAACGGCCATTATGGGGTCTGCAAGTGCCTCTGGAGAAAATAGGTCGGAAATTGCGATTTCTAAAGCTTTGGATTCTCCATTGTTAAACGACAATAAAATTACCGGCGCAAAAAATGTGCTGTTGTTAATCGTTTCTGGATCTGAAGAAATAACAATTGATGAAATAGGAGAAATCAACGACTATATTCAGGCAGAAGCCAAGTCTAACGTAAATATTATTATGGGAGTTGGCGAAGATGAATCGTTGGGGAATGCCATTTCGGTAACTATTGTAGCCACGGGTTTTAATAAAGACCAACAACATGAAATTTCAAATACCGAAGCCAAAAAAATAATTCATACGCTTAATGATGAGCAAGAGGCAACTTATGATTTTTCTGAAAACAACATTTTACAATCCTCTACAAATCCAATTAAGAATAAAACTATTGAAACACCTATTGTTGAAGATAAAATTATATATGATTTAGGTGAGGAAATTGAAAATGATTTTGAGATTATTTCAACAACTGAATTAATCAAAAATATGAATGTTGTTTATGAAGAAATTTCCCACCAAACCGATAATGATTTCGTAATTACCTCTTTTAATCAAGAAAAGGAGGGACCTATTCCCCCAGTTGAAGAAGAGAAACAAACTTCATTTACGTTTGATTTGCCAATATCAGAATTTAAAGGCAAACCCAAAGTTGAAGAGGCTAAAGCGAATATCAACGATATTGAGGTTAAAGACCCCCGAAAGCTTAGTGCCATTAAAAAGGTAGATGAAGATATTTACTTTACATTGGAAGATTATACAGAATTGGAAGATAATTTGGCAAAAGCTTCAAAACCGGTGATTATTGAAGAAAAATCAAATGATGATGAGATGAACTTTACGCTTAGCTCAAAACCTGAAATAAATGTAAAGGATTATGAAGTGGTTGATTATAAAGAGATATCTCCCTTAGATTTAACCATCGCCGAATTGCAGCAAAGAGCTGCTGACAGAAGAGAAAAAATGAAAAACTTTAATTATAAATTCAGCAATAAACTAAGCAAAAATATTGATGAAATGGATAAAGAACCAGCTTATAAAAGAATGGGAATTGAATTAGACCAATCCAATCACTCATCAGAATTTTATCAATCCAGAACAACACTGGAAATTGATGACAGTGATACAATTCAATTTCGTTCAAACAACTCTTTTTTACATGACAATGTAGATTAAAATGTAGCCCAAAGACAAAAACCTGAATTTTGTTTCGAGGTTTTTAACTCGAAAATCTTATTAAAATAATAAAGATTTTCGAGTTCTTTTTTTTTATCTTTGCCCAATAAATATTAAGGTTATGAGTTTACAGGAAAAGATTATGGATAAAATGAAAGAGGCGATGAAAACTAAAGATAAAGTTGCTTTAGAATCGTTAAGAGCCATCAAATCTGAAATATTATTGGCTCAAACTAAAAGCGCCGCTTCTGGTGAATTGGCCGAGGATGAAGAAATAAAATTGCTTCAAAAATTGGTAAAGCAGCGAAGAGATAGTGCAGCCATATATAAAGAACAAGGCAGAGAGGATTTGGCAGAACCTGAATTGGCACAAGTTGAAGTGATTTCTCAGTTTTTACCAGTACAAATGAGTGAAGAGGATGTGAAAAAAGCCGTTGCTGAAATTATTAAAGCAGTGGGTGCAACTTCTATGAAAGATATGGGAAATGTGATGGCGCAAGCTTCAAAACAATTGGCTGGAAAAACCGACGGAAAATCAATTTCTTCAGCTGTAAAACAATTATTGGGATAAATAAAAGGCCTCGTGGCGCAACTGAATAGCGCACTGGATTTCGGCTCCAGCGGTTGTAGGTTTGAATCCTACCGGGGTCACTAGAGTATCATCAAATTAAGCTAAATCCTTGTAAACCCTATGTTTTACTGGGATTTATTTTTTTGAGACAATCAAAATATATGATAATAAATCATATATTAAGTTCACAAATCGGTCAACAAAATGCAAACTCAAATTTTGTTGATCGTTAAAGTAAAAAAAACGTGGGAGAGGCTGTAATTATTAATGATTTTGCAAATTGTGATTTCAAAAAATACGTTCTAAATCTGTTGTAAAATTTCAATAGTTGGACCACAAATCGGTCAACAAATTTGAACATTTTCCGTCTCCTCAACAAAATTATAGTTGATTTGACTTTCGTCTTAAATAAAGTTTAACTTAAAAAGACGACAACTATGAGAACATCTTCCACCTTTTCTGTGCTAATTTGGATTAACGCATCGCGTGCTAAAAATAACGAAGCTGAACTTTTTGCGCAAATAACTGTAAATCAATAAGGCGTAAACATAAGTTTAAAGCGAAAAATTGAAGTTGATACGTGGGACATTGCTAAATCCCAAGTAAAAGGAAATAGTGAAAATACCAGTATCATAAATATATAGATCACGTAAAGACGAAGGTATTCAAGGCGTATCAGGTGAGTAAATTTTTAATTTCATTGGCTTTGACGAATTATCAAAAGATAAACGTGTTTGAGATTAAACATTCACGAACACGAAAACCAATAAAAAATGAGGACACATAAAAAAATATCCAGTACTTATGTAGAGATTAAATAACTTTTAAATTCAAAAGTTTCATAGCGTTTACTTTGTTATTTTTGCCGAGAATTTATTTGAAATCAATTTCTTTATTTTAAAATGCAATTAAAAACAAAACAACGCGCTGCCTTAAGTACCTATTTCTTTTTAACTGGTTTATGTTTTGCCACATGGGCCTCACGAATTCCAACAATAAAGGATTTTTTCAATTTCAATGAGGCGGAATTAGGTACTGTGTTACTATCAATGCCTATTAGCTCACTGATTGGATTGCCAATTTCAGGTTGGCTTGTATCAAAATTTGACAGTCGTTTTCCATTGATTGTGGCGATACTATTTTTAACACTAGCCCTAACCTGCATTGGTTTTGCGGATACGCCCTTTTTACTGGTAGCAGCACTTTGTTTTTTTTCTTTTAGCTCGCGTATTTTATATATTGCTATGAATACCCAATCCATTACCATTCAAAAAAAATATACAAAAAAAATTGTTGGTTCTTTTCATGGTCTTTGGAGTACTGGAGGATTATTAGGGGTTGTTTTTTCAACCATTATGGTAAAATACAACATCGCTTTACACATACATTTAGCTATCGTAGCTGTATTTATAGCAATCATTTCCTTATTGGTATTCTCATATACACTTAAGAAAGACAAATCAACTTTTGGCAATAAATTAATTTTTGGCAAACCTGATCCTTTTATTTTTTATTTAGGATTCCTGGTCTTTTTTGCTGCAATTTGTGAAGGTGGAATGTTCGACTGGAGTGGTGTCTATTTCAAAGAAGTTATCAATGAACCGATTTTTACCTACGGATATTTATTATTTATGGCATCTATGGCTTTTTCCAGATTTTATTCTGATAGATTAATGGATGCAATTGGATTGGAAAAAACTTATATTTTTAGTGCTGTATTAATTGCTATTGGCATTTTATTGGCAATCACATTCCCATATTTCTATCCCGCATTAATAGGCTTTTGCCTGGTAGGGCTTGGAACAGCAGCTATTTTTCCTATGACTTTTATGCTTGCAGGGACATCAAAAAAATATTCTCCAGGAATGGCAATTTCAATTATATCAACCTACGCTACGGTAGGGATGCTTATTGGCCCACCATTAGTAGGTTATGTTGCGCATGCACTTAGTTTAAAGAATGCCTTTTATATTTTTGTGTTTGCAGGGTTGCTGTTTATTCCTTTGTCACAGCTTTTCTTTAAACATCAGAAAACAAAATTAACATAAAAAACCCACCACAGATAGACTATGGTGGGTTAGAAAAATTGCTATGAAATAAGCTTGCACATAAAATTTTATGAAAAATAATTTTAAAAGCTTATTCAAGCTGCACCAATAAAAGTAGCAGCTTAAAAATTTTAGGACATGTTAAAGACCTAAGTATCAAATATAACGAATTTAATTTTATAAAAACATTTTATTTTTAGTTATTTTAAAGCTTATAATAACAATCTTGTCCATTTTAATAAAAATTAATGTTTCTGCCTAATACTCTAGTTTTTTATTACTTTTAACCTAGTATAACAGACTTTTAAAATTAAATTGCTAAAAAAATGACTATTATGGTGCTATCCTTAAAATAGAAGATCGCCTCAAAAATAATATCTCACCATCTTGTTTAGGTTTATTTGATATGATATTCATGAAGTTAGGTTTATTTGATGTGATTCATGAAGAAAGAGATGGGGAAAATATTATAAAATTAAATTTAGCAAGTGACTCTGAAAAAACTTATTACTTAAAAATGAATGGAATGTCTGCAAAAGGTTGTTTTATCAGGATTAGAACAGCGTCTGAACCAATGCCAGTTTAAAATGATTGAGGAGCTATTTGCGAAGCGAACCAGAAATTCTATCAGTAAAATTAAATCCAACAAACAAATTGCTACAAGCAAAAAAACCTCCGATTTTTCAGTCGCACAAACGATATACAAACTCGTTAATAGCTATAAAAATGAAACACTTTAGACTAATAATATTAGTAATAATAACTGGATGTTCTCCAAAAATTAGTGAACATTTTGAACAAAACAGATATATAAATAATTATAATTCATTTATCATGAATGATTCATTAGAAACCTATTTTAAAACTGCAGGAGATTTTGATTTCGTAACCAATCGAAAGGCATTAAAAAAAGTACTTCGAAAAAATAGTTATCATTTCAAAAACAATGTGCTCGTTTATGGAAAAACCAACATTCCACCTATTTATGAATACTTTATAACCGTCGGAAAGAACTTAAGTTTTGAAAACCCAAAACAATATATAGTTTTTGACACTATTATTGGAAAAGAAAAATTTAGTTTTTTTGGCAAGCCTAATAAAAATGAAGGAACCAACAGCCTAAAAATTGATTTGCAAAGAACCTTTCAAAGCCTTGAAGTTGGGAAAGGCTACAGAAAAGAGATTAGTTCAGTTATGGAAGTTGTGAATCGTTATGAAAATTCAAATAAGTTTTATTTCGCTCTAAATGAAATATTTGAATATCCAGCTTATGACAAACAAGAAGATTGGACGAAACTTCAAATGGAACTTACTTTTTCTTCATTTTTGGGAAATAATGATTATTATGAAAAATTTTTGAATGAACTTGAATCTAATTTTAAACCAAATGATACTATTACAAACATCATAAAAAAAGAGTCTATAAATAATTCAGAAACCATTGAAAAAATAATTGATGAGGCTAAAAATCATCAAATTATTATGATTAATGAAAATCATTTCTTTCCCAATCACAGATTATTGGTTTCAGAATTATTGCCTAAACTTAAAACTATTGGATATTCATATTTAGCCTTAGAGACTTTAGATGTTAAACAAGACAGCTTGTTAAATTTAAAAAATGCTTATCCTACATTAGAAACTGGGTTTTATACCAGCGAACAGAATTATGCAAATTTAATAAGAGAAGCAAAAGCATTAGGATTTCAGTTTGTAGCTTATGAGAATATGGATAATTCTAAGGACAGAGAAATTGAACAAGCCGATAATTTGTTTAATAAAACTTTTAATAAAAATCCAAGTGCGAAAGTAGTTGTTTTAGCAGGAATTGACCATATTTTAGAAAAGCCTACATCAAGAGGAAAAAACTGGATGGCAACAGTTTTTAAGGAAAAATACAATATTGACCCATTGACAATCAGTCAAACTCATTTAATTGCATATAGAAAACAATTTCAATGTGAATATTGTTTAATTGATAGTAAATATTTTAAAAATGACAGATTAAATTCAGTCGACTTTTTATTACTGAACAATAAAAATATTTTTCAAAATAATTGGGATAGCACTTTTCCTTATCAAAACAAATCTGACTTTGATGTTCAAGTAGCTCTTTTTTATGCAAATGAAATTGACAAGTTATATGATTACCATAATAAAGCTCCTTATTACACAACGATTTTAAAAAAAGGACAAAAATATAATTTACCATACAACAAAGGACAAAAAATATATTTGTTCATTTATGATAAAAATGGAAACAAGGTAGATGAAAAAATAATCACACCTTCAAATAATGGCTAAAAAAATTCTAAATCTAACTAAATAGAATGATTCTAAAACTTATTTTTAATACATTTAATCATTGAAAATTGCGATTTCAAATCTGTAATTTTCTTTGACCCATACTTTTGGCTTCCTGTTGCATGAAGAGATAAAATTAGCAACGTTGCACAATTCATTATCATACTTGAAAAAATGAAAAACTATGAAAAGAAAAATATATTTGGTTGTCATATTCATCCTTTTAGGACAATTATTAGTTGCACAGAATATAATACCAATACCTACAATTAGAGCAAATTCAATAGTGGTAAATATTAAAGATGGAGACATTTTCAAAAAATCTGGTTGGTATATAAATCCAACAATCAATCCCGACATTTACACATCTTCATCAAAAAACAAGAAGGTGACTTTTTACACCGACATAGATTCAATTTCAGTTAATATAAATCAAGATACCAAATTCGATTTTATTATTTTATTAAACGATTCACTAAAAGCTTACACCCAAATAAAATATGCGCCATCTTTTTTAGAGACACTTAAAGGAGCGAAAGAATTCAATTTATTAGACAATCGGGAAATTCCAGAATTTACCTATCAGGATAAAGACAATCCAAATTTAATGGCACTGCGTAAAGGGTTTAATTTAGATGCTGTTGCAGGAACCGGTAACGAGGTTTCTAAAATTTTAAACGTCTTACATTGGATACACAGAGTTGTTCCACATGATGGAAATTCTGAAAATCCTCAAATAAAAAATGCGATGAGTTTATTAACGGTTTGTAAGAAAGACAATCGAGGATTAAATTGCAGAGGACTTGCCACAGTCCTAAATGAGTGTTATTTATCACTAGGAATTAAATCAAGAATCATTACTTGTTTCCCTAAAGATCCAAACGATACCGAATGCCATGTCATTAATATGGTTTATTCAAATGATATGAAAAAATGGTTATGGATAGACCCAACAAATGATGCGTTTGTTATGAATGAGAAAGGCGAATTACTGAGTATTGAAGAAGTAAGAGAAAGATTAATTACAGACAAACCTTTAATTCTAAATCCTGATGCCAATTGGAATTTTAAATCCTCTACGATAAAAGAATACTATTTGTATAACTACATGGCAAAAAATTTATATCGCTTTGAAAGTCCCATAAATAGTGAATATGATTTTGAAACAACACAAGAAGGTAAGGAAATGACTTATTTACAACTTTTACCAATTGATTATCCCAAACAAAAACCTGACAAAACAGAAAATACAAACGACCATAGTGGAACTACTATCATAAGCTACAAAACGAATAATCCGGAAATATTTTGGAAAGCTCCAAGATAACATGCATAAACGTACAACAATTGCTAAATAAAAATTGCCCAATCCAACTAATGATCATGTTTTTAAAATAAAAAAAAATTAAATTTTAATATTGGAAAATTGCGTTTGCAAACCCGCAGTTTTCCTTGTTATAACCACTTGGCTGTCATTTAATCAGAAAAATTGAAATATGAAAAAACATTTAATAATTTGCAGTTTAATTTTGACAAATACTTTTGCTTTTTGCCAAGATACAAATCCTGAATTAGTGAAATATGTTTCTTTTTTAGAAACACAAAACACGAGTGCAAAAGACTATATAATTAACTTATGGGAAAAATACGACATCGTTATTTTATGCGAAAGAAATCACGGCGAGATGACGCAATATGACTTGATATATGATGTTGTAAGTTCCGATTATTTCAGAAAAAATGTTGGGAATATTTTTACAGAAATAGGTTCGGTTAGTAAGCAACAGGATGTGTTAGATTTTACCAGAAATCATTTTACAAATTCTAAAGAAAAAGAAAAACAACTTCTTAATCTTTATAGAAAAATTCAATGGAATGGATGGAGTGCTGCTAATTTCTATTATTTTATAGACAAAATAAATACGCTTAATTTTTCATTGCCAGCAGATCAAAAAATAAATTTATTTGTTTCAGACGTTAAAGACCCTTCCAAGGAAAATCTTTCCAGTAAAGAAAATTTTTTAGCCTATTTTAATGGAATTTACAAACATAGAGATAGCGTAATGGCAGAAAACATTATTCATGTTTATGATAGCATAAAACTAAACGCTTCACGAAAAAAAAGTTTAGTAATTATGAATTCAAGACATGCTTTCTCAAAATCTTTTTTTGAAAACGATGACAAAAATGTTGGACATAAATTATTTGACACTTATAAAAGTAGAGTAGCAAATGTATATTTAAATGGATTAGCGCCAACTTTAAAAGTAATCGAATCAGATAAAATCGAAGCTTATAAAGACCCTGTACAGCAACCTATTCAGAGTGGGAAATGGGATGCATCCTTTGAAATTGTAAACAAAGAAAGTTTAGGTTTTGACTTTAAAAATAGCCCTTTTGGAAATGATTTTTTTGATATTTTCCCTTATGTAAAACATAATTATAACTACCAAGACATATTTACAGGATTTGTATTTTATTTACCTTTAAAAAGCCATTATGAAGCGTGGGGAATTCCTAATTATATAGATGATGATTTTATAGATGAATTTTATAAACAACAAAAGTTCTTTTCAGATGCAATAGGAAACGGAGAAGTTATAAAAGAAAACTTAAAAGGAGATTATAATTATTATGAATCAAAATATGATGATTATGATATTATAATTGAGCAAGTTAACAAGTGGCTAAACAAATAATAAACGTCAGCCAACCCTCATAAAATTTATGTTTAGATTTGAACTAACATAAATGACAAACATCCGACAAAAGAATTGCTGCCTCCGAAAAATCCTCGATTTATACATCACGAAAATCATAATATAAAATATGTTGTTTTAATTTGAAAAGAACTAACATTACTCACAAAAAGTATAATAATAATTATACTTTTTTAAAATAAAATATACGAATATGTATTCTTTTATTAGTTTATTTATACTTATATGTATACTTTTGTCTTAATTTATATACTTATAGGTATAAAAACCGTCAACAATGAGAAATAAAAAAAAATTACTTGTAGCGCAACTGGATCAAAAACTTGCTGTATTTAAAGATGCCGAAAGAGTTCTGGTTCCACAAAAAGGTTGGGTCAATACCATTAGAACCACGCTTAATATGACAATGGACCAATTAGGAACCAAACTTAGATTAACAAAAGGAGCCATTCAAAAAATTGAGGAACGTGAGGCTATAGGTCAAATTACCATTAACAAACTAAAGGATGTTGGCGAAGCATTGAATATGAAATTTGTCTATGGGTTTGTTCCAAAAGATGGCACCATAGAAAATCTAATTAACTTAAAGGCTGAGAAATTGGCTCGAAAAATTGTTTTAAGAACCAATCAAAATATGAAACTAGAGGATCAAGGAATCGGTGACGACAAAATAAATGATTCAATAATGGACTTGGCAAACGAAATAAAAAGGGAAATGAGAAAATCATTATGGGATTAAATTTAAAATATGCGAATGGACAGACACCTTTAGATGAAGATGAAAAAGAAGGTTTAAAAATAAAGGCAATAACTATGCAAGGAGAATTGGATGAATTTGAACAGTTAAATATCGAAAAAGCAGTTGAATGGACTATTCACTCCAATTTGAAACCCGAAAAAATATTGACCGAAAAGTTCATAAAAGACTTACACAAAAAAATGTATGGTGATGTTTGGAATTGGGCAGGAGCGTATAGAAAATCCGATAAGAATATTGGCATTAATTATACTCAAATAGGTATTGCATTAAAATCCCTAATAGATGATACAAAATATTGGATTGAAAACCACACTTATACACCTGTAGAAATTGCTATTAGATTTAAGCACAGAATTGTAGCAATTCATTGTTTTCCTAATGGAAATGGAAGACATTCAAGAATGATGGCCGACATTATAATAGAATTCATATTTGGCGGAAAATTTTTTTCCTGGCATCAATCAAATATAGTTAAAGTGAATGATATAAGAAAAGAATATATCGCAGCATTAAGAAAAGCAGACAATGGAGATATTAATCCACTAATCGAATTTGCAAAAGGTTAAAGTCAATAACGAAGCGTTAGTGCGGTTGGTACGAGCCAACATGAAATAAAGAACATGTAAACAACACTTCATAAATTTTATGATTAAATTTGAATTAGCACAATCGAAAAACATTCACAATCTGTTAAAATGAGGTGTCAATTTCACTCCATTTCTATTAGAATAACCTCAACAAAACAGCATATTTAGCAGGTAATAAGGTGTTTGTCTAACACATCATATATTAAATTTACTTTAAAAATATTCATGAAAAAAAGGAGTTGATGAAAATCAATTCCTTTTCTAAACTTAAACAAACAATTTTATTTCCAAAAAAACGAATAAAGTGCCACTAAAATAATCATAACGGCAAAGGCACCAATATTAAATACCGGACCTGTTTTGAACAATTCTTTTGAAATTGGAATTCCTTTTTCATCATCTTTTCCTTTATTTTGTGTCCAGCTCACAATGGCAATAACAATCATAGTTAGTATTGCAGTATATCCCATTTGGTCTAAGAAAGGAACATCGACAAATAAAGAACTTGTGGACCATCCTTTAGGCGCTACTTTGAAGTACATCGCAATTGGGATAGATACCAACGCCCCAACAATTGCGCCTTTGTTTGTTGTTTTTTTCCAGAACAAGCCCAAAATAAAAATTGCTAAAATACCCGGACTCACAACGCCTGTATATTCTTGTATAAATTGAAAAGCCTGGTCAATGCCTCCCAATAAAGGTGCTAAAATACCAGCAATTGCCAAAGCAACACCTGCAGAAATTCTTCCCATATTCACAGTGCTTTTATCGCTTGCCGTTTTGTTAATGTATTGTTTGTAAATATCCATCGTGAAAATGGTTGACGTTGAATTCAACATTGAAGCTAAGGAAGATACAATGGCTGCTGCCAACGCTGCAAAAGCCACTCCTTTTAATCCGGTTGGTAAAAATTGTAACAACCAAGGATACGCTTTATCCGCCTGTTCTAATGTTGGTAAATTTTTAAGTCCGATCATACCCAAACGCGCCATAATATCAGGATCATTTACCATCACATAAGCTGCTATACCAGGAACTACCACAATTAAAGGAATCACCAATTTTAAACCGGCAGCCAATAAAATTCCTTTTTGGGCTTCTCTTAATGATTTCGCCGCCAAAGTTCTTTGAATGATATATTGGTTGAAACCCCAGTAGTATAAATTTGCTACCCACATACCGCCAAGCAATACGCCAATACCAGGCAACATTTTATAATATGTGCTCGACTGATCAAAAATCATCACAAATCTTTCAGGAGCCGCTTCATAAACCGTTTTCAAACCAGCCCACATGCCATGGCCATCAGACACCATATTTAAAGCCAAGTATGTTGTAACCAACCCGCCTAAAACTAAAAATACTACCTGAATCACATCTGTCCAAGCAACTGCTGAAAGTCCGCCATATAAAGAATAAGCTGCTGCAAATAATGCCAAACCAATAACGCCGTAAATCATAGGAATGCCCATAATGGTTTCTAAAGCAAGTGATCCTAAATATAAAACCGAAGTTAAATTCACAAACACGTAAAGCGAAATCCAGAATACGGCCAAAATGGTTTTTAAGTTGGTGGAAAATCGTTTTTCAACAAATTCGGGAATGGTATATAAGCCTTTTTCAATAAAAATAGGCAAGAAGTATTTCCCCACAATAATTAAGGTAATGGCTGCCATCCATTCATAAGAAGCAATGGCCAATCCCAAAGCAAAACCGGAACCCGACATTCCAATAAACTGCTCTGCCGAAATATTTGCAGCAATCAATGAAGCCCCAATGGCCCACCAAGGCAACGATTTACTTGCCAAAAAATAATCTTCTGCAGTTTTTTGATGTCCTTTTTTATCCCTAGACACCCATAAACCCACTCCTAAAATTAATACAGCATAGGCTATAAAAACAAAATAATCCCAAAATCCAAAATGTGCAGTCATAATTTTTCATTTGATTTAACTTCTTTGGTTTCTGTTTTACAAGAAGCCAAAACAATTAGCGCTATTATAAAAAGTACTTT
>DAIDMK010000009.1 GCA_027449025.1 Lutibacter sp. | reverse complement strand
ATAAGGTAAAAGTATCGTTTGCTGTTGGTTGTAATGTTTGAAATTCATAGTTAATTATCTGTAAATCAATAACTAAAGATACAAAAAACTAATAAAACTTCCAAATAAATGTACAAAAAAAACCGTCTCTAGTTGTGAGACGGCTTCTTTATATGCTGGAATTAAGTTGCGTATTCAAATTAATTGAATTATATTTGAAACTTTATAACCCCAGTTAAGTTAATAATGAAAAATAACAAAAGGACATCTTTATTAATAAGTAGTTTAATAATTTTATTTATTATATCAACCCCATATCTTTTATACTTGTATAAAGGTATAAATCCTGATACTCAAAGTATTAAAACATTTTTTGGTACGATAAAATCCGGATTCTATCCAAATGTCCAAACATATATTTATTCTTTTTTCGCTAAATTTGTCCCTCTATTACTTCTGATTATTTGGTTTATTACCAACAAACACTGGTGGGTACATGCACTTAGCATTCCTATTTCTGTATATTTGTTCCAGTTAATTTCTATTATTAATGACAGTGAAAAATATTATGATGAAGTAGAGTTTATTTATGCTGTACCAATTACAGTTGTGGTGGTTGTTATTTTATATTTTATAAGAAGCAAAATCTCGATTTACATTCAGGCTGTAGATTTAAAAAAGGAAATGGATGAGAACATGAAAACACCCAAAAAATTTGGATAATTATACGCTACCTTAAAACAATCTCAAATTTTTATCATTTAAGAAGGGTATCTAAAATTAGATTTATTCTGCCAACCAAAATCCAATAAATTTATGTAAGCTATTTTTCATCAGATAGATTTAACAATATTTTTAACTTGACACTATTATAAAATTAAGCTTCAAAATTATAATTCGTAAAATTAATATCTAGCCCACTTCATCTTTCCTTAAATTTTATTTACAAATCAGCTTCTCACATGTAAGAAAGAATATGGGTATTTATTGTCCAACCTAAAGAAAATATAAAATAAGCAAAAGACCATTGTGTTAAAAATCAATTGTTTACCACGTCTTATTCCCTCTTATATCTTACCATATATTTTATAAAATAAAAAATTTCTCGAAACAGACTATCCTAGCGGCAGAGCAATCGTGAATTTATTAGATTAAGTCAAAAAACGCTTTTAAAAACTACTTTTAATTAGTATTCAACCCTATGTAGTTATAAAAAACACCCCCTATCCTTACCAATTTATATTGAAATTATTTTTTATAGCGGACAATAATGTCCATTATAAAAAATAACCTATATTTGCCAAAAATTATAAAAATTGTTTTGATATTCTTGTGAATACATACTTGGGCAATAATTTGTATTGCCCAATAAACTTTACAAAAAAATAACGTGAATTTGGTAACTAAATTGAAAAAATTAAATCTTCCTAAGGTATTTACGACAAAAATTTTGTAAAAACACAAACAGAATAAAACATAAAATTATTAAAGGATATTATAACAGCAATGAATTTAAAAAAGACAAAATGAATAACCCAAAATTGCTTTATAAAGTACACATTTTAAAAGGGATATGCTATACTTAGGATGTGCCCTAAGATAAGTAAAATGAAATAAAAAACACCCTTTCCTTTGTATATTAAATCTGTTGAAATATCAAAAAAAAAATCAAATACCTACTTAAAAATACAATATTATCGGAATTGTTAGATGATTTAGATCCCGATTTATTAGGAATAAAAGGATAAATATTAATTATATTAAAAATAAAGTTTAGATGAGAAAAATATGGATTGCATTTATTAGTGTTGTTGTACTGTCATTTATTGTGCTCATATGGGTTGGTACAGAAGTTTATCAAACACAACCTCCAATCCCCGAAAAGGTCATTGTAAAAGAAACGGGAGAAATACTATATACAATAGAAGATATTCAAATAGGGCAAAATGTTTGGGAATCTATTGGTGGAATGGAAGTTGGTTCTATTTGGGGGCATGGAAGTTATGTAGCACCAGATTGGACGGCGGACTGGATTCATAAAGAAGCAGTCTTTATGCTTGAAACTTGGGCGCATAGCGATTTTCAAACAAACTATGAAGCCTTAGATGTTGAAAATAAAGCAGCCTTAAAAGCCCGGCTCATAAAAGATATTAAAACAAACACTTTTGATAAAAAGGAAAGGACGATTACGATTTCTGAAACTAGGCTGGCAGCCATTGAAAGTAATATTAAACATTATTCATCAATTTTTTCTGAAGGAAAAGAGGAATATGCCATTCCAAAAGGAGCCTTGGTAGATAAAGATAAATTACAAAAACTAAATGCATTTTTATTTTGGACTTCATGGGCAGCAAGCACCAACAGACCTAATGAAGAATACACCTACACCTCAAATTGGCCCCATGAGCCATTAATTGATAACAATATCACAAAAAATTCTCTTATTTGGTCGGGGTTGTCCATTGTACTTTTGTTACTTTTTATTGGAATTCTTACCTTTTATTATCTGAGAAATCATGAAAAGGGGGAATTGCTGACAAAACCTGAAAGTGACCCTTTAAAAAACTTAAAATTTACAAGGTCGCAAAAGGCCGTTCTTAAATATTTCATCGTTATCTCCTTACTTATTGGATTACAAGTTGTTTTAGGAATTTTAACTGTACACTATACCGTAGAGGGACAGGCATTCTTTGGATTTGAATTATCAAGTTATTTTCCATATTCAATCATACGAACTTGGCATACACAACTAGCCGTATTTTGGATTGCAGCCACATGGCTTGCCACCGGTTTATTTTTAGCCCCAATGATTTCAGGAAAAGAAATGAAATATCAAGTTTTTGGTATTAATTTTTTATTCGTAGCGCTTATTGTTATTGTATTCGGATCTATGTTGGGAGAATGGTTAGGTGTGCATCAGTTTTTAAGTTTAACTATGAATTTTTTCTTTGGCCATCAAGGATATGAGTATATGGACTTAGGGCGTTTCTGGCAAATACTCTTAGCGATTGGGCTGGTACTTTGGGTTGTTATGGTGAGTAGACACGTTATTCATGGAATACGTAAAAACGATGCATCCAAGCACTTGTTAATTATCTTATTGGCATCTGTAATAGCCATTGGAATGTTCTTTTTCTCAGGATTGATGTATGGAGAGAATAGTAGTTTACCAGTTATTAATTATTGGAGATGGTGGTTGGTGCATTTATGGGTTGAAGGGTTCTTTGAAGTGTTTGCAAGTGTTGTGATTGCTTTCATTTTCTCGAGGTTGAAAATAATTTCACCAAGTACAGCCGGAAGAGTATCTGTAGCTTCAGCCAGTATATTCTTAGCAGGGGGAATCATTGGCACCTTGCATCATTTGTATTATTCCGGCACACCAGTTCAAGCCATCGCCCTAGGAGCTACCTTTAGTGCTTTAGAAGTGGTGCCGCTTACTTTAATGGGGTATGAAATTAGAGAAAATTGGAATCTTCTAAAAAGTAGGTCGTGGATGCAACTTTACAAGTGGCCTATATTTTTCTTTATAGCTGTCGCATTATGGAATTTTATAGGTGCAGGGGTTTTTGGATTTTTAATTAATCCTCCTATTGCTTTGTATTATATTCAAGGGTTAAATACCACATCTGTCCATGCACATACCGCATTGTTTGGTGTTTACGGAATGTTAGGGATGGGATTTATCTTAATCAGTTTGCGATTTTATTCTGACCGAAAATGGGCAGACACGAAATTGAAAAGAGCATTTTGGCTATTAAATATTGGATTGGTGGCTATGTCAGTTTTTAGTTTATTGCCAATCGGTATCATTCAGGCTTATACTTCAATTACAAAGGGCTACTCCTTTGCAAGAGATTCTGATTTATTATATTCTCCAATTGTACAAATTTTAAAATGGTCCCGAATTATTGGAGATACTATATTTTCATTGGGAATATTCTATTTCTGTTGGTTTACAATAAACGAGACTCTATATAACCTTAAAAGAAAAAAATAAGTTTAATAATAGAACAAATTCTCCGAAGAGAATTTGTTCTATTTTAAATTTAGATAGTGAAAGAAATAATTTATTCTTTTGTGATTCCCTAAACAGATCTTCTAATTTATCCTTAACGTTTTTAATATATAAAAGCTTTTTAAATAATTCTTACGATTAAAAATATAGAGGACAATAATATCCACTATTAAAATTATTGTATATCTTTGTATTATTAATAAGCTTAAAAATTAATAATTATGGATATATTAAATGTAACGAAAGTAGATCCAAGTATTAAACATCCAACAATTTTTCAAAAATATGATGAAATGGCTGAAGGGGAATCTTTTATCCTATACAACGACCATGATCCAAAAACCGTATATTATCAATTATTGATTGATAAAAGTGAAACTTTTAGTTGGGAGTATCTCTTAGAAGGACCCGATTTTTGGGAAGTTATAATCACCAAAATTTAAGTTTTTCCAAATTATAAAAACAATAGATATAACAATGCAGGGGACAAAATATAAACATTCAACTATTTTACGGAAATTTGATGATTTAAAGAGGGGAGAATCTTACAAGGAGAAACCTATTCATCTAGAAAATAACAATCCTTTTCACAAAGTTCCCCAACTAAAAAAAGGAAATAGCGTTGTTGAAATAGCATGAGTACAACATATTTAATATCGGTTTTTATCCATGTAATTTGTGCAGCATTTTGGATAGGTGGCATGCTCTTTATTCCACTTATATTGGTACCTAGCATTAAAAATCAACCCAATCGCATATTACTGCTTTATAAAACCGGAATTAAATTTAGATTTTATGGTTGGATTTCAATTGTGGTATTATTTATTACCGGATTTTTAAATATGTATTTTAAAGGTTTGCCTTTTACGTTGGAGTTTTTTACCAACAGTAATTATGGGAAATTATTGAGTTTAAAATTAGGTCTATTTGTTTTAATGTTGCTTATTGCAGGAATTCATGATTTTTATTATGGCATAAAATCGATAGATGAAATGCAACAGACAAGCAATGATAAATATAAACTAATGGCCCGATGGACTGGAATGCTAAATTTGTTATTGGCCTTAGCCATAGCTTTTATAGGTATCGCTTTATCAAGAGGGGGATTTTAAAACAAATGAATTGACAGTTTATGAAACAGCATTTTAATAAAAGAAGTTATATCTCAAAAATTTACATCAAAATTTTAAAAAAATGAACCGAGCATCACAAATTTTGATATACAAAGAAATGATTAATGGCGAACAGCAGCTGTTACCAAGAAAAAATAAAATGTAAACAGATGAAAATTAACAAACTAACAAAAATCTCGACACTCATTAAAGTAAACAAAGATACCAATGAGGTCATCGCTTCCATTGGATCACATTCTAATAAATTAAAAAATCCATTGCTACGTAAAATTTTAGCTCCAAGAGTAACCGTTGAAGACGTAGCCCGAATAGGAAAATGTGATGTAACTGTTATCTTAAAAAAACTAGCAGACATCGGCTTTGAAATTGAAACTAGCCCAATGTTTGAAGAAGAAAAAAATGAGATATCGCAAAATTCTGCTATTTTAGAGGCTATTAAATCCTCAAAATTTACCACATTAGACGTAAGACCTGCATTGGCTAAGGGTGAAGATCCTTTTAAAAATATTATGGAAGCATTAAAAACGCTGCAAGAAGGCTATGCATTAGAAGTCATAAATACTTTTGAACCTACACCACTCATTAAAATTGTGAATTCTCAAGGCTATATGAGCATGGTGGAAACAAAAAACGATATTGTTTTTACATACTTCCTAAAAGTGGCGAAGACAGAAGAAATGCAACCAAGCGATACTGCTATATTTAAAATTTCATACGATGAATTTGAAGAAAAAAAAGCCCATTGCAAAAAAGAAATTAACGAGATTGATGTTCGTAATCTAGAAATGCCATTGCCTATGCTAACAATTTTACAGAAATTGGAAGAACTAAAAGAAAATGAAGCCTTGTACGTGCATCATAAAAAAACACCACAATATTTATTACCTGAATTGAAAGAAAGAAAGTTTAAAACCTGGATTACGGAAATCGACAATGAAAATGTTAAACTTCTAATTCATAAATAAATGAATCAGATAGCAAGCCAAAATGCACCCTCTCCAAAAGTGGTTGTGCCTCATTTTGTTTTCGGAAGTCTTACTTGGCTAGCAGTGTCGCTGCTTATTTTCTTTAATCCAGCAGCTTTTACACAACATTTTTTTAATCCATTATTGCTTTCCATAACACACTTACTTGCGTTAGGGTGGATGACCATGGTTATTTTTGGAGCTTTATATCAACTAATTCCAGTTATTATGGAAGTTAGATTATATAGTGAGCGATTTGCCATATTTTCTTTTATTTTACTAGGGTTAGGCGCTATTTTAATTGCCTATTCATTTTGGCATTTTTCATTTCATATCATGTTATTTGTTGGAGGTAGTTTTGTTGTCGTTGCTGTTATTTTCTTTGTTGCAAATGTTTTAATCACATCATATTCATCAAAGAAAAAAAATATAGAAAGAATTTTTATTATTACTGCGGCAATTTGGTTGTTGTTCACAGTTTTAGCAGGACTTACCCTTGCCATCAATTATGCTTTTCCTTTTATAGGGATTTCACATATAGAGTTGTTAAAACTCCACTCACATGCGGGCATTGCTGGCTGGTTTATTCAGTTGATTATAGGAGTTAGCAGTAAGTTGTTGCCAATGTTTATGGTTTCTCATAACCTGAACACAAAAAAGTTAACTTACGCCTACTTTTTAATAAATATTGGTTTAATTTTGGGAGTAGTTTCGTTATTTATACTATGGAAGTATGGCGTAATTATTAGTGTAATTATGGTAGTATTAGGTATCTTTAGTTATTTGTTATTTATTTTTGAGGCTTTTAAAAAACGAGTAAAGAAGCAACTTGATATCGGCATGAAACAATCTGCGCTCTCTTTTATGGTGCTAGTTATTCCATTATTCCTTATTTTATCGCTACTATTTGATTTAGATATGCTCAAAAACCTCACTTTGCCCCTGTCTGTAGCCTACGGAAGTACCATTTTTATCGGTTTTATTTCTTCTTTAATTATGGGTCAAACCTATAAAACCTTACCTTTTATAATGTGGCTAAAAGTATACAGGGGACGAATTGGAAAAGTAAAACTCCCACTGCCAAAAGATCTTTATAATGAAAAAGTAGCTGTTGCGCAACTTTGGCTTTTTGCAATAGGATTTTTATTGCTTTTAACAGGGATATCATCCTCAACAAATTACCTAGTGAGCAGTGGCGGAATGGTATTGCTTTTGTCGGTTGCTCTCTACAATTACAATGTTTTAAAAATTATATTTCATAAATCAAAAAATAAATAATAGCATTATGAATACATCAAACGAAAAATTAATGGCGTTACTAAAAGAAGTCATCGATCCCGAATTAATGGTTAATATCGTGGATTTAGGATTGGTTTATGGCGTAACTATCAATGAAGATACACATAAAATTGATGTTAATTTAACACTTACTTCGCGTGGGTGCCCAATGGGAGACATGATTACTGAAGATGCCAAACAAGTAATTAACGCAAACTATCCTGACTATGAAGCCGAGATTCACCTTGTTTGGGATCCTGCCTGGTCTATAGAAAAGCTTACCGAGAGAGGAAAAGAAGAATTGGGTTATTTTTAGAGATAAAATATTAACCCCTTTCCCCTACTCTTCACCTTCAATTTTAACGCCATAAATCTTTTGACCGTTAAAATCGTCTATTGAGAAATTATACCAATTAAATTTTTAAATGTTCTATAAAAAATTTGAATTATTTTTAGATCAAATCAGAAAGATAAATTAGGCATAACTTAGCTACTGTTAATTTTTATGACGAAAAATGAGTTAATTTGTCTGGCAGGTAGATAAGGAAATAAACAAATTTTATGCAACATTTCAAAGTTTATTTGGCATGATACACCACTAGTAAAATAATACTCCTTTCAGCTTATTTAGACAAGTTAAACAAATTTAAAATTCTCTGTTAAATTTTAAATATTTAAGAGGTTTTCTTTTTAGTTGGGTATAAAATAATTACCTTTGTTTAGAATGATTCTAAATAAAATACGATTAAATGATAACCAGAAAGCTACACTATATTTATTTGCTTATATGCATTTTAACCTCTTTTAACCCCACTAAAATCACAGCAAAAAATAACGATAAGAAGGAAACACAAACAATAATTCTTTTACTGGAACATATTTCCAAGGATTATCCTTTGGTAATAAAAGATGGGCTTGTACTAAATAAAAATGAATATCTAGAAATGCAAGAATTCAGTAAAATAATATACAACTTAACAGATAAAATAACCTTTTCCGCCGAAGAAAAAACACGCTTGTTACCCCGTATATTGAACTTACAAAAGCTTATACAAAACAAAGAACCTTTTTTTAAAGTAGACGCTGACATAAAATTTCTAAAAGAGGAATACATAAAAAGTCTAGGTTATAAAACTACAACCACCGTTGGGACAAATACAAATGTTGAGCAAAAGTTCTCAACTCAAATAGAAAATTCATCCGATAATTCATTAAAAATAGCAAGCGATTATTTAATTCGTGCCCTAAAAACCTATAAAGAAGGTAAAAATAAAACTGCCCGTCAGTATGCACTAGCAGCTTATTTGGAAGGTGTTGAACCAATAGAATCCAAATTAAAAACTTCCGCACCAGCATTTTCAGCAAAGCTTGAACAACAAATGTTTCGGGTACGACAAAGTATAGAACAGAACAGCACTAATTTGGAAGTAGAAAAAGAAATTAACACTGCCCTCGCACTAATTGTTGAAGTCAACCAAGTTATGGAAAGTAATAGCCTAAGCTATTGGCTAACTTTCATATTATCCGCATCTATCTTATTACGGGAAGGCTTAGAGGCCTTTTTAATTATTGTTCTAATTCTTGCTCTTATCCGAAGTTCTGGTGCAAAGAACGCTAAAAGATGGATTCATGGCGGATGGATTTCGGCAGTTGCCATGGGTATGGCCGGTTGGTTCCTATCCGGTTGGTTAATTAATATTAGCGGCCAAAATCGCGAAATTATGGAAGGTCTTATTTCTTTATTTGCCGTTATAATATTATCTTTTGTGGGGTTTTGGTTACATAACAATTCCCATGCAGAAAAATGGAAAAAATTTGTGGAAGAAAAAATTGGAAAGCAACTTCAAAAAGAAAAAATGTTCGGCTTGGCTTTTTTCTCATTTATGGTTGTTTTTAGAGAAGCATTTGAATCAATCCTGTTTTTGCAGGCAATAAATCTCGAAACAACACCTACAAACAAATCGGCTATAGGACTTGGGGTTCTTGCGGCATTTGGACTCATCGCATTATTGGGATTCCTTTTTTTACGATACTCAAAAAAAATACCTGTACGTCAATTATTCCTTTATTCCTCTTGGGGAATTTCGTTATTGGCAGTTATCCTTCTGGGCAAAGGAATCCATTCCATTCAGGAGTCAGGTTGGATTTCCATGACCAATTCTCCAATTGTTGTAAATATAGATTGGCTGGGTATATACCCAACTATTGAAACGATTTTTTCTCAGCTCATATTGTTTGGTATTGTATTGGCATTGTATTATTCAAATAGCCGTAAGTGGAAGTTGCATGCAAAGCCCAATCCTTAAAATAAAAATTGCAGAGTCCCTTATAAATTAACTAAATATATTGGATATATCTATCCATTATTATTGAAATTTGTGTATCTTTGCAATAAAAAGTAAATGTTTTCAAAAGCATGTGAATACGGAATAAGAACAACTATCTATATTGCTAAAAAATCATTATTAGAAGAAAAAGTAAGCTTAAAAGAAGTGGCAGCAGCAATAGATTCACCAGAGGCATACACCTCAAAAATATTGCAGAAACTCGCAAAAAATAATATCATCAACTCTAATAAAGGGCCAACAGGAGGGTTTTCAATGGACAAACAAATGACTGATGAAATAAAATTAAGTACCATCGTTTACACCATTGATGGTGACGATATTTATAAAGGTTGCGGACTCGGTTTAGAAAAATGCAATGAACAAATGCCTTGTCCTGTTCACAATCAATTTAAAATTATTAGAGATGATCTTAAAATTATGCTCGAAACAACAACAATTATTTCCCTAACAATGGGGCTTAAAGACGGATTAACATTTCTAAAAAGATAAAAAAAATTTGAATTAATAGTGGGTATTTTTATCCAGTACTAAATTCAAGCTAAAATATAATAAAAATAAAATCACTAAAAAAGTATAACATGGGAATTAAAGAAAATCAAAACATTGGAGAATTGGTCGCACAAGATTACAGAGTGGCATCCGTTTTTAAAAAATATAAAATAGACTTTTGTTGCAATGGAAACAGAACTATTTTTGAAGCCTGTGAAAAAAGTAAAATAGATCCTTCAAAAATATTAAGCGATTTGGATGCCGCTACCCAAACCAATAATGCTGCCATAGATTTTCAATCTTGGCCATTGGATTTATTGGCAGAATATATCGAGAAAAAACACCATCGGTATGTGGAAGAAAAAACCATGGAAATCAAACCTTACTTAGCTAAACTTTGTAAAGTTCACGGCGAACACCATCCAGAATTATTTACGATTAATGAAGAATTTATAGAATGCGCAGGTGCCTTTGCCGCACACATGAAGAAAGAAGAATTGATAATTTTCCCTTTTATTAAAAAAATGGTTGCGTCAAAAAACAGCAACCAACCCTTAAACAAACCAGGTTTCGGAACAGTTCAAAATCCGATAGAATTGATGATGGATGACCACGAAGCAGAAGGGGAACGTTTTGTAAGAATTTCAGAATTAAGCAACGACTATACTCCCCCAGAAGATGCCTGCAATACTTACCGAGTTACCTTGGCTTTATTAAAAGAATTTGAAGACGATTTACATTTGCACGTTCATTTAGAAAATAACATCTTATTTCCAAAAGCAATTGAAATGGAAAAAGAATTGTACTAATAAACAGACGAAAGAACATAAAAAAAAGATTATTGCGTTTATAATCAAATGTTTATAACGTTCCTTTTTCCTTCGCTATAACCGTCTTATACTATATATTAGTCATAGAAAATAAGCTATCACATTGCATATTGCGTTGGAAAGAAGGGAAACTAAATAATTTTTTAAAAGTTGATTTTGATGGAAAACGGGAATCAAGATTTTCATAGCCCTAGCCCAATATTATTAAACTTAAGTATAGAGACTCCTTTTACTCATCCGAAATGCTAGGAATTTCATCAGGCCATAATAGGTAAATGAGATTCCTTCATTTTCGGAAACAAGCAGCACAAACTGGAGAAGTAATGACAAATTTTTACTTTAAATGGATTTGACCCCTAGCCTTCTATGATTACAAATACGTCAACCTAAAAGAATAGAAATATACCTTATTCATTAAACCGGAATTTATAATTAATGCTAAATAACCTCAAAGAAAAGCTGGTAATTTCATTATTTTTTACCAAAATTAGGGAGCAATAATTTGTATAGTCAGTTTTAACTATTATTACAGCTATGCTTATTGGAAGAAGCGTACTTTATCTAGAAAATTTCATTTGGTTTTGAGGGATTTAAGAAATACAACTATGAATACAAACAAATCTATAAAAAAACATGATGTCTTAAAATCATTAGGTCGTGAACACCAACATGGACTATTGCTTTGCTGGAAAATTCGTGCCGGAATTAAAAATAATATCGAATTAAGCAGAATAAAAACTTATGCCGATTGGTTTTATTTCACCCAATTGATTCCACATTTTGAGGCAGAAGAAAAATATCTTTTTCCAATACTAGGCAATGACCATGAATTGATTAAAAAAGCCAATTCGGAACATCGAAGAATAAAACGATTGTTTGAAACTGAGACAAATCTCCTAAAAGCATTAAGTCTTATTGAAGAAGAACTAGAAAGACATATAAGATTTGAAGAACACATTTTATTTATTAAAATTCAGGATAAGGCAACACCAGACCAATTATTATTTCTAGAGCAAATTCATTCTGAAGAAAAATTTACAGACAATCTAACAGATGTTTTTTGGGAATAGAGGATAATCATATACTATTTACTGTAGAAGAAAATAAGACAAAACCAATTATTGGAACCTATATTGGTGAATCTCGAAATTTAATAGTACTGCTTAAAGACGATCTTTACCGAAACAATTTGGTGAATGCGGCACAGCGGAATAATGTGCCACTTACATTGTAAAAACGAGCTGAATTACTGGAAATTCGGCAATCAAAGATCGAAACGAGCCCACAACACTTTCCAAAATGGGTTATCAGGAAGCTACCATACGGCTTTCATGTCAATTATTAGTATGCAAAGATTTAGAGGGCTCCAGCATTGAAATCATTGATTAAACTTTAAAAAACCTCATAACATCTATTTAGTCAAGTAATAAAAATAAAAAGTTCATTATTTTACTGTCATATAGCATAAATCCCATTATATATAATCCTCAAAAAGGGCAACGAATACTTTTTAGTTTCCAGATTTACCAATCAATACATAAAACCACTCCAGAAACTTAACATTATTTTTAGCCGAGGCTCATTTAAATTAAGCTTCAAACTTTTCTGTTAAATTTTCAATAAATATTTGCAATTTTATTTATTTATCGTAATATTGCGATTAATTAATTAAATATTATGGGAATTACAAAATCAGAGAAATTTTCTGAAGAACAAAATCAAATAGCAAACATTGCTAAATCCTTTGCACACCCTGCCAGAGTAGCCATTTTACAACATCTTTTTAAAATAAATGCGTGTATTTGCGGTGATTTGGTAAGTGAAATCGGATTGGCGCAACCCACCATTTCGCAACATTTAAAAGAGCTTAAAAATTTGGGATTAATTAAAGGAAATGTGGAAGGTACAAGTGTTTGCTATTGTATTAATGAGGAAGTTTGGACAAGCACAAAACAACTTTTGACGACATTTTTAGATCAGGACAGTAAGCCAAAAAGCCAATGTTGTTAACAGCGTTAAATTAAAAAAAATTTAATAAAAAAATACCTACAAATGAAAACGGACAAAGAATTAAAAGAATTGGTAAAGCAAAAATACAGTGAAATTGCCTTACAAGATCAAAATGAAAATATGGCTTTATGCTGCGGTTCAGGCGGATGCTCAACAGAAGTGTACAATATTATGAGCGATAGTTATGAATCTTTAGAAGGATACAATCCAGATGCTGATTTAGGTTTGGGCTGCGGACTTCCAACAGCTTATGCATTAATTAATGAAGGAGATACCGTACTTGATTTAGGAAGCGGCGCTGGTAACGATTGCTTTGTTGCCCGAGCGCAAACGGGTGAAAATGGTAAAGTGATTGGTGTTGATTTTACCCCAATTATGATAGAGAAAGCTCGTGAAAATGCTGAAAAAAGAAGATTTAACAATGTGGAATTTAGGTTGGGCGATATAGAAAAATTGCCTATCACTGCCAATATTGTTGATGTTGTTGTGAGTAATTGTGTCCTTAATTTGGTTCCCAATAAAAAAGCTGTATTCCAAGAAATACTAAGGGTGCTAAAACCAGGCGGACATTTTAGCATTTCAGATGTGGTTTTGGTTGGAGATTTGCCTCTCGCACTTGCCGAAGAAGCAGAAATGTACGCAGGATGTGTTTCTGGTGCCATTCAGGAAGCAACCTATATAAATTTAATCGCTGAAAGTGGTTTTATTGATCTAAAAATTCAAAAAAAGAAACCTATTTTGCTTCCCGATGATGTTTTAAAAAACTATTTAAATGATGATGAACTTGCTTCATTTAAAAATTCCAATACCGGTATCTTTAGTATCACAGTTTTTGCGCGCAAACCCGATTGTTGCAAACCCGAAAATGGTTGTTGCTAATTGATAAAACAGTAAAAAATGCTTTATAAACAAATAGAAAACACCATTGCTTCATTAGATTCAGGCACAATTTCCAATGAGCGTAAGTATATTTTACAGCCATTGATTGATTATATTCAGACAAAAGTGACTGAGAATAAAAATGTGAACCTTAATTTTATTTGTACGCACAATTCACGAAGAAGTCATTTATCCCAAGTTTGGGCACAGGCAGCAGCGCATTTTTACCATTTAAAAAATGTTTATTGCTATTCGGGCGGTACAGAAGCCACGGCGTTATTTCCTATGGCGGCAAAAACATTGAAACAAGCAGGTTTTAAAATTGAAGTTTTATCGGAAGGTGAAAATCTGGTTTATGCCATTAAATACGCCGAAAATGAACAGCCTGTTATTGGATTTTCAAAAACGTTCGATCATCCTTTCAATCCGAAAAGTGATTTTGCGGCTATTATGACTTGTTCTGATGCCGATGCCAATTGTCCGTTTATAGCAGGAGCAGAAAAACGTATTCTGGTAAAATATTACGATCCAAAAGCTTTCGACAATACGCCGCAACAGGCTGAAAAATACAAAGAACGCAGCAACCAAATTGCTACTGAAATGTTGTATGTTTTCTCAAAAATTAAAGAATAGAGAAAAGAAATTAAATAGTATGATTATACGATTATTTGATTAAAGAATTCATTGAATAAACGATTACACGATTCAACAATTACATGATTCAACAATAATTATGAAAAAACTAAGCTTCCTAGATAGTTACCTAACCTTATGGATATTTACTGCCATGGCCATTGGTGTGGCAATTGGCTATTTTGTTCCGTCATTTCCAACTTTAATCAATTCTTTTAGCAGCGGAACCACAAACATTCCCATCGCCATTGGATTAATTGTAATGATGTATCCGCCGCTGGCAAAAGTAAATTATGCCTTGTTGCCAAAAGTATTTAAAAATGTGAAAATTCTGTCCATTTCCTTAATCTTAAACTGGATTATTGGTCCGGTATTGATGTTTGGGCTGGCCATTACCTTTTTGCAGGATTACCCGGAATATATGGTGGGCTTAATTTTAATTGGCTTGGCACGTTGTATTGCGATGGTATTGGTTTGGAACGATTTGGCAGAAGGAAGCAGTGAATACGGTGCAGGCTTAGTGGCTTTAAACAGTATTTTCCAAGTATTTGCCTATAGTTTTTATGCCTGGCTTTTTATCACCGTGCTTCCGCCCTATTTTGGTTTTGAAGGCGCCATTGTTGATATTTCCATTGCAACTATTGCCGAAAGTGTAGCAATTTATTTGGGAATTCCGTTTGTTTTGGGGATTTTAAGCAGGTTGATCTTGGTGAAATTTAAAGGAGAAGATTGGTACAATAAAAAATTTATTAAAACCATTTCTCCGCTTACGCTTATTGCGTTGCTGTTTACCATTGTGGTGATGTTTTCCCTAAAAGGAGAATTGATTGTAGAAATACCTATGGACGTGTTAATTATTGCCGTTCCGTTGCTTATTTATTTTACCATCATGTTCCTAATTGGTTTCTTTGTCACCAAAGCGATGGGCGCCACTTACGATAAAACGGCGGCTGTTGCTTTTACGGCTGCAGGAAACAATTTTGAGTTGGCCATTGCGGTAGCAATTGCGGTGTTTGGGTTGAACTCTGGACAGGCATTTGCGGGGGTTGTTGGACCTTTGGTTGAAGTGCCTGCCTTAATTTTATTGGTGAGGGTTTCTTTTTGGTTGAGGAAAAAATATTTCAACTAAATAATATGAAATCATTGTTGTCCGGTTAAATTTTTCAAAACAAACAGACCGCCCCAATGGGGCTTATATAATCGAAATTTTTCATTATTATACAAACATTTAGCTCCTACAGAGCTGTTTAAGTCCCAGAGGGACGACCTATTTTTAAAAAAATAGATTTTTATGTAAATCAAGCCACATCGGGGCGACCTGTTTCGTAAGTCCCATTTGTTTTGAGATGAATCATTTTTTAGGAATTTTTATCGGACAACAATGATATTAAATATTAGATATTAAATTTTAAAAGTTAAGATTCAAGTAATAGCTAATTAAAATTATTAACTTCATGTTATTATTATTTGGAAAAAATTTGATAAAAATGACATCTATCATCATTAATCTTTAGTTCCAATCGTACTTTTACGATTGGAAATGAATAAATCCACAGAAAATATTGTAATTATAGACAATGCCGAGCAATTGGCACGATTTGCCAAAGCTTTGGGGCATCCAACACGGATTGCCATTTTAAAGCATTTGGAAAAGCAATCGTGCTGTTTTACGGGCGATTTGGTTGATATATTTCCTTTGGCACAATCGACCATTTCCCAACATTTAAAGGAATTAAAAAATGCAGGATTGATTCAGGGTGAAGTAAATCCGCCCAAAATAAAATACTGCATCAACAAAGAAAATTGGAAAACGGCAAAAGGATTGTTTCAAAATTTCTTTGAATGATGTTTTTAGCTGAAATAAATTTTAAAATATTCATATAAAATGGATGTTATATAATAAAAATTAAGATGATATTAAAAAACAAACGCCATTATAATGATTTTTAACTGCAAATTTCGTGTGGTAAATTCGCCATTTGATTGGTAATTCATTCCGCGTTAGGGAGTGAAGCGGAAATCCCGGCTTGCGAGTTTGTAAAAATATATTCAACAGATTGCAAAGCGCTGCTCGCAAAGACGGATTGGAGCGGAAAGCCCGACCTCGCCTTTTCGGCGGGGGAACGCCCAACATATTATATTTTAACAGATAAATTACTTAATTACAACAATATATTAAAACCTAAAAAATGAGCATAAACATAAAAATTCTGGGAACCGGTTGTCCAAAATGCAAACAAACTACCGCTGCGGTACAAGAAGTTGTTGCGGAAAATAATATTGACGCCACGATTGAAAAAGTGGAGGATATTATGGAAATTATGAAATACAACGTGATGTCAACGCCTGCTTTGGTGGTAAACGGCGAACTTAAAATTAGGGGAAGAGTGCCCTCAAAAGCTGAAATTACCGCCCTTTTAGTGGATAATTTGTCAATAAATGATACTGAGCCATCAGGAGATTGCTGTTCCGGTAGCAAGTGTTGCTAAATCGCAATTAATTAATTGCTAAAAATATTTTAATAGAAATTTAAATCTTTGAAAATGAAACAGTTTGGTATTTTATCAGCCCTAATTATTAGCTTATTTTTATTTTCCTGCACAGGAAAAGCACAAAATAAAACAGCTGCCAATCAGGCAAAAGGAAACAGTATTGAGGTAATCGATTTTCACTCTACAAACAGGTGTATGACTTGTAAAGCCATTGAGGCAAACACAAAATATACCTTGGATACGTATTTTGCCGATGAATTGAAAAATGGGAAAATTGTTTTTAAAATTGTAAATGTGGACATAAAAGAGAATGAAAAATTGGCTGAAAAATTTGAAGCCACGGGAACATCTTTGTTTTTAAACGTGATAAAAGACGGTAAAGAAAAACAGGTGGATTTAACCAATTTTGCTTTTATGAAAGGCAATGACCAAAAAACATTTTCGGACGAATTAAAGCAAAACATAGCCATCCAGCTTAAAAGTTTATAGATGGATTTTTTGCAATCGCTGTTAGAACATAACAATATTCCCATATTGTCGGCATTTGTACTTGGACTCATGACCGCCATTAGTCCTTGTCCCCTTGCCACAAACATTACGGCGACAGCATTTATTTCCAAAAATATTGCAAGCAAAAAGAAGGTTTTTTTGAGTGGTATTTTATATTCCCTTGGCAGGGCATTTACTTATACCACCATAGGATTAATTTTATTTTTTGGCGCCAGCAAATTCCATCTTGCACGATTTTTTAACCAGAATGGGGAGAAATATTTAGGTCCCTTGCTTATTGTGATCGGATTGATGATGCTGAGTGTGATTCGCTTGAATTTCTTCGGAAAATCCAATTTTACAGAAAAACTATCGGAAAAATTTCAGCATAAAGGCTTGTTGGGTGCATTTTTAATAGGCGCTGTTTTTGCTTTGGCATTTTGTCCGTATAGTGGCGCTTTATATTTTGGCATGCTCATTCCAATGACCATTTCTAGCATTGACGGATTGTATTTACCCATAGTTTTTGCTTTTGGAACCGGATTGCCAGTAGTGCTATTTACTTATTTGTTGGCTTTTGCTGCAGGAAGTGTTGGCTTATTTTATAATAAAATAGCCAAAATTGAAAAAGTGATGCGCATTATTGCCGGTGTGGTATTTATACTGACCGGGATTTATTATGTTTCCATATTTTTTAAAGCTTTCTAAAATACCTAAAAATCAGGCAATCTTGACTTAAAACAAAGAATTCCTCCCAAAAAAATAGGTCAATATAGTTTTCAAATTACCCGAATTTAGTGCTGTTGATTTGAGAAAATATGAGGAAAAAGCCAAGCTACAAGTATTCTTATTTAAATAAATTATTAATTATTTGAACAAAAAAAACCACCCCTTAAGGAAAGAGGTGGAAAATTGCTATGAAAAAGATGTTGAGGCTATGAAACTCAACAGGTCAAATTTAATAAAAAATTCTAATTATAATGCTTTTTTAAAATAAAAATTAAAAAAACTGTTAGCCTAAAACTGCTCCAGAAACTGAATGCGTTTTTCAATGGGCGGATGTGTTGAAAATAAGCCATTTAAACCACCAAATAAATTTGCTGAAGTATCTTGTGGTGTGTTTTCAATAAACATTTGCTGTACTTCTTCCGTTTTCACATCTGCAATATGATGATTTCCTGAGATTTTTTTCAAAGCAGAAGCCAGCGCCCAAGGTTTTCGGGTCATTTCAGCGGCACCACTATCGGCCATATATTCTCTAGATCGACTCAATGAAAACTTAAACAACATCGAAATTAAGTAGGCTATTAAAGAAACCACTAAAACCACAATCATTAATTTTCCTGAATCTTTATTGTCTCTTCTTCTGCCCATTCCGCCGTATAAAAAACTGCGAAACGCAATTTGAACCACAAAAGAAAAAATACCCACAAAAACAATGGTAACCACCAATAACCGCACATCTTTGTTACGAATATGCGTCAACTCGTGTGCAATTACACCTTCCAGCTCATTGTCGTCAAGTTTATCAATAATGCCTCGTGTAAGAGTTACCGTGTAGTTTTTTTCTTGCAAACCGCTTGCAAAAGCATTTAAAGCATCACTTTCAATAATATTTACGGCAGGCATTTTCATGCCCACGCTCATACAAAGATTTTCCACCAAGTTGTAAACCCGCATATTTTCTTTACGCTCCAGCGGTTTTGAGCCAGTTGCTAAGGCAATCATTTTTCCGTGGGCAAAATAGGCGATAAGAAACCATACCAAAACAATAGTGGTCACAAACGGTACTGCCTGTATAAACATGTCGGTTGCCAGTTCTGGACTCGGATTTCCGTAGGCATCGCGTGTGGTAAAATACACCACAGCATATACCGCTGCCAAAACCAATAAAGGAAATGCAATTAATAGAAGCACAGATTTTCTGTTGTTTCTTTTTATTTGAGTTTGAATTCCAACAAATGCCACTGCTTAAAACTTAATCTCTGGGGCAACGTCCATTTGTTCTCTTCCCGCAACGCCCAAGTCGAACATTGGTTCGGTTTTAAAACCAAACATTCCTGCAAAAATGTTATTTGGAAATTTTTGAACCGCTATATTAAGTTCTTTGGTTGCAGCATTAAAATACCGTCTTACGGCTGCCAATTTATTTTCTATGTCCGAAATTTCAGTTTGCAATTGCATGAAATTCTGACTTGCTTTTAAATCTGGATACGCTTCAACCTGAATGTTCAATCCTTTCAATGCAGCGCCCAAATCTTGTTCAGCAGCAATTTTTTCGTTGATGGTTCCAGCATTCATTGCTCTGGATCTTGCATTGGTAATGGCTTCCAACGTACCTCTTTCGTGTTCCATATACCCTTTCACCGCTCCCAAAAGTTGCGGAATTAAATCGTGACGTTGTTTTAATTGCACGTCAATATCGGCAAAAGCATTTTCCCGATTGTTTCTAAATCCAACCAAACCATTGTAAATAGCCACCAGCCAAATGGCCAACACTGCAATAATTCCTAAAACAATAAATATTCCCATAATCTTAATTTTTTACTTGATTAATAATATCCAAATATAACAATTAAAAATAATTTGTAAAAACTCTAGAAAACACTAGTCTAAATCCTTGTTTATCACTTGGTTATAAATTAAAACATAAAAAAACCACTGTGTTAAATCACTATTCTTGAATCGATTACAATTGTAGGCGATCCATCAAAAATAATTGAGAAAGTTTTGTTAAAAATGCAAAAATCTAAGGATACAATTTTTAAAAGCAGCATAAAAAATTGGGCGTTCCCTATCGCGCCGCGCTTTCTGTTATATCTTTTTTTCCGTTTCTCTTCAAAAAAGTATGCCACTACAAACAAGGTTCACTGAACTCCAATTCAAAATTAATAAAGGGTGAAGTAATCGCTAGTGCAGTTTGAATTAATTAGAAGCTTCAACCAACTTAACAGCTATAAACTGTTGCATTTATCGCAGGTTATAGGTTAATCAGATAAACTTAAAGTGAAATTAAAATTGCGATTTAACAAAATAAAACACTTCGCTAATCATCATGATGTTTGTCATCCGAATGGATTTGAATCAAATTAGCACCATTTTTTATTTCTGTGTGCCGAATTTCGCCGCCAGTTGTACCAACATTTATGGCCAAGACGCCAGCAACCAATGAAAGTATAATCACCAAAGCAAATCCGAATTTGGAAAATTTCAATTTTTTGATTTCCAAAAACATGGTAATAAGTGAAATTGCACCTAAAATTAAAATAAAGATAAAAAATATTTCAGCAGATTCCTCATGCTTATTGATTAAGGTCTCACTTATCCCAGAAACTCTTTCCACAATTTCTTCAGCACCTTCCCCTGAATAAAAAGCTGCAATTGAAGCCAAAGCACTAAAAACAAAAATACCAAGTGCTGTAACTTTTACTTCTGGTTTTTTCAATAAAAAACCTGTGACCAATACCAAAAATCCAATCAATAATCCCACAATCGGCAAATGATTGACCACTAAATGAAAATGAGCTTCGTTCATAAAAATACTTTTTTTATAATTGTTAGATGTTAGATGTTTTTTACACACCCCTATCCCTCCCGCTGAAAAAGCGGAACAGGCTTCTCTATAGGGCAATTTGATTCATTAAATTTGAGCTTTGAGCTTTTAACTTTTCAAAGCCTAATGCTCCAGCTGGCCCATTCGGGGGCAAGGGAACCTTAGCCAGCAATTGAAACACCAATTAAATGTCCTATGCCAAATGTAATGGCTGCTGCCGCCAAACCAAACAACACTTGTCGCAGTCCCGATTTTACAAATGATTTTCCCGTAATCAAGGTTATGGCTGCTCCAATACCAAACAAACCAATGGTACTTGCAATGGCACTAAACACAATGGCACTGAAACCTTTTGCAAAAAAGAAAGGAAAAACAGGAATGATGGCGCCTATTATAAATAGAAAAAATGAGGCAAAAGCGGCTTCCCATGCTGAACCACCCAATTCCTCGGGATTAATACCCAACTCTTCTGTAATGAGCACCTGCTTTGCCTTTTCTGGATCATCCCAAATTTGGGTAACAGCATTTGTAGCTTCTTGTTCACTAAAACCTTTGGCACGATACAAAAGAATCAGCTCTTGTTTTTCTTCTTCAGGATTGTTTTCTATTTCCTCAAATTCAAGTTCTATTTGGCGTTCATACAACTCTTGAGAACTTCTTACAGAAATCCATTCTCCCAATGCCATAGAAATAGCGCCAGCAAGCAAACCTGCAAGTCCGGCAATTAAAACGCCATTGCCTTCCATGGTCACCCCAGCAACACCCATAACCAAACTTAAGTTTGAAACCAAACCATCATTAGCGCCTAAAACCGCAGCTCTTAAGGCATTACCACCAACAGTTCTATGCCTACCCTCAATTTTGCCTATTCCACCACCCGTAAAGGATTCCATAGATTTAAGGATATTAAAATGCCTTGCTTCACTTCCTATAATTGGCTCATTATTTTTTTGTTTCTTTTGTAAAGCAGCCAAACTCAAACTTTTTTCGGTATTGGTAAGTATGCTTAAAATAATATTCGTGCCAAAACGATTACCCAAATTGGCGATAATTCTTGCCCTAAGTGATGGCCCTTTAAGTTTATATTTCGGATTATTAGCAATAATTTTTGCGAAGAAATTTTCGACATGCCTGTTTTCAATGGCTGCCATTTCTCCGTAAAAAAATTTCAGTTCTTCATCTACGGAAAGTTTCACCATTTCGTGATAAAGAAAGGCGGTATCAATTTCTGTTTGTATGGCTTTTTCAAGTTTCATGGCTTATTCTGAAATTAAGTTATTGAAATCAAAAATAGAAATTTATAAGCTAAGATCGGATTCGCAGCAAACTTCATTATAAAAAATTTTATAAATACTATAGAATAAAGAGTAATTCTTTCCCATATTTTTTAAAAGATTTATTTAAAATATTAAGCAAAAATAAATTCCTAAACTAAGAGAATTCTTTCCACTTTCTTAAAATCCGCTTAAAAAACGATTGTAATTTTGGTACCAACACCCAATTCACTTTCTACAAATAGTTTTGCATTGATGGCATCAGCAGCTTTTTTGGCAATTGAAAGTCCGAGTCCATTTCCAAAAATTTCTTTATGATTTAGGGCATCCGACCTAAAAAACGGATTGAAAAGTTTCTCAATATCTTCTTTTTTAATTCCAATGCCTTCATCTGTAATTTTGCATTCAATCCCGCTTTCAGTATCAGAAACAAGAATCTGTAGGCTGGAATTTTCCTTCGCATATTTTATGGCATTACCAATCATATTGTCCAAAATTAGATTGGCATAATATTGTTGTACCAAAGATTCATTTGTTGTTTCCATATCCAAATCCAAGGTTAAATTCTTGGCGGAAATTTCATTTCTATAACGCGATAAAATTTCATCAATAAGGATTGGCAATGGTTGGTAAATTGTTGTTTTTGACACTAGATTATTTGAGTTAGCATTTGAATCCAATCTTGCCAGCAGCAACAATTGCTCAATAATCGTGGTCATCCTATCTATTTCAGACAGACTGTATATTATTTTTTCTTGGTACTCCAATTGTTCTCTCGGTTTTCTTATTAAAACCTCCAAAGTTCCTCGCAAGGATGACAGTGGGGTTCGCAATTCATGCGAAGCGTCTGAAGTGAATTGGCGCTCTTTTTCAATAGCATTTTCTATACGTTGCAACAATTCATTGATGCTGGCAGACAAGTGGAATAACTCATCTTTATGAGCCGGTAATTCTACCCTTTCATTCAAATTGTTTTTTGTTATTCTGTTGGTTGTTTCAATAATATTTTTAATTGGAATAATACTTCTTCCAGCCAAAAATCTTGAAACATAATACAAACCCACTAAAAGTATCAAATAGGAAACAAAAAGCACCTTCCTTAATTTCAAAAACACCATGTTTGATGATTCCAAAGACATTGCAGCAACCACATAGCCTATTATTTTTCCGTTTTGCTCAATGGGAATTTGAATTTGACGAATAGGACGATTGTCCAATTTTTTATTGAAACGTCCACCAAAATATTCTTGTTCACTAAATGAGAGCTGATTGCTTTTAAGGTTGGGAGATTTGTCCATCAAATTTCCACTTTTATCAAAAATTTGAATAAAAACTGGATTTACCTGAATTTCACGATGCTCTATTTCAGCCCATTCTTCCTTGTTTATAAAATAAATGCTGTCACCAACAATTTTAATTTCACCTGTGTGCTTTTCGGCTTCATAAGTAAGACCACTATCCAAATTTTGATAAACCGTTTCCTGAACTACAAAAAAGACCACACTAAAAATAACAGCAACAATGAGGGCTGTGGCAATCATATAATGCAGTGCAATTCTATTTCTGAAACTTAAAATCATCTATTTAATTTATGTGACTCTTGTTAAAGTTCTTTTGCCATATAACCAATTCCCCTCACGGTTTGAATATAATGTTCATCATCCCGCAACCTTAGCTTTTTTCTTAATGCATTGATGTACACATCAATAACACCCGTATTATATTCAAAATGGATGTCCCAAACACTTTCAATAATTCGGGTTCTACGACAAACAGTTCCTTTATTTCGCATCAAAAATTCCAAAAGCGAAAACTCTTTTTGTGTCAAACTAATTTCTTCTCCATTTTTTAAAACCTGATGATTGGCGGTATTTAAAGTAATATTCCCTAAAATAAAAACAGAATGTTCGCCAGATTTTGGTCTTAATTGAACTTTGATTCGTTCCAAAAGTTCTTCAAAATGAAAGGGTTTTTTAATATAATCGTTGGCACCTGCCTGCAATCCGAAAATAGTTTCATCAACCGTGTCTTTGGCCGTCAAAAAAATTATGGGAGTTTCTTTAAATTCTTTTCTGAAGTAGCGACAAACTTCAATTCCGCTAATGCCTGGGATCATCCAATCCAACAGCAACAAATCATAATCTCCAGAAAGTGCCATTTGAAGACCTTTGTTGCCGTTCTCTGCAATATCAACAGAAAAAGATTCTTCTTGCAAGCCTTGTTTCAAGAAATTGGAAATTCCAGGTTCGTCTTCTACTATTAAAATTCTCATAACACAAAATTAATCTATAAAGTTAAACCATTGATAACCCATTCTTAAGAGTTACTTAAAATATTTTATCTCTTTTAAACAGAAGAATTGATTTTTATCATTATTTTTTAAGGTAAACAATCACCACAAAATCTAATATATTTATCTAAAAATCTATGTTACAGTATTTTACCTGTTTTTATTAGAGATTGCTATTTATTTGTGAATTGAGGGAAATCATTTTATAAGAACCTATTTGATGGTAAATTTGAATTAGAAATTATGTTTAACTTAAATAATAAATGTCATGACACTCGTAAAATTTAGACAAAGACCATGGGAAAATCTGTTTACATCAGATTTGTTGGATTTTGAACCTGGCAATTTATTGAATGATAAATTATGGTTCAAAAAAATGAACGAACCAGCTTTAAACATCAAAGAAAAAAAGGACGAATTCGAAATTGAGCTTGCCGCTCCGGGATTCGATAAAAAAGATTTTGAAGTTAATATCGCTGAGGGATGCTTAAATATTAAGGCAAAAAAAGAAGAAAGAAAAGAAGAAAAAGAAGAAAACTACACTCGAAAAGAATTTAATTTCAATTCTTTCGAAAAATCTTTACAACTTCCTGACACGGTAATTGATGAAAAAATAAAAGCCAAATATGAAAACGGCATCTTAAAATTTAGTCTTGCCAAAAAAGAGGAAGCTAAAAAACAAAAACCAAAAAAGATAGAAATTTTGTAAAAGGAGATTCTTGTAATTTATTTTAGACTTTATTTCCCCCACAAATAAAGTCTATAATCATAAAATTAAAACTTATTGTTCAATTATTAAAAGACAACATTATGAAAACCGGAAAAATATTATTAGGCGTATTGGCTGGAATGGCTGTTGGAGCTACTTTTGGAATTTTGTTTGCACCAGATAAAGGTTCCACCACTCGCAAAAAAATCGCTAAAAAAGGAGAAAAATTTGCTGATGATTTAGAGGGTAAATATGATGATTTTATAGAAAACATCACCGAAAAATATGAAGATCTAAAAGAAAAAGCTATCAACATGACCGAAAAAGCAAAACGTAAAGCCGATGAGTTGACTGAAAAAGCAAAACATGAAGCCGAAAAAATAGCAAAAAAAACTAAACATGGAGAGGAAGTTGAGGCATAATCCATACGCCACAAACTCAATAAATGAAAAAGAATAAAAATTTGACAATTAGCGGGAATTTTAAATAATTTTTCGCCTAATTGTCAAATAATTTTTCAATTCAAATTTCAAAAAACAAAAAAATGAGTACTTCTAAAAGTTTAATTGAATTATTATTTGAGAAAATTGAAGAATACAGCAAAACTAACTATGAACTTATAAAGTTCAAATTATTAAAAACAACCTCCATTATTGTTCCTTCATTAATTTCAAGGCTTATTGTTGTGTTGGTGTTTTTTTTCTTTATGCTTATTTTGAGTATTGGAATTGCCTTTTACCTAAATGAATTATTTAATAATTTATATACCGGATTCCTAATTGTTGCAGCATTTTATCTTGTGATAGGAATTATCTTTTATTTCTTTTTACATAACTGGATTAAAAAACCAATTGGAGATTCAATTGTTAAGCAAATACTTAAACAGCAATAGATTATGGAAAAAATACAATCCTTATCGGAACTTGAAGACGCCATAAAACTATTGGAGTTTAGGAAGGCTGAAGAAGAACAGTTACTGAAAGAAATATCTTTCCTGACTTATGAGAGTGTTAAGCCAATAAACATAATTAAAAACTTATTTAAAGAATCTGTTGAAACACAAACCATAAGGGACAGCTTGATAAATACTTCTGTTGGATTGGGCTTTGGCTATCTCTCAAAAATATTATTTCAAAGAGTTGTTAGGGTTCCGTTTAAAAAGATTTTCGGCAGCGCTTTAATGATTGGTGTAGAAAATCTGATTGTAAAAAATCCTGAAGTTGTAAGCTCACTTTCATCATTATTGCTGAATGTTTTCACAAAGAAATCCAAAGAAAATATTGATGAAGATATTGACAATAAAGAAGATGACATTCATAAAGATATAAAAACAGACCCCATAGATTTGGAAACTATTTATTAAATTTCGAGTAAAGACCGCTAATATTTTTAATATTGATTCTTTGCTTCTATCCCAAATTTCCAAATACTTTTAATTCACTTTTAAAAACAGAACTGCTCATCAGTTTACTAAACTTGAACCATATAATTGCGTAAATTGCAACATAAATCAATAACTTATCTGCTATAAAAACCACAATTATGAAAAATCTATTTATACTTTTATTTTTATCGGCAATTTTATTGACAAGTTGCAGTAGCACAAGCGGAACCGTTAAAGGAACTGTATGTTACCCTGCCGAATACATTCCGGCAATGAATGTTTATTTGAAAAACAAAGAAACCAGTAAAATATATTCTTTAAATATCGAAGAAAATCAGAAACCTTTCAAGTTTAGAAAAATACCTGCAGGAAATTATATTGCTTTTGCATACACTGTGCAGAAAGTTTCAAGCGATGATGATAAATCAACTATAACAAACGGCGGATATACACATGCAGTTCCTTGCGGATTAACTATTGAATGCAAAGACCATTCTTTACTTATTTTTAAAGTCCAAAACGGCAAAACCACAAAAAACATACAAATTTGCGATTGGTTTGGCGCCATTATGCAGGATAGAAAATAATTATAAGTCAATGCAATTTTGGATTTTAAATTTCTATCCAAACTTTCATCAATTTATAAATGTTGGCAGTTATTATGATTTACGATTTTAGATTTACGATTTACGATTAAACGATTACACAATTCAAAGAATAAACGATTCCTCGCTATCGCGAGCTCCAGTTCGTAACAACTATGACAACTAAAATTTAAACAAAAGCACGAGCGTGACGCTCGCGCCAGCAGGAGAACTTTTATTGGAAAGGTTAAGCTAATTGGCCGATGAATTAATTAGCCAATTGTGGCTTATGAATTTTGATTTTTAAAACACAACTAAACAATTCAACGATTCAACAACAAAAGTGTGAATTATGCAACTTTTGCCTAAAGTTGTGTAACACATTTGTGTTTTATGCTTCGCAACTTTGTATATCTCTATTAAATAAACATTAAGCAAAGATTACATTAATTTAAAATATAAGTAAGATGAAAGCATTAAAATTTATAGCAATAGGAATAGGTCTATTTTTCGCAAGCGAAATGCAGGCGCAAATTTCAGTAAATGTAAACATTGGCACACCGCCGCTTTGGGGTCCATCAGGTTATTCAGATGTACGATATTATTATCTTCCAGATGTTGATTCTTATTATGATGTTCAAACATCCAGATTTATTTATTATTCTGGAAACACATGGGTGCACAGAAAATATCTTCCAAATCAATATAGAAATTATGATTTGTATAATGGCTATAAAGTGGTATTGACCGATTATCGTGGCAAAGCACCTTATACTTATTATAAACAACATAAAGTTAAATATGCCAAAGGCTATCGTGGCGCCCCACAAAAAAATATTGGGAACAAACCAGGAAACGGTAACTATAAGTCAAAAGGTAACGGAAACGGTAAATCAAAAGGTAACGGAAACAAAAAAGGAAAAAAACATTAGCCAGCACAATACGAAAAATATTGCAAGGCCTGTATTGAGAATATGAATCTTATAACCCCAAAAGATTCATATAAATTAAAAATTTAATTTAAAACAATACGTTAAATGATGGTTTAGGACTCCATAAAAATAAAGTCTTGGCATAAAATAATATATAATCAACCCTAAAGCATATTTTACAATTTTGATAATTTTTTATAAATTTAGATTGATTGTGACTTAGTGAGATGACGGCGTTTATTTGAATGTAAATCCCGAAATAATAAACGCCAACGTCTCTTATTTATAAACATAAAGTAAATGGAGTTTTAAAATTTTTAAACAATTTAGAACAGGTAAAATTACCTGTTTTGATGCGTTAAACAGTAAAGAAAATTATTATAATATTAAAGGCCCATCTTTAAAATAATAAGTGGTTTTCCATTTAAAAACACAATCTTGATCAATTTTATTTTTAGCAATAAATGTTTTATTATAAGGTGTTTAATGTACCTTGCAAAAAAATTACACTTGTGAAGTTATACATCAAATACATGGTAAGCAACCGTTGCAAAATAGCGGTATCAAATGCATTAAAAAAGTTTAAACTTCATTTTATTGTAGTCGATTTAGGCGAAGTTGATATCATGGAAGATCTTACCGAAGTGCAGCGAGCTCAGTTAAAACTGGAACTATTAGACTCTGGACTTGAATTGATGGACGACAAAAGAGCGATGTTGATTGAAAAAATAAAAAATGTGATTGTTGAGATGGTTCATTATTCTGAAGAAACCATCAAAGTAAATTTCTCCGACTATTTAAGTGAAAAATTAAATCACGATTACACCTATCTGGCAAATTTATTTTCAGAAGTGCAAGGAACTACCATCGAGCAATTTATCATTGGTCATAAAATTGAACGCATCAAAGAATTAATTATTTATGGCGAATTAAATATTACCGAAATCGCCTGGAAAATGAATTACAGCAGTGTGGCACATTTATCCAATCAGTTTAAAAAAGTTACAGGACTCTCACCTTCCCATTTTAAACAAATGAAAAATAAAAGGAGAAGTCCTATCGAGGAAATTGGAAACCAGATTAGTGACCAGTAAGACGCTTAAAGAAAAAATTAAAATTACCAACTTTTATAAGGGTATCAATATAAATGGAACCACAAGCAATAATAAATAACTCTCAATACACCAGAAGCTTAATAGAAGCAAGTTTAGATCCATTTGTAACCATCAGCTTGGAAGGGAAAATAACTGACGTTAATGAAGCTTCCATAAAAGTAACAGGTGTTATTAGAGAAAAACTAATAAACACTAACTTCTCTGATTATTTTACCGATCCAATAAAAGCCCAGGAAGGTTATCTTCAGGTTTTTAAAAAAGGTTTTGTGATAGATTATCCGCTAACCATAAAGCATATAAACGGGAACTTAACCGATGTTTCTTACAATGCGTCTGTTTATAAAGACAATGCGGGTAATATTATCGGTGTTTTTGCTGCTGCAAGAGATGTTTCTGCTCAAAAATGGGCAATAAATTTAAGAAAAGTCAACAAAGAACTTGCCTTTCAAAATGAAGAAAGGGGAAAACGTGCTGATGAATTGGTTATTGCCAATGAAGAACTTGAGTTTCAAAACAATGAAAAAGGGAAACGTGCAGAAGAATTGGCCATTGCCAACAAAGAACTGGCTTTTCAAAACGATGAAAAAGAAAAACGTGCAGAAGAATTAATTATTGCCAACAAAGAATTGGCCTTTCAAAACGATGAAAAAGAAAAACGAGCTGCTGAATTGGCAATCGCCAATGAAGAACTTGCCTTTCAAAATGAAGTAAAAGAAAAAAGGGCTGCAGAATTGGTCATTGCCAATGAAGAACTGGCATTTCAAAATGAGGAAAAAGAAAAAAGGGCTGCTGAATTGGTAATCGCCAATGAAGAACTTGCCTTTCAAAACGATGAGAAAGAAAAACGGTCTGCAGAACTTATTATTGCCAATGAGGAGCTTGCCTTTCAAAACAATGAGAAAGAAAAACGGGCAGCAGAATTGGTGATTGCCAACGGTGAACTAGCTTTTCAAAATGAAGTAAAAGAAAAACGCGCTGCTGAATTGATTATTGCCAATGAAGAACTTGCATTCCAAAATATAGAGAAAGAAAAACGTGCAGCTGAGTTGGTTATTGCTAACGAAGAACTTGTATTTCAAACAAAAGTAAAAGAAAAACGCGCAGCTGAACTGGTTCTTGCCAATGAAGAACTTGCCAAACAAAATATAGAAGCTATTAAACAAGGCATTACAAATAGAGAACTTGAAGCTTCAAACCTAGATATAAAATTAGACTCTCAATATTCTTTAAGTCTTATTGAAGCAAGTCTTGACCCTTTAGTTACCATCAGTCCGGCAGGTAAAATTACAGATATGAATGAGGCTTTAACAAACATTACCGGCCTTACAAGGGATGAATTGACAGACACTGATTTTTTAGATTATTTTACCGAACCTCAAAAAGCGCGGGCTGTTTACCAAGAAGTATTCGCAAATGGTTCTGTTACCAATTCACCACTTACGCTTCGCCATAAAAACGGCAAACTTACCGATGTATTATTCAACGGATCGGTTTATAAAGATGATGATGGAAATGTTGATGGGGTTGTAATTGTTGCGCGTGATGTTACTGAACAAAAAAGGATTGCCGCAGAACTAAACGAAGCTATGGTATTTGCTGAATTGGCTACAGTCATTGCCGAGGAAGCAAAAATTAAGGCTGAAAAAGCCACCATAATTGCGGAAAATGCGATGAAAGCCAAACAACAATTTCTGTCAAATATGAGCCATGAAATTCGTACGCCGATGAATGCGATTATCGGCTTTACAAAAGTGGTGTTAAAAACAGAATTGACTGCAAAACAAAAAGAATATTTAAAAGCCATAAAAATTAGCGGTGATGCATTAATTGTGCTTATCAATGACATCCTTGATTTGGCAAAAGTAGATGCCGGAAAAATGACATTCGAACAAATACCGTTTAAAATGTCTTTGTCCATCTCCGCAATGCTACATCTGTTTGAAACCAAAATTTACGAAAAAAATTTAAAATTGGTAAAAGAATACGATGAAAAAATACCAAGCGTATTGGTTGGCGACCCCGTGCGATTACACCAAATCATAATGAATTTGGTAAGCAACGCCATTAAATTCACAACAAAAGGAAAAATTACGGTGAGCGCTAAATTATTAAGTGAGGATGAACAAAAAGTTACCATCGAGTTTTCGGTTATAGATACCGGGATTGGAATTCCTGAAAATAAAATAGACAGTATTTTTGAAAATTTTCAACAAGCCTCAAGCGGCACATCGCGTTTGTATGGAGGAACCGGATTGGGTTTGGCAATTGTTAAACAATTGATAGAACCCCAAGGTGGAAGCATTCATGTAACAAGTAAAGTAAATGAAGGCTCTACTTTTTGCTTTACATTAAGCTTTCAAAAAACAAAAGCGAAAGCTGAATTAGAACTGGTGATGGTAGATTTGGATAATGATTTAACTGATGTAAAAGTATTGGTGGTTGAAGATATTGCGCTCAATCAATTATTAATGAGAACGCTTTTGGATGATTTTGGATTTGAATGCGATATTGCCAGCAATGGGAAAATAGCCATCGAAAAAATGCAAAGCAAAAAATACGATCTTGTTTTGATGGATTTACAAATGCCGGAAATGAACGGATTTGAAGCCACGGAATACATTAGAAACACTATGAATTCAAATATTCCCATCATCGCCTTAACAGCCGATGTCACCACCGTTGATCTGGCCAAATGCAAAGCGGTCGGAATGAATGATTACATAGCAAAACCCGTCGACGAAAGGTTATTGTACAGTAAAATGGTAGGTTTTTTAAAAAAGAACCCAGTTACAATGGAGCCTGATGTAATAGCGCCTAATGTAAGTGGATTGGCTAAGTCTGTAAAGATTAAATGTACCAATTTAAATTACTTGAATGAACGAACTAAATCCAATCGGGTATTAATGATGGAAATGATTTCCCTTTATTTGGAACAAACGCCACCATTAATTGACACAATGAAACAAAGCTTACTTGATGAAGACTGGAAATCATTGCAAGCAACCGTCCATAAATTGATTCCTTCCTTTTCAATCATGGGTATCAGTGCCGATTATGAAAATATGGCAAGAAAGGTTCAGGAATATGCAATCTCACACCAACAAACTGAAGGCATTTCAGAAATGGTCATAAAACTTGAAAAAGTTTGTATGCAGGCTTGCGATGAATTAAAAATAGAATTTAATGCTTTTAAAAACAATAAATAATGACTAAAGAGAATAAAACCAGTCTGTCGACAGGCAAGATAAAACTATTCCTGGTAGATGATGATGCTATTTACTTAAAATTAATGGAGATTGAATTCCTGCAACATGCAGATTTTGATATTGAAACTTATCCAACAGGTGAAATGTGTTTGGCAAATTTATCGCACAAACCCGATGTCATAATTTTAGATTATTACTTGGATGGTGTGGACAAAAATGCGATGGATGGCATAGAAACATTAGACAAGATTAAAGCCGTAAATCCAAATATTCCTGTGGTTATGTTATCTTCCCAGGACAAAATTGACATTGCCATTAGCTGTATGCACCATGGCGCATTTGATTACGTGGTAAAAAGCGAAACTGCTTTTGTGCGGCTTCAAAAAATTATTACAGCCATTTTCGAATTCAAAAAAATAAAAAAACAATTGAATTGGTATATGGAAAGAATGTAGTATCCATAAAACAACATCATAAAACCTTTTTAGCTTGTTTCAATAAAAAACAAATTTTTAATCACAATACAGCTAACCAACTATAATTCAGCTCACTAACAAAAAACCATCCAAATATTTTCAACAACCTAAATTGACAATCTGAAAATTAAAGTAGGTTACAACCTGGGGATCTAAGCTTAATATGTGAATCATGTAACTATTTTCATTAATTATGTAACTCTTTAGTTGACAATGGTATGACCTTTGCGTATAATTAATATAATCACTAAAAACAAAAAATTATGAGTTCAGGAAAAGTAGTGTTAGGTTTATTGGCGGGCGTTGCTGCAGGTGCCATTGCAGGTCTATTATTTGCTCCGGACAAAGGTTCGGGCACAAGAAAAAAAATTATCAAAAAGGGTAAAAACTATGAAAAAAAACTGGAAAAAAAATTCAGTAAAAATATGGACATGGCCAACAAAAAATTCGACAAATTAAAGAGTGACGTTAATGAATTTGTTGAAAAAAAAATGCCAAAGTCTGAAGCAGTTAAGAAATAGGAATTCAAAGCGATAAGCTTCTTATTGTCTATAAAATACATTTTTTGATATCCTGTCAGATTTTCAAAATGCAGTTATAAAGTACCCTAAATTTATACAACTGACTTTGATTTATCCCTGACAGGATTTTTTTTGCTTTATCTTTAATAACAGTTGAGGAAAATGTAAAGCGATTGCTGCTTTCTATAGCAAGTTCTCTTATCGTTTGGATAACACTATAACCTGCATTTTTTCATCCCATTACTAAAAAACAAATCTCATATAACAATTCACCTATTAGTGTCCTGTTGCAATTAGCAACCTGAACTAATTAGTGTAATGTGTGAATCATATAACTTATTCGTAAAATTATGTAACACCCCCTTTCCTAAAACTCTTCACCTTTACATCGTAGTTATAATTGTGACCATCTAATAGATATCACAAAAACAACATAAGCAATATAGTGGAGACCAGACCCCACTTTAAAAACGGCTTGCTTGGTTATACGAATCTGACAACTGTTTAGGGTAATTTGTAAGGCAAATAAAAGTAAGAAATAAATTTAAAATTTAAAAAGATGAAAAAATTAATTTTAGGAGTAGTATTGGCAATGGTTTCAGCGGTTGGCTTTAGCCAGAATCCTTTAGGCGTTGGGCAAAATCAATTGAATGTTGGTGTTGGTTTATCAGGATGGGGCGTACCTGTCTATTTAGGATTGGATCACGGCATTAGCAGAGATTTTACCATTGGTGGGGAACTTTCCTATCGTTCTTATGATGAGAAATGGGATAACGATCATTACGACCACAACATTTTAGGAATTTCAGCAAATTTAAATTATCATTTTAACCATGCCTTAGAAATGTCTAACGAATGGGATTTTTATATAGGTCCAAATTTAGGGTTCTATTCTTTTTCATCTCCAGATGGCTATCATGGAAGATATAGTTCGGAAGTTGGTGTTGGTGCGCAACTTGGTTTCAGATATTACTTATCCAGCAAAGTTGGTTTAAATCTTGAATTCGGTGGCGGAAACGCTTTCTCTGGAGGAAAATTTGGACTTACCTTCAAATTATAAAAGCTAAATAATTAAACATAAAAACATTGGTTATTTGGCCTGAACAACAGCCTAAATCTCCAATGTTTTTTTTTACAAAAAACCATAAAACCTAAAAAATGAATTTAAAAAGAACCTTTGGGGCATTGCTAACGTCTCTCGGAATAGGTGGTTTAATTTATACTGCCATATTATTTGTAAATAGTTCAAATAGCAATTACGCAATAAAAAACCTTGTGGTTTTTGGGGTGCTGGGTATCGTGTTTTTTATTGCCGGCATTAGCCTAATACGCACCACAAAAGACGAGGCGTAATACATAACGCTATTTGCCACGACATTTATATAGAAAGTACCATAAAAAATAACTAAAAACACTCACATTATGAAAACAAAAACAATAGGAATCGTTATGGCCATTATAGGAATATTGATGATCATTTATACTGGATTCAGTTATGTAACCACCGAAAAAGTAATCGACTTAGGTCCGATGCAAATGAGTGTGGAAAAAGAAAACCCTGTACAATGGTCACCAATTGTTGGTGTAATTTTATTGGTTGGCGGTATTGTAATTGTTGCCACAGACAAGAAAAAGTTGTAAGTTTTAAGTTATTAGTTTTAAGTTTAAATACCTAAAAATAATGAACTGTCGATTGTAAAGGTTGTATTGGATCACTCATTTTTTATATATTTATAAAACAGCATAATTTTTTTATAAGTTATGTTGTTTTATTTATTAAAAGCCCCGCTGTTTTTAGAAACCCAAATTGTTTGGCCCTAGTTATTTAAAAACATTTAATGGCAATTATAATTCAAAAATGTGTGAATTGTGCAACTATTTTAAAAAATTGTGTAACCCATACCAAAATTAATGAGGTCACCTTTGCTTCTTATATAACTGGGACAACTAAGCCACAGTTTAAAATCATCACCAATGAAAATAAATAATATAACCCAGATAGTCGCAATGCTATTATTCGTATTACTTGGAAGTTGTACAAATGATCAAGACGCTGAACTAACCAATGAAGCATCAACCCAAGAAGGAGCTTATGTATTAGGCAAAGAAATTTCATTTGAACAATCAAAAAACGCAGTATTAAAAACAGTCAACTTAGGCGTTGCAGGTGACTTCGTAATTTTATCAAAAACTGGAATTACCAGTGTTTATAAATCATCTATTACAGGAAATATTGGTACTAGCCCAATCACCGGAGCAGCAATGGTAGTAAATTGTACAGAAGTAACAGGTTCAGTATTTTCAGTAGATGCTGCAGGTCCAGCCTGTAAAACTACAAGTGCCACTATGCTAACCTCAGCAATTGGTGATATGCAAACAGCTTATACTGATGCTGCAGGAAGATCAAATCCAGATTACTTGAATTTAGGCGCAGGAACTATTGGCGGAAAAACATTGTTACCTGGTCTTTATAAATGGTCTAGCTCTGTGAATATCCCAACAGATATCACAATTTCTGGTAGCCCAACAGATATTTTTATTTTCCAAGTTGCTGGTACTTTAAAAATGAGTTCTTCAGTAAGAGTTACCTTAGAAGGTGGCGTTTTGGCAAAAAATATTTTCTGGGTAGTTTCTGACGCTGTGACTTTTGGAACAACAAGTCATTTCGAAGGAAACATTTTAGGACAAACAGGTATCAATATGCAAACAGGCGCAACCATGAATGGAAGAATGTTGGCCCAAACAGCAGTAACTTTACAAATGAATTCGGTTACAAAACCAGAATAAATTTAAACAATTTACCCTTTTTAAAGGGCTGTCTGAAAAGGCAGCTTTTTTTTTGCTCAACATTATTTATCAAAATAAACTTCCTTTTGTCCTAATACTTAAATCGCTCTTCACCTTAATCATTCTATAAATTTTCAATATGTGAATCTTACAACTTTTTTAAAAAGTTATGTAACAAAATCTGGGATATATGAAATTACCTTTACGAATCAATGCTTATAGAATAATAGTTTAAAAATGCCCAAAACGGGTTTTAATGCAGCAATAATTATCATTCTTATTAAACTACTCGAAGGCCATTATAAAAAAACGTATGAAAAAACTAAAAATTATTGATTTAAAAAAGGCACAAAGTATCGCTACCACACGTTCCATTAAGCTTAGCGAAAATACGCTGGATCAAAAAGAAAGAGCCAATGGTTTTTTGGAAGAAGTTGGTGATATGTCGCTTTTCATAAAACAAATATTCAAAGAAACCTTTTCGCGAAATTTTGAATTTAAGGAGTTTTTGCGCCAGTGTTATGAAATAGGTAATAAGTCACTGCCGCTCATTATCATCACAGGCACTATTATGGGACTTGTGCTCACCATTCAATCACGGCCGGCAATGGCAAAATTTGGCGCCGTCACTATGTTGCCTGGAATGGTGGCCGTTTCGATTATTCGTGAAATCGGCCCAATTATCACCGCTTTAATTTGTGCCGGCAAAATTGGTTCAGGTATGGGTGCAGAATTAGGATCCATGAAAGTAACAGAGCAAATTGACGCCATGGAAGTTTCTGCAACCAATCCTATCAGGTATCTTGTTGTAACACGTGTGCTTGCTGCAACACTGATGCTACCCATTCTTGTACTCTTTGCAGATGCATTTGGTTTTTTGGGAAGCTGGATTGGCGTAAACATAAAAGGAGATGTGAGTTTGGTTTTATATATATTTCAGGCATTTGGGTCCGTCGATTTTTTAGATTTCTTTCCTGCCTTAATAAAAACTTTCCTTTTTGGCGCGGTCATCGGCATTGTAGGATGTTATAAAGGATTCACTGCCGGAAGAGGCACTGAAAGTGTAGGAAAAGCCGCAAATGAAGCGGTAGTCTTGTCGTCCTTGCTTATCATTATTGTAGATATGATTGCCGTACAAATAACAGATATGTGGTTATGAAAAATTCACAAGAAACTAGTTTAGACATTATTTCAGAAGAAAAAATAACTTCTGAAACATTGATAGAAATAAAAAACCTAAAGAAATCTTTTGGAAGACTGGAAGTGTTAAAAGACATTTCTTTAAAACTTCGAAATGGCGAAAACTTAATTGTTCTCGGCAAATCGGGATCAGGAAAATCGGTACTCATAAAATGTATTGTGCGATTGTTAAATCCTGATGGCGGAACAATTAACCTACTAGGCAAAAATGTGGTTTCCTTAAAAGGTGCAGCATTATCAGAAGTAAGAAAAAAAATTGGTTTTCTATTTCAAAGTGGTGCTTTGTACGATTCTATGACGGTTAAACAAAATTTAGAATTTCCGCTTCGCAGAATTAAAAGAAATCTGAATGAACAGGAAATTGACAATAAAGTAAAAGAAGTCTTGGACAATGTTGGACTTGCTGATGTGCTAGATAAAATGCCCTCGCAACTATCCGGCGGAATGCGAAAACGAATAAGTTTGGCGCGTTCCATTATTTTAGATCCAGTGATTATGTTGTATGATGAACCTACAACTGGACTCGACCCGGTAACTTCCGACGAAATAAGCGAATTGATCAATTCCATTCAAAAAAAATACAAGACTTCTTCCATCATTATCACCCATGATATTGCATGTGTGCGCATTACCGCCGACCGCATTATTATGTTGCATGAAGGCTATGTTTATGCAGAAGGAAAACTTTCGGAATTTGAAAAATCAGATGATCCTTTGATTATGTCCTTCTTCAAATAATTAAAATTAAAAATCGCATTCAAAACAATGCAATAAAAAAACTAAGTAACAATATTTAAAAAAAATAATATGAATACGCACTCAACAAAATTCAAAGTACGATTAGGTCTTTTCGTGGCTGCGGGGTTTGTACTCTTTGCCATTGCAATATTTTTAATTGGCCGACAAAAAAACTTATTTAATCCTGTTTTTAGCCTTTCCACAACTTTCTATAATGTAAGCGGTTTGCAGGTTGGCAACAACATCCGGTTTTCAGGAATCAATGTTGGAACAGTTGACAATATTAAAATTATCAATGATTCAACCGTGCAAGTGAGTATGGTGGTTCAAAAAAAAGTGCAGCCATTTATCAAAACAGATGGCATGGTGCTTATCGGTTCAGAAGGAATTATAGGCGATCGGGTTTTAATTATTACTCAGGGAAGCGCCGATACAAAATCGGTAAAAAGCGGACAATTTCTTTCATCAGTTGAACCTGTGGAAACTGATGCCATTATGGCCAGCCTAGATATTACCGTGCAAAATGCGGAGATCATTTCAGGACAACTGATAGAAATATTGTATGACATCAACCAAGGAAAGGGAACGCTTGGGATGCTAATACAGGATTCCACTATGGCAAAAAGTCTTAACAAAACAATGGGCAACTTGCAAAAAAGCAGTAAAGGATTGAATGAAAATATGGAAGCTGCCAAGAGTAATTTTCTTTTGAGAGGCTATTTCAGGAAAAAAGAAAGAGCGGCTGAGAAAAAAAAGGAAGAAGCCGCTGAGGCCAAAAAAGAATAAGCAGAGTTCCTGATATTAAAAACAGATAGAATTGATTTCTATATTCTAAATACTCAAAATCCATTTAAGGTGTGAATTATGTAACTTATTTAAAAAGTTATGTAATAACATCAATAATAATGTGACTTACCTTTGTTATATAAAGATTACTGAACAATTTGAGCCGGAAAAGACATGAAAAATGCAATAGAGATGAGAAAAAACTGGTACGAAACAAAACAAAAGCTGAAGCATAAATTTGCCAAGATAACAGACAATGATTTGTTGTTTGAAGAAGGAAAACAAGAGGAATTGGTAAAAAAACTTCAGATAAAGCTTGGGAAATCAGAAGAGGAAATCCTTAATATTATCGCCACACTATAATTTTTTAATTAATAAAAAAAACCATAAAAATGAAAAAATTAATTTTTACACTTAGCGCTGCCATATTGTTATCGGGTGCAATTTTCACAAGTTGCAACACTGCTGCTGAAAAGGTGAACAAGGCAGAAGACAAATCGATCAAAGCAGATGAAGATTTCAATATCGCAAAAGAGGAATATTTAGCGGATATCAAAAATTTTAAGATAGAAACAACAGCAAAGATAGACGCCAATAACCAAATGATTGCCGACTTTAAAGTGAAAATTGCCTCTTCAAAAAAAGACGCACAAATTTACTATCAGGAACAAATTGCCATATTGGAACAAAAAAATATTGCCATGAAACAAAAACTAGATGCTTATAAAGAAAGCGGAAAAGACAATTGGGAATCATTTAAAACAGAGTTCAACAAAGATATGAATGATTTGGGCGAAGCCTTTAAAAACTTTACGGTTAAAAACGAGTAAAAATTAGGTAAAATCCAATAGGCAGTAGGCAGAGAAGGCAGTAGGCAAAAGTTAAAAATTCAATTACACAAATAAACATAATAGCAATTTGCCATCCTGAGTGTGGCTGCTGAGCTTAGCCGAAGTACAGTCGTAGGGACACGAATAAACAGTTAAACGAATAAACAACTAAACATATATATCATGGGAAATCTACTTTACACCGTTGCCGTCATTTTAGTAATTCTTTGGGCCATTGGCTTCCTTGGATATAGTATGGGCGGCTTAATTCACATTTTATTGGTCATTGCCATAATTGCAGTAATTTTCAGACTTATTTCAGGAAGAAGGATACTTTAAAACATTCAGATTGATTTACGTTGGTATAAAATATCGTTGTTTTTTGTGAAGCTTCGGTATTTTTTTATCAAAAAATAAGATAAATCATTCCATAAATTGATCATTATCAATCCATAGCATAAAAGTTATTGTTAATTTTAGAAAACGCAATCATTAAAAGATTGAAGCATTTAAAAATTAAACAATTTATTGACCAGAACTGGTTGATAAAAACAAATCTGTCAGCCGACGGCTGTAACAACTAAATATATAAATTATGGGAAATCTACTTTACACCGTTGCAGTTATTTTAGTGATTCTTTGGGCCATCGGGTTCTTAGGGTTTCACGTAGGAGGAATCATTCACATCCTCTTGGTTATTGCAGTTATTGCAGTTATACTAAGAATTATTAGAGGATGATATAACAATTTCTTATTGGACAAACAAAAATATCGGTATATCAAATGCCGATATTTTTTTGTCAAACATTTTCTTCAAATCAGATAAAAACTGCCTTTCATCAAAAAAAATTTGACTTTCCTAGGTTAAGTCTCAGTCTAAAAAAATCTCTTCATAAAACCAATGTGTGAATTATACAAGTCTTTGACAAAATTGTGTAATGCTTTGACTCTTATATGTAACCACCTTTGTTCAATGAAAAATTTTAATACCCCATTAACAAAAATTATGAACTTTAAAACCCAAAAATTATGATCACAAAAAAATTACTTTCAACAATTGCATTTGCATTTGTTTTATTATTTTCAGGTTGTGCAGAAGATGACTTCAATGAAGTTGATGGTCTTTGCCCACTTGTGTTCGCAACAGTTCCTGAAAACGGGGATATTGATGTACCTTTAAACCAGATAATCACGGCAACTTTCAACGAAAAAATGAATCCTTCAACAATTACTGGAGCTTCATTTACTGTAAGCGCTAATGGTGCTTTGATTAATGGAACGGTTACCTATACCGATTCAACGGCTGTTTTTACGCCTTCATCACTACTTGCTGAAAACACCGAATATACTGGTACCATTAAAACTTTGGCTAAAGATGAAAGAGGAAATGCGTTGCAAGAAGATTATGTGTGGTCATTTGTAACAGTTCCTCCTTTACCAGAATTTTCTGTTGACGTGTCATCAAATCCAACTATTGGTGGTTTAACTGCTGGTGGTGGTTTATTTGAACAAGGTACAGCAGTAACTGTAACAGCTGTGCCAAATGCAGGTTATACATTTACAAATTGGACAGATAACGGAATTGAAGTTTCTACAAGTGCAAATTATCAATTTTTATTGACAGCAGACAGAACTTTGGTTGCTAACTATAGTATTATCCCTGCATCTCAATTTGCCGTAAACTTATCATCAAGTCCAGTTGAAGGCGGATCAACAAATGGATCTGGTTCATTTGATGCCGGAACTAATGTTCCTGTAGCAGCAACTGCAAATGTTGGATACACCTTTGTAAACTGGACATTGGCTGGAGTTGAAGTTTCAACCAATGCAAATTACACATTCACGTTAAATGCAAACACAACCTTAGTTGCTAATTTTGTACTTAAAACTTATACTTTACAGGTAACTTCAGTAAATGGAACAGTGGCAATAAACCCAGTACAAGCTACCTATAATCATGGAGCTATAGTGGTGCTTACGCCTACACCAGCCACAGGTTACCTATTTACTTCTTGGACCGGTGATGCAACAGGAACTAACAATCCATTAACAGTGACTATGAATGGCAATAAAAACATTACAGCCAATTTTAGTCCAATTGCCGCATTTACATTAAATGTAACTGCAGTAAACGGAACTGTTGTGAAAAATCCAGATAATTTAACTTACAACAATGGAGATAACGTAGTATTAACAGCAACACCAAATTCAGGGTATGAATTTACCTCTTGGAGTGGTGATGCTACAGGATCTAACAATCCGTTAACGGTACTAATGAATGCTAATAAAAATATTACAGCGAATTTTAGTTTAATAGCAACCACTACGTGTACACCAGCAATAGATTTAGGAACTGCTGGCAATTATGTGGTATTGGCAGAATCTGGAATTTCAACAACAGGTACAACTTCAGTTGTAGGCGATATGGGAATATTTCCAGCAGAAGCCACCTATATAACAGGATTTGCATTAAATCTTACAGCCGGTGCAGCATACTCTACCTCAAGTTTGGTAACAGGTAAAATTTACGCACCAAGTTATGCAGTTCCAACGCCTGCTAATCTAAACACGGCTATAAATGACATGCATACTGCGTTTACCACAGGAAATGGGTTGGCAGCAGGCACAACTGAACTGTTGGCAGGAAATCTTAATGGTCAAACTTTGGCTGCAGGTGTTTACAAATGGGGAACAGGACTATCAATAACAAATGGAATAACCCTAGATGGTGGCGGTGATGATTGCGCAATGTTCGTATTCCAAATTGCCCAAGACCTTACAGTAGGAGATGGTGCTATTATTACTTTAACAAATGGCGCAAAGGCTGAAAATATTTACTGGTTAGTTACTGGTCAGGCAGTTCTTGGAACAACTGTTCAATTCCAAGGAAATATCTTATCTAAAACTTTAATTTCCTTGAATACTGGAGCAACCATTAAAGGTAGTTTATTAGCACAAACAGCGGTTACATTAGATGCTAGCAGTGTTGTTAAACCTTAATAAAATTTAGATGTTCCCCCTTCGGGGGGAATATTTTAATCTTAATCACATTTGATAAAATTTAATTCATAAAAAAATGAAAAATAAAACTAATTTAAAAAAAGGATCCGGTTTTGCCAGTTCCTTTAAACTAACCCTAAAAGGCCTTATTGTAGGTGCCTTGATTATAACAGGGATTCAATCTCCGCTTCAAGCACAGGAAGTAGAATACTCAAAACCTTCTTGGTACTTTGGTGTTGCTGGTGGTGCAAACTTTAATTTCTATGATGGCTCAACACAACAGTTGAATGCAGCATTTACACCTCCTACCACTTTTCATAAAGGTGATGGTATCGGTTTGTTTCTTGCGCCAAGCATAGAATTTCACAAACCTAACACAAGATTCGGATTTATTATACAAGCCGGATTAGACAGCCGTGAAGGTGATTTCGATCAACAATTAACCGATTGTGATTGTCCGGCCGACTTGTCAACCGACTTAAGTTATATTACTATAGAACCAAGTTTGCGTTTTGCGCCAACTAAAGGAAATTTCTATTTGTATGGCGGTCCAAGATTTGCTTTCAAACAAGACAAAGCATTTACTTATAAACAAGCAATAAATCCAAATTTCCCTAATCAGGTTGCCCCAGCAGATGTTAAAGGAGATTTTAGCGATGTTGAAGAAACAATTATCTCTGCACAAATTGGTATGGGATACGATATGCAATTGTCAAAAGCAACCAGCAAAACACAATTGGTGCTTTCGCCTTTTGTAGCTTATCATCCTTATTTCGGACAAGATCCACGTTCAATAGAAACTTGGAACGTAACTACTATAAGAGCGGGTGTTGTTCTTAAAATTGGTAGCGGCCATAAAATTTTACAGGTTGAAGAAGTGGTTGCAGTAATCCCAGAAGTTGAATTTACGGTGAATGCCCCTTTAAACGTTCCAGGAGAAATAAGGGTAACCGAAACATTCCCATTGCGTAACTATATCTATTTTGATCAAGAATCTACAGATATCTCAAAACGTTATGTATTGTTGAACAAGGATCAGGTAAGTGACTTTAAAGAAGATCAAGTTGAAGTGTTTGCGCCTAATACAGAATTGGCAGGCCGTTCAAAACGTGAAATGACAGTTTATTACAATATTTTAAATATTCTTGGTGACCGTATGGGAAAAAATCCTACCTCAACAATTGTTTTGGTTGGATCATCGGAAAATGGCCCTGCAGAAGGAAAAATAATGGCAGAATCTGTTAAAAAATATTTGGTGGATGTGTTCGCAATCGATGCAACAAGAATTGCCATTGAAGGAAGAAACAAACCAAAAATTGCTGAAGAACAGCCAGGAGGAACACGTGAGTTGGCATTGCTAAGAGAAGGTGACCGCAGAGTTTCTGTTGAAAGCAACTCCCCTGCCTTGTTAATGGAATTCCAAAGTGGCCCAGATGCGCCGTTGAAACCAGTAAAAATTATTAAAGTGCCTGAAGCTCCAATTGAAAGTTACGTTACTTTTAAAGTTGACGGAGCAGAGGAAGCATTTAGCACTTGGCAAATGGAAATTACAGACGAAAACGGAACCGTACAACATTTCGGTCCTTACACACAAGAAGAAGTGCGTATTTCCGGAAACACAATTTTAGGCACAAGTCTTGAAGGAGATTACAAAGTGAAAATGATCGGCACAAACAAAACCGGTGAAATTGTAACTAAAGAATCTGCCGCACACATTGTAGCTTGGACACCTTCTAAAGTTGAAGAAGGAATGAGATTCAGTATTATATACGAATTTGATGATGCAAAAGCTATAGCGATGTACAACAAATATCTTTCAGAAGTTGTGGCTCCAAAAATTCCAGCTAACGCAAAAGTTATTATCCACGGTCATACCGATGTTATTGGTGAGGAAGCTTATAACCAAACATTGTCTGTAAAAAGAGCAAATGATGTTAAAACTACTTTACAAAACAGTGTGGCTAAATTAGGCACAATAGGCGTTACATTTGAAGTTAGTGGATCGGGTGAAAATGAAAGTACAGCCCCTTTCGGAAATAAACTTCCTGAAGAAAGATCTTATAACCGTACCGTAATTATTGACGTAGTACCACAAAAATAAATTGTATAATTTATTATAGAAAATTGTTTGAAATGAAAAATGACAGGTTTATAGCCTGTCATTTTTTTATATCTTTATGTGTGAATTATGTAAATTATAATAAAAAATATGTAACTTTATAAGTCACAATATATTGCACATTTACTATATAACTTATTTAACAATTTTAAACAGCGACAAAATGAAAAAATCAAGACTTTATTTAATGATAATGATGTTATCATTAGGTGCATTTACAACAGTTAACGCTTCAGAAAAAAATCCTACAACAGCCCCTAAAGAAATTCCTGCAGAAATTCAAGTGATGCTTAATCGTTTGGAAGAAATTAAAGATATGGACAAATCAGAACTTGAACGTTCAGAGAAAAAAGCACTTCGAAAAGAAGTTCGTGCCATTAACGCAGAAATAAGATCGACCGGAAACGGTATTTATATTTCAGTTGGCGCCATTATTATTATTTTACTTTTAATCATTTTATTATAATCATTAATGATTGTCAAGACAAAATGACAAAACCTTATTAAATTCTTTAACTTGTTTTAGAATTTGTTGAATGAAAAGAGGACATGGAATAAACCCCTGTCCTTTTTTCTTTCTAATATTTTTACTGCAATTAATTTATTGCCAATTGTTGAATTTTACCTTAAAATAAAAGCTAAATTCCATAAATACCTGTAATTTTACCAAAACATTATTTTAGAACTGCCCGCCTTTTTGGTGGGCGTTTCCCTCCCCGCCGAAAAGGCGGGTGGGGTCGGGCTTTTCGTTCCAAACTTTTTTCGCTAAAAAAGCTCAAAAAGGTTTTCCTCTTCAATCCCTTCCGCAAATTGATTTACGATAGTTAATTTACGATTTTAGAAGAAGAAATCTTTAGATTCTGGATTTGGTTTTTAATATTTTACTTGCTTTTTATAATAGAATATGCAAGATGATTTATAAATTAGAATTTAAAAAACTTAAAACTTTTTTGCGCGATTTGCAGTTTTTATTTGCGTGCTTTGCGGTTAATTAATTTTTGGTTCGGCGTTTTTTTATAATTATCTTGCCTTTTATAATAGAATACGCAGTTACTATTAATAATGAATAATGAAACCAGTATCCCTTATAAACGTTGCTGAATAATAATTACATAAATAACTAAAAAATATAACGAGCCATAACAAATTTTGATACACAGCAAAATGATTAATGGCGAACAGCAGCTGTACCAACAAAAAAATAAAAATTAAACAGATGAAACGCCTACAACAAAATAATCTAATAAAAAAAGTAAGCTGCTAGGCGTTCCATTTGACAAAAAAACAATAAAAAATAACAAATGAAATACAACATAAAAATAAACAACATAAAAACTGTTGATGAAATAAAGGATTATTGGACCACTGAAGATTATATTCAATTGTTGGAAAAGTATAATTTTCCCGATGCCGGAACTGCCAAAAAAGAAAATTTATATGAATTGTTATTAATGGCAATTACCGATTTTGAACCAAAAGAAGCCGCTGTTATTGTTTTGCAGCACAAATTAGGGGAACAATTAACAGAAGGGCAAATTGACCAAATTTCAAATGATATGTTAATTGATACCGTTTGTGAAGAATATCCGGAAATAGAACTCCAATATGCCTTGTTCAATTGCAATCAGCTACTTTATAAAGCATTCAACGGAACTTTCCCAAGCGCTAATGCAACCTTAATCGATTGTTCAATTACACCAATGGACGCAAACGCTGATGTTATAATTACCAAAGAAATTTTGCTGAAATTATTTAGCAATGGCCTTTCCGACAGAAATATCCTAAAAAGATTGTTTAGTGCACAAATGGATGAAAATGCAGAATTTCCAGAAGCTGAAGGTATTGTATGGGAATTAAAAACAAAAGACAATAGCAATTTTAAGATTGCAGCTTCAGAAAACCTTATAAAAGATGCAGATTTCCCTGCGCTGGAATTTGAAGGTGATTATGAAATTCCTGTTGATAATGATTAACCATTAAATTTTTAAATAATTTTAAAAAGCTCCTGAAAATTTTAGGAGCTTTTTTATTTAGAATGGTTTTAAATTTTTAAGAGTATTAAAATAACATTTAGAAAAGTACTAAATTTAAATAAAAATGCTCAAAAAAACACTCTTTTTCTCAAACAAATGCTCTTTAACAACACAATATGAACAACTTGTAGTAAAATCGGAAATCAGAAATGCCTCAATCCCCATTGAAGATATTGGCTTTGTGGTTATGGAACATCCCGAAATTTACGTTTCAATCCCTACCTTAACAAAACTAACCGAAAACAATGTTGCAGTTATTTTTTGTGACGCAAAACATATGCCTTGCAGCATGTTGCTAAATTTAGACAACCATCACATTCAGCAAGAACTATTTACAAATCAAATTAACGCTACCGAACCACTAAAAAAACAACTTTGGCAACAAACCGTAAAGACAAAAATTAAACATCAGGCACAACACTTACAATTATTAAACAAACCCTATGAGGTTTTAAATTTTCATGAATCTAAAGTCTTAAGTGGCGATACAGAAAACAGGGAAGGTGTTGCGGCTGCCCATTATTGGAAGCATATTTTCGATTTTGAATTTAAAAGAGAACGCTATGGCGATTACCCAAATTTGTTTTTAAATTATGGCTACATTATTTTAAGGGCAGCAGTTGCAAGAGCCATAGCCGGAAGCGGACTTTTAAGCACTTTGGGCATCCATCATCACAATAAATACAATGCGTTTTGTTTGGCTGACGATATTATGGAACCTTTTCGCCCCATTGTTGACGCCAAAGTAATTGAAATAATAAATACTTTTCACGAACAAGAATTAACAACACAAATAAAGGCAGAACTTTTAAAGGTATTAACGCAAACAGTTTATTTTGATGATATCAAAAGTCCTTTAATGGTGGCTTTAACAAGAACCACAAATTCACTGCAGCAATGTTATGCAGGTACAGCGCGTAAAATAAATTATCCAGGTTTATGGAGTTAAATGGTTACAGAATTATGTGGTTATTTGTATTTTTTGATTTGCCAACCGAAACTAAAAAGGATAGACGAAATGCGCAGCAATTTAGAAAAAACCTTATTAAAGACGGATTTACAATGATGCAATTTTCTGTTTATACAAGGCACTGCGCGAGCAGTGAAAGCGCTGATGTCCACGAAAAAAGAATCAACCATTTATTGCCGCCTCTGGGAAAAGTAAGCGTTTTGCGAATAACGGACAAACAATTTGGGAATATCTTAAATTTTTGGGGGAAATTTGAAGTCCCCAAAGAACCGCAGCCATCACAATTAGAATTGTTTTGATTTATTATGCTTTCCTGTTGCCATTATATTTGTCGTTATCCCAATTATCAGGGTTTGTCTCAATATAATTGAAAATATTATTGTACGAATTTGTGTTTCTGATGATATGGTCGTGAAACGAACGATGCCAAGCAAAATCCAGAAATCCATATAAATGAATTAATTTCGAGGTAGTCATTTTGTATGCGCCCACTATTGCCGACAACGATTTTATTTTAATATGCTTATCTGTAATTAAATCTCTATCAATTTCAACAATACAATGAATGTGATTTGGCATAACAATAAATTTATGCAATTTTATATAAGGATATTGCTTCTCTAGCCAATTCCATTGGGCTTTTGCAATTTCTCCAATTTCATTTAAAATTATTTTTTTGGATTTTAATCTGGGTTCAAATACGGATAGATCGCAACCTGTCTTTACGGAAACACCACCAAAACAACATTCCATGTTTTTCACACATATAGTGATAAAATATAAATTATCTTGCGAATAATCATACCCCAACATTCTATTTCTTTTTCTTTTTTTCATAACAAATTCATGTACGGACAGGTCGCGACCTGTCCCATTTAATTGCAATTTAAATAATCATTATCGCAATTGTGGATTGAATATCGAATTTATGAAAAAATAATAATTCTTATTTAATATGAATTCATGATTCTCCGAGCAGATTTCCAATTCCAAAAAATTTAAAAATATCCCCAATTTGAAATAAATTCATGATTTCCACCCAAATCATGTGCGGACAGGTCGCGACCTGTCCCCACGAAATACGCATCGCACCATTTTTGCTCGGAATTCCAATTCCAAAAAAAATTTAAAAATATCCCTAATTTGAAATGAATTCATGATTTCCACCCAAATCATGTGCGGACAGGTCGCGACCTGTCCCTACGAAATACGCATCGCAGAATTTTTGCTCGAATTACAATTCCAAAAAAATTAAAAATAATCCCAAATTGAAATGAATTCATGATTTTTACCCAAATCATGTACGGACAGGTCGCGACCTGTCCCTACGAAATACGCTTCGCAGAATTTTTGCGCGGAATTCCATTTCCAAAAAAATTAAAAATAATCCCAAATTGAAATGAATTCATGATTTCCACCCAAATCATGTACGGACAGATCGCAACCTGTCCCTACAAAATACGCATCGCACCATTTTTTGCGCGGAATTCCAATTCCAAAAAAATAGAAAAGATGAATAAAGGCCAAAAAATTCCTATTTTTCGATTCACAAACACACCAAAAAAATAAAATGTGGTGTTTGTAAACCACCTTAGGAATTAAAAAATGCCCCAATCTTGCATTATCAATACAAAAAAGAAGCATTTTTATTTACGATATTTCACTTTAAAATCTTGATTACTAGAAGGTAATGAGCCAACTAATATCGTACTCTCTAATCTTTAATCAAACCACAACTTATGAAAAAAATACTTTTATTATTATTCAAATATCGTACTCTCTAATCTTTAATCAAACCACAACTTAGTTGAGGCGCGTAAGAGCGTTTTAAAAATATCGTACTCTCTAATCTTTAATCAAACCACAACGTGCAATATGATACGCCCTTTGTTGTTTAGAATATCGTACTCTCTAATCTTTAATCAAACCACAACTTAGGAACTGATAGTGATAATTACGGTGATAATATCGTACTCTCTAATCTTTAATCAAACCACAACACCGCTTGGGGATTTGAGCCATACAACAATAATATCGTACTCTCTAATCTTTAATCAAACCACAACCAAGCGTGGTTTCTGTCTGTAATAAAAATAATATCGTACTCTCTAATCTTTAATCAAACCACAACCAAATAACACAACCGATTGGCAAACCATAAAATATCGTACTCTCTAATCTTTAATCAAACCACAACAAAGTAACCGTTGCTATTAAGCGTGTGCGAAATATCGTACTCTCTAATCTTTAATCAAACCACAACATATCCATCGTTTTAATGTTTGGCATTTAAATATCGTACTCTCTAATCTTTAATCAAACCACAACAATATTACCGAACAAAGCAAAAGAGAAAAGAATATCGTACTCTCTAATCTTTAATCAAACCACAACCGTGTGCTTAGTTCTGCAATCTCTTTATTAAATATCGTACTCTCTAATCTTTAATCAAACCACAACGCTTTGTGCGAGCTGCTTGGGTTGGTGGCAAATATCGTACTCTCTAATCTTTAATCAAACCACAACTATAACTTCTTCTTCCCATTCTTTAGCTTGAATATCGTACTCTCTAATCTTTAATCAAACCACAACCATCACTCGTTAATTTTAGATTTTCCTTTTAATATCGTACTCTCTAATCTTTAATCAAACCACAACCATTGATAAAGGATCCTGAAGGGAAAACAAAATATCGTACTCTCTAATCTTTAATCAAACCACAACTCTTACACTATTGAAGCAACGGCAGTAGAAATATCGTACTCTCTAATCTTTAATCAAACCACAACTAACGTGCCGTTTACACCTGTTAGTGTACGAATATCGTACTCTCTAATCTTTAATCAAACCACAACGTGGTTAAACTCTATAAATGAAGCATTAAAAATATCGTACTCTCTAATCTTTAATCAAACCACAACTCTGCGTTTACTGTTGCGCCTGCTGAAACTAATATCGTACTCTCTAATCTTTAATCAAACCACAACTATAAGCCAATTTCTACCATCTATTTCAATAATATCGTACTCTCTAATCTTTAATCAAACCACAACTCCAGTAGATTCTCAAAAAACTTTAAATAAAATATCGTACTCTCTAATCTTTAATCAAACCACAACATTATTTCAATTCTTTTATACGTTTGTTGAAATATCGTACTCTCTAATCTTTAATCAAACCACAACTAATTCAAATTTACTGTTTTATTTACACGGAATATCGTACTCTCTAATCTTTAATCAAACCACAACTGAAAAAGATTCTATACCAAAACTTTATGAAATATCGTACTCTCTAATCTTTAATCAAACCACAACTAGTTGGTTGTGGTTGCTGAAAAGTTTACGAATATCGTACTCTCTAATCTTTAATCAAACCACAACACAACTTCTTGTGTGCCATTTTGCGCTAAAAATATCGTACTCTCTAATCTTTAATCAAACCACAACTTCAAAGTTTATATTATTTGCTTCGTTTATAATATCGTACTCTCTAATCTTTAATCAAACCACAACAAAACCTCGCTTCGCTCGGTTTTGTTGCGGATTAGCTGTTTAAGATGTTTTGACTTTTATTATGTCAAAGAACTTTTATTTTTTAAGGAAAAACCTTATATATATCGTTACGTTTTACCAATCGAGCCATTTCAATTATTCCATTTTCTATATACAAACCCAACCGGTAATCCCCAATTCTAATTCTGTAAGCAGTTGGATAACCCTGTATCTTTTTAACATTGGGCAATTCTTTTAAACTATCCGCTGCCTCAACAGCGATAATAACTGCTTTAATTTGACCTTTCAATTTTAAATTGTTAATTTTGACCAAATCCTTTTTAAAACTGCTTAAAAATACGACTTTCATTCTTCGTTTAAAATATCCATAATTGCTTCTCTGCTTACAAAATCAGATCTATCAGCTTGTTGTATGAGCAACAAAAGCCCTAAGTCTTCCTTTTCCGCTTGAGTTAAATTATCAAAACGTTGTTTTTCTTTTTCAGCCACAAACCAACTTACTGCTTCTTCCATTAAGCCTTTTACGCTGTTGTTTTCAAAAACGGCAAGTATTTTTAGTTTGGTTAAGGTGGTCTCGTCTATGTCTATATTTTTGCGCATAATATTTTTTTTACAAATATACATGATACATACGGTATATACAATTGACTTTTTTATAGTGTTTATAAAATACCAACAGCTATAAAGTTTTAACTATTTTACCAGTTGACAAAACTTTAAAATCGATTCCTTCAACAAATGCAGAAAATTGATTATGATTCATTTTTCGAGTTGGCTTATCTTCTCCTAATTTGAAAACTCCATCAGGTTTAAATTTATCGTTTTTAATTTCATCAGACTTTCGAGCTTCTTTGAAATATTTAAACATTATTACACCATATTCATCAATCTTATTTGAAGGTCTAACGATTCTCTGAATTGACAGTCCTTCTATAATATAAACTCTCCCTTTAAAATCAATTAAATCTTCTATATCATTTGGACTTTCAACATCTTTATCATAAAAAATAACTTGTTGCCCTCTTTTTAATACCAAATCTCGTTTATTACTTTTTGCAATAGGTATATGAATAATTTTTTCTTTTACTATTTTTTCTTTAAATAACGGATAATAACCTTCATCCTGTTTTATCATTTTTGCCAAATCAAAGTTATTAATTAACTCAAATTCTCTTTTACCATCTAATTCATAAATTGCCATTGCATAATTTTCATCATTTTGCGCATACACTTTCTGCTTGTGTTTGTGTCTTGATTTTGATAATGCAGCGTGATCTTTTATTTCCAAAGGATTTTTTACAGAATTGGCATATAAACGTACTTTATTTATTGGAATTCCTTTTTCTTCATTCATCCAAACGGTACCATTTAATTTGTTTTTTTGTTGTGCATTACTAGAAAAAACAAGCACTTTATTTTCTTTGGCTGCTTTCACTTTTTCTTTTACGGCTTCATCAACAATATTTTCAATATCAGTTGCTTTTATACTTTCTAAATCTTTACGAATAACATAACGAATTTCTTCTTGGTTTAATGGGTCTTTAATCGCACCATATATACTGTCTTGATGTAATGAACCACGAATAGTATCGCCTTGTTGTAATCTTGGAATTCTTTTTCCATTTCCGTCTAGCTTATAAATTATTTTGCCATTTGTGTCTTTTTGTGGAATTGTTTTTCCGTTTAAATCATTTTCAACTTTCACCACATATTGCTTTTTACCTCTAATTCTCACAATCTTTTTTGATTGTTTTTTTACGTTATTGGGTGTGAAATGTGAAATCAAAATTTCATTTTCTATTTGCTTTAAATCCTCGGTAAAAGTTTTCCAGGGTTTTGAGTTTGCCAATAATTTCCTGGCATCACTAATTTGTTCTTTATCTTCCAAAGTCCAGGCACTTGCCAATATATCATACTTATCTTTGGTCATACAAGCCATCGTTATGGCATCAATAGCATGGTGTGTATGTTTGCTTCGATCTTTTATTTCATAATACTTTTTGCCATTTTCCTGATAACTTTCTTGTATTCCCCAAATTTTTCGAAACTCGGCAACCATTCCTCCTTTTACGGATTCTACCCTATTAAAATATGATTTTAAATAAGCTTGTGAATATTTAGTGATAATCCCAATATCGGGTATCTGGCTGTTTTTGAATCCAACTTTTGGTTCTTCCCAAATAAAACGATCATATTTCCCTTTAAGATAATCCCGTTTTAGGGTTAAATAATGCCTTCTTCTTATTTTTTTATCTTTCGCCTCTTTGGTTGTAGCACCTTTTGTATTTCTAACAATTTGGTCAATTTCCCAAGTTAGTTTATCTGCTTCTTTTCGCCAATGGTCAACTCTCAATTTTATTTCTTCGTGATTTGCCAATTCAAAAGGCATTTTAGTTTTCTTCACCTCCCTGTTAAATCGCTGGCTACAAAGGGTTTTATTCATCAAAGAATTGTCCTGTGAAATGCTTCTTGGTATGGTGTGCTCAATATCATAATCGGGATTGTTTCCAATAATTTGTGAAATACTGATGCATTTCCCTTCTTCATAAATTTCCTTCTTGTCTTGTTCTATCCATAATTGGAAACGCAACACATCATCTTCAGTGGGTTCAATTTCTTTCTTCGTTTCTTCAAAATAGAGCTTCTTTATTTCTTCCCGATAACTTTCTCTTGCTTTTTTATTCTCATTCTGAAAATCCTGAATTCCTTTGCGCTTATTGGCATCGTTAAGTTCACGCGCCATTTCAATATGTATTCTAGTTTTTGAATCTATCAATCCTTCTAAAATTAATGCATTCAATACTTTTCTTAATTGATGCAAGGCCCGCATTGCCATGGGGTTTTTGATGGAAGCTGTTAACGGACTTCCCAAAACTACTTTTTCATTTCCAAATTCATCTTTAATAATCTTCTTTTTAAAAACATCTATGTCAGAAGGATGATAAAGTTTCCTCAATCGTTTTTCATTATTGCAAAAAACTTCTCCATCTTCATTTTTACCACCCAAAAACTCCAACACTTTTTCATCTAATCGTTTTATTTTAATGAACTCATATTTTTTTAATTGTTCTATAAAAACAGGAAACAATGCATTTAAAATTTGTTCCCTATTTTCCTCAATTTTGTGGAATTTATAAAATGAATTTAGTTTTTTCCGTAAATCGTTTTTATAAGTTGTATCTGCTTCTTTAGAATAATAGGCATTATCGTTTTTACAATCTTTTATTAAACTATTTAAAATTTCCAAAAGCCCATTATCATAAGTATTAGTCTCAATAATTTTAGCAATCTCATTTTGAATATATTTTCGTTGCGTTGGGTTATTCCAAATTTTCACATCCACAATATTCTCAATATTCGCCATAAAAACAGCGTGCGAATACAGTAAACCTTCCCTAACATAAGGCAAAATTTTATTAATGGCATTTAAACTTAAGCTTGCAAAATCTTTTTTTAATTTGATCTTACTGAAAGATTTGGCTTGCTTTTCATCCAATCCTAGTTTATCTTTTGCGAATTCTTGCAAATAAAGATCTGATTTAGAAACAGTGAGCAAATGCCACAAATCTATATAATCAACTTTTCGGTTTACGATTTCTCCTTTACCTGTTTTAGTTTGATAAGAAAATGTTTTAGTTTTCCATTCATCACCGAAAATATTTTTTAGTGATGCTGAAACAATGCAACCCGGAACGGAATCTTTAGGTTTGTAATTAAATAAATAATGTGCAGATTTCGCATTAAATGACTTATAAAAATCAAATTTTGTTCCTTTAATAACCAAGGTTGAAGCTAAATCCTCAAAATTGAAATTATCTTTTTTTCTAAAAAATTTCGGAACTAGTTTTTGCCTTTCTTCTGAAGTTAAAAAACGTAAGGTTTCATCTTCAGGTGTTTTTATTTTTATAGTATTGATATAAGTCCACATTCTGTATTCCTCAAAATCAGGATGTGAGATTGCACAACGACTTTTACTTTTTTCAAATGAACATCTACCAATCAATCCTTTTTGTGATTTTAACGGTCGTTGAAAGAAAATAGCTTTATATAAATTCTTAACTAAACCTACAAACCTTTTTTCAGGTAACAGTTCTTTTTCAATTATTCCTTCAATATTTTGCGCTTTGCAAATAATTTCAAATTCAGCTAAATAATGCTCCTCTCTAGCTGTGTATTGATTCCTAATCTTAGCGCGATTAAATTTTTCTTTTTCTTTTGAAACAGTATGTTCAATAATTATATCCTTATTGTACAAGCTATAAAAATATTGACCAAGTGTTTTAAAATTCCCATCAGCCATGGCTTGAGAAATTTCGTGTATCTTCTTTTTAACTACTCCTAAATCATCTTTACGGTTTAATCTTAAAATTATTTCATCTTTGGCTTTTTCAAAATCATTTTCATTGCTTTTTATAATTTTTTCAAGCGCCACTAAGAGTGATTTAAGTTTTTTTTCTCCGTCATCCAAATCCTTTTTAAATCCAGATTTCTCCGTTCTATCAATGATATCTGTACCTTCAAAATAGTCATAAATTTCATTTTTCAACTCTTCAATAGTTAAAACATCTTCAATGGCATCCTCAATTTTTGGACAATGTTCTTCGAAAATTCCTTCAGCAGATTGGTCTAACCGATTGCTTAAAAAACCACGTCTTTGAGCAATATGATACAACGCTCTTCCTAATTCAAATAAATTTACTTCACCTTTACTTGCCCTATCTCTAAACAAATAAGGATTGGTGTTTTTATCATCATCTGTTCGCAACCATTTCAAAAATTCATCATTTACAGGATAATCTTTAAAACCAGATTTTCTCCATTGTTCCACATCTTCGATAGAAAGTGGACACATTTTATTTTCAGCCAAAACCTTTAAGGTTTCATACTTTCTTAATTTTCTGCGAAACTTTAATTTTCTGGCACTTCTAAAACTTGTTCTTTCTGCGGCTCTTGAGCTTTCAACTCCTTTTTCCGATTTTACTCCTTCAGAAAATATTCTTACTCCTTTATCAATTAAAGAAAATTCATCATTCTCTTTTTCCACAATAGCCCAACCAATAGAGTTGGTACCTAAATCCAAACCTAAAATTTTTGTCATAATGTATGTGTAATTAGCAATTTATATTACAGAAATCTAAAATTAAACAATTTTTGTGATATAAATAATAATTTGCTTAATATTTAGAATGAGTAAAAATTAAGGTTTAAAATAAATACTATTAAAAAAATTTATATATTTGAAATGTGAAAAAATTACTCTAATCTTTAATCTTATCACAATAAGGCTATATGCCGTAGATGAAAATCTTTAGTCCTGCTTCGGTGGGACTTTTTTTTATCATTTATATTGGTAAGACCAATTAAAATAAATTCATGATTTTCCACTTAAATTGTGTACGGACAGGTCGCGACCTGTCCCTTCTACGGAATTATAAATTCAACACCAAAAAACCAATAATGCCGGCAATAAAAATAAAACCATAACCTACCAACACATATTTTTTCAACTTTTGGCTTCCGGTAAAAACAGCAATTCCAATTTTTACAATTGTATTGGACAATGTTGCAATTAAAATTGCATTTTGGGCAAATAAAGTATTCATGGTGTTTCCGCCCAATTTAGAAACCGAAATAGCGATGGCATCAATATCCGTCAGCGCGCTTATGGCACTTGATATGTAAATTCCACTTGTGCCGTACGTCTCATTGGCATAACTTACCAACAGTAATATTCCCGTATAAAAAATACCGAAAAATACCGCATTTTTAATATTAAGCGGATCTCCTAAAACAATTTTGTCTATTGTTTGAGGTTTCCCAAAGTTGCTATTGTATAAAAACAAAGTAATACCAAAAGCTGTTATAAGGATTATTAACAAAGGGATTGTCAATTGAATAAGCATCATTTTATTGAAAATAAAAACCAATAAAAATATTCTGAGCACCATAATGGTAGCCGCAGCAAAAATACCGACAGCATAATTTTGTGAAAGTTCCGGATTTTCCTTGCTTTTTTTCGAAAACGTGAAAGTAACAAGCGTACTCGATACCAAACCTCCCAAAATACTGGTTAATAAAATACCTCTGTTGGTTCCCAAAAATTTCATTAAAATATAGCCAACAAAACCAATTCCTGAAGTCAATACAATTACCCACCCCACTTCCCTAGGATTAATCACCTCATAAGGGCCATAATATTCGTTAGGTAAAAAAGGCAATATTAAAAGCGCTATCACCACAAAACGAACAAACGCAAATAGCTCCGTTTGGGTAATTTGCCCTATTATAGATCTCAATGTAACCTTTAGCGACAATAAAACTACTGTGATTACAGTAATTGCCAAACTCAAATTGATATTACCAGTAAAAACCAGGCCGCCCAACAAAAATGTAAAAATGATGGCAAACTCTGTGGTACCGTCAATATTGCCTTTGTTGGATGTTACCCAATAGGAAATTGCGACAATGCAAACTACACTTAGAAAACCAACAATAAATATCCAGTTTGAAAACTCAGTTCCCAAAAACGCCGTTAAAAAACCCAACAAGGCAACCAGCATAAACGTTCGCAAACCCGCAAAAATTTCCACTTTTTGAGAATATTGGGAATATTCCCGTTCCAAACCTAACACAAAACCAATACCTGCAGTTACCAACATTCTTATTACAAAATCGAATTCTGTAAGCTGTCCATTTTCTATCGGGCTCAAAAAATTAGTGTCCATGGGAATGAATTTAAGTTAGATATTAAATCTATGTGTTATGTGCTAAAATTTGAACTTTTTGCTTTCAGCTTTGAGCCTGCCTCCGGCAGGTAAACTTTCAGCTTTGAGCTTTAATCTTTTTTCTTACATATATTCTGATAGGAAACGAAAGAATTCCTTTTTAAAATCGTTGTACAAAATTCTTTGCGTATCCATTTGATTTCTAAATTCCAGATGCTTTTTCACAAGCTCTTGGTTGAGCACGTCCTCCCCTTTTTTGGTATGATTGGCTATATTGGTTTCGTGAAGATTAATAAGTTCCTGTAACTCATCTATCACATTTCCCTGAATGATAAACTGATTTTGAAAACGCTCCAATTGCGCCAGCATCTCTTTATCTGTCCAACGCATCACCAACTCACTAGATCTTTTTTGCAATGATTTTAGCTCATCTTCCCAAAAAAGAAGCTCACGTCTCCACTGTTTGTGCTCAAAATGCAAATCCGAATTAAAAATGACTTCTTTTTTCATACTAAGTGGTTTTAAATTAATTTTATTTAAGTTTTTTAGCTTTTTAAAGGGACTGCTATCAGGAGCTTTTAGCTTTTGATTTCCCTATTAATTTTGACCGGTTATTATAAATGCTACTGTCTTAGCCCGATTAATCAAATTTTATAATATTTAAAATGCATTATAAAAATACTGATTATCATTGATTTCTTGCCTTTTTCTTTGTGCTTTTAACCCTTAATTCGCAAATTATCAATAAGCAGGAAAAATTTGTTGTTGGACCACTTCAAAATCAACATCAAAAATTAAATCTTTACAATTCAAAAGTTTAGAAAACAACTTTATTTCACTGCAAACTGATGAATAAACTAGCTGCTGTCAATCATCATTTCTTTCATTCTAAAAACCTTCAATAAACTTGTGATGCTATCTTCAAATAGTGTGTAATCAACTCTAAATTGATGGAAATCATACTTATATGGATTCTATATTCATTTTTCAAAAATTTTAAGTTGCCCTTGTAAAACATCAAAGGAAACAGCGATATTTAAACTTAGAATTTAGTAAAACGTTTCAGCTAAATAAATGACCAATATCAATTATTGTAGGTTCGTAAATGAGTTATATCATTCTATTATGGCATTTGGTTCCCTATCTTTAGTCGATAACCTGCTAAAAATCAATCAAGATGAAAACAATAATTTTTGCTGCGGATTATTCAAAGAATTCAGTAACCGCTTTAAAATATGCATACGGGTTAAGCTCCAAATTAGGCACAAACTTATTGGTGATTCATGTGTATAACCTTCCTATGATGTTTGGAATGGAATTTGAAGATTTTTATGAAAATCTCGAAAAAAAAACGCTCAAAAAACACAACACAAAACTTAAAAATTTCTGCAAAAAGCACTTGGGAAAAGATTTAACTGGAATGAAAATACAAACCGAAGCTTTTGAAAATTTGTCCGTTTCCCAAGGAATCCTTTCAAAAACAAATGAATATAATGCATTTATGCTTGTCATTGGAATGAAAAAAGAAAGTGCTATCAAGGAACTTTTTATGGGTGACACTTCTATGAGTTTAATTGAAAAATCGCCAAGCCCTGTACTATTGGTGCCTGCAAATGCAAACGAAAATTTAAAATTGATTGTATATGCAACAGATTTTGAACAGGAAGATATTGGTGCCATTTTTATTGTTTCTCAAATTGCTAGAAAATTTAATGCAAGAATTGTAGTTGTGCATATTGCTCCAAATAGTCTTGGTGATGGAAATTTAAAAATGGAATGGTTTAAAGAAATGGTACAACAAAAAGTAACCTATAAAAAAATTAAATATAGAGTTCTGTTTTCCGAAGAAATCTTTGAAACACTTAAGAATTATATAGACAGCAATGATGCAGACATGGTTGCCATGCTAGAACGAGAAAAAAGCGGATTTTTAAAAAATCTGTTTAAAAGAGATATGGTTAAAGAAATGGAATCCTTTGAAAAAATTCCGCTATTGAGTTTTAACGAAGTCAATTATTAGTGCTAAATATTTAAATGTCTGGATATCAAAATGCTTATCATAAAAACAGCTTCAAATTGAGGGATATCATTTCATTAAAAAATGATAATAAGTAATTTAAACAAGAATTATTAATCATAAAATCCAACATTATGTCAGTACTAAAAGTTATTGAACTCATGGGGAATTCCACCATTAGTTTTGAAGATGCCGTTCAAAATGTAGTTAATGAAGCTTCTAAAACGGTGAAAAATATCCAGTCTGTATATGTAAAACATATGCAAGTGAAGGTAAACGGCAATAAAATATCAGAATACCGTATAACCGCAAAAATCACTTTCGGAATTTTAGCTTAATCACTATTTTGAGCTAATTTGTTAGTTTGTAAATTAAAATCGTTGTTATACCTGGAACATTGGATAAAAATCCATGAACCTAACAACACTAAAAATTTAGCGCCCCCATATGGCTTGCTGTGAAAAATATCCAATAAGTTTGCGCAATTTTAAGGCTTAAGAAAGCTGTTGATACCATTCATGAAATGGCAACTTTTGCGTTAAAAGTGGTAAAAAAAATAAAGGAATTATAAAATTGTAAACCAAAAAAAAGGATTGCTTTGGCAATCCTTTTTTTAATTTCATTTTGGAACTAGGTCTTCTCCCAACCTGTTAATCCTGCTGAAATAACAAATTTCATCACATCGCTTGAACTGATGTCTATTGGTTTTATATTGGCTCTTGGCACAATAAACAACTCTCCGGAAAAATTGTAGGAATGTGGAAAATATACCGCCACTTTATCCTCTTCATCCAAGAGTGATAAATTTTCTTCTGTAATAAAACCAATTTTTTCAAGGTCGGAACTTAGGTTCACCTTTACCAAAACCGGTTGGTTAAACTTTTTTTCTTTGCCAACAAATGCTGAAAACAAATCGTTAAAAGATGAATAAACAAATTTCACCAAAGGAATTCTGCCAATCAAATTATGAAATAACGACTTTAAAGGCTTCGCAATAAAGGTTCTTCCAGCAAAACCAATAAAAACTAAAAATATCAACAGCGTTAATACACCCAATCCAGGAATTTTTATGTCGAAAAATTCAAATATTAAATCTTTTGACAAACCATCCATAAACATAAAAACCGAGTAGATAATATAGCCTGTTATTGTTAATGGTGCGATATACAGGATACCTTCAAGTAAATAATTGACCAATCTTTTCATCATAATATCTTAATATTTTGTTTGATATTTTATAATTTGTATGCTGGGAAAATCCCTTTTTCTGAATAAAAAAATAGTGCAATTTCGCCAGTAAAAACATTGTTCAAAGATATGTCGAAAATTTGAATCTTTTTATGCCAACTTTTTAGCCGCTTTTTAATGTAGCACTTTATTTACTAGCTTTGCATTTTGAAATGAATAATGGTGGAAAAAACAAACGAAAATTCAGTTAATTTAAACAAATACATCAGTAGCACAGGCATTTGTTCGCGCAGAGAAGCAGAAAAACTGATTGTTGATGGTTGTGTTACCATTAATAACAAACCCACACAATTAGGGAATCGGGTATTTGAAGGCGATGTAGTGAAAATTTACGGCAAACCTTTAAATGCAAAGCCCAAAACTTTATACATTGCTTTTAACAAACCAGTTGGCATTGTTTGCACCACCGATTTAAAAGAGCCTAATAACATTGTCGATTTTATCAAGCATCAGCAACGACTCTTCCCAGTTGGAAGGTTGGACAAGCCCTCGCAAGGATTGATTTTTATGACCAATGACGGGGATATTGTAAATAAGATTTTAAGAGCCGGTAACAATCATGAAAAAGAATATATCGTATCGGTAAGGCAACCAATTACTTCAGAATTTATTCAGAAAATGGGTGGAGGACTTCCAATTTTGGACACCATCACCAAAAAATGTAAGGTCACAAAATTAAATGATTACAGCTTTAAAATTGTGCTCATCCAAGGCTTAAATCGCCAAATCCGAAGAATGTGTGATTATTTGAATTATGAAGTCACCAGCCTAAAACGCATCCGTATTATGAATGTGAAATTAGCAGACCTAAAAGTTGGAGAATGGCGAGAACTAACTGAAAAAGAGATGTTTGAAATCAATAATATGATTTCAGTTTCCTCCAAAACAGAAGAGGCTTCAACAGATGCACATCAAAAGAAATAAAAATTTGAACTCTCTATCTTTGTTATTGAGGGATGGAAATTCGATTTTCAAACTTTCCGCATTTTAAATCAAACTTTTAACTTTCAACTTTAATTCTAATCAGTATCTTTGCCGACTATGCAATTTGAACTAAAAACAACCGATCCTCAAAGCAAGGCGCGAGCAGGAGTAATCACTACCGATCACGGAGAAATTGAAACGCCTATTTTTATGCCCGTTGGCACCGTGGGTTCCGTAAAAGGCGTACACCAAAGCGAATTAAAAGACGAGATAAACCCTGATATCATTTTAGGAAATACTTACCACCTATATTTACGTCCGCAAACAACCATATTAGAGCAAGCCGGCGGTTTGCATAAATTTATGAATTGGGATCGCAATATTTTGACAGATAGTGGTGGTTATCAAGTCTATTCCCTTTCAGAAAATAGGAAAATTAAAGAAGAAGGCGTGAAATTTAAAAGCCATATTGATGGTTCCTATCACACCTTCACCCCTGAAAATGTGATGGAAATTCAGCGCACTATAGGCGCAGACATTATTATGGCATTTGATGAATGCACTCCATATCCTTGCGATTACAATTATGCAAAACGATCCATGCACATGACCCACCGTTGGCTAAATCGTTGCATCACCCATTTAGAAAAAACACCTTTTAAATATGGGTATAGTCAGGCTTTTTTCCCAATAGTACAAGGCAGTACTTATAAAGATTTAAGAAAACAATCAGCCGAATTTATTGCTTCCGTTGGTGCGGAAGGGAATGCAATCGGCGGACTTTCAGTAGGAGAACCAGCAGAAGAAATGTATGAAATGACTGAAATAGTAACCGCAATTTTACCTGAGGACAAACCGCGTTATTTAATGGGCGTGGGAACACCTGCCAATATTCTAGAAAATATCGCCTTGGGCATAGATATGTTTGACTGTGTGATGCCAACCAGAAATGCGCGTAACGGCATGTTATTTACAGCCAACGGAACCATCAATATCAAAAATAAAAAATGGGAAAATGATTTTTCACCCATTGATGAGATGGATATTACTTTTGTTGACAAAATGTATTCAAAAGCGTATTTGCGTCATTTATTTATCTCAAAAGAATTGCTGGGAAAACAAATAGCTTCCATACACAATTTGGGTTTTTATTTATGGTTGGTTCGTGAAGCAAGAAAGCATATATTAGCCGGAGATTTTACGCCTTGGAAAAACAAGATGATAAAACAGATGGAAAATAGGATGTAATCAATGAAAAATTGATAATTGAAAAGAGAGAAGGGAGAAGGGAGAAAAGTCTAAAAAATTCAATTAGATTTATTAAACAAATAATCAAAAAAACGATTACACAATTCAACGTTTACACGATTAAACAATTAACTTGAGAATACTCGACAAATACATACTAAAAAAATATTTAAGCTCATTTCTGTTGGTATTAATGTTATTAATTCCAATTGCCATTGCTATTGATGTGTCGGAAAAAGTCGATAAATTTTTGCGGCAAGCCGATTTGGAGTTGCCAGAAATTCTTAAAGACTATTACTTAAATTTCATCATCATTTATGGCAATACTTTTATGCCATTGGCCTTGTTTATTGCCGTCATATTTTTTACATCAAAACTTGCCGGAAATACTGAAGTTATTGCCATTCACTCTGCAAAAATATCATTTACGCGTTTTTTAAAACCTTATTTTATTGGCGCATCCATTGTAACTGTATTTGCATTGATTATGAACCATTTTGTGGTTCCAAACAGCAATAAAACATTTGAAGAATTCAACAGAAATTATTTAAAAAAGAAACAATTAAACACTAATTATTTAACCAATATTAACTTGCAATTGGGGCCAAATGATTATGTGTTTCTAAAAAGCTATACTGTTGATGCTAACGTGGGCTATAATTTTTCGTATGAAAAGTTTGAAGGCACACAGCTAAAATATAAATTGTTTGCAGACAATATTCGTTGGAGGGAAGCGGACAGCACTTTTCAATTAATCAACTATAAAAAAAGATTTCTTTTAAAGGATAGGGACATTATTGAATCGGGTCCAAAATTAGATACAACTTTTAGTTTTACAGACGAAGATTTAATTAATATTGATTATATGGCAAAAGAAATGAATTCAATCAAATTGAATGAATTTATCAATACTTCAAAAGACAGAGGTGTTAGTAATTTAAATGTTTATTTGGTTGAACTTCATAAAAGAACCAGCTTGCCAGTATCATCTTATATTTTAACATTTTTAGCCGTTTCACTGGCCTCAAAAAAACGTAGAGGTGGCATGGGCGTTAATTTGGCTATCGGTATCTCTTTAATGTTTGTTTATGTATTTTTACTTAAAATTGCTGAAGTTTTGGGTGCCGGCGCCGAAAAAAATTCATTATTTGTAGTTTGGTTACCAAATATTGTATTTGGTGCATTAGCAATATATTTATACTTGAAGAATGCCAAAAACTAAGCTAAAAAACTACCTCCATCTCCATTTACTAGTATTTATTTGGGGATTTACAGCCATTTTAGGTGCCTTAATAAGCGTCAATGCCATACCATTGGTTTGGTATCGAATGCTTTTTGCGGTAATATTTGTGTTCATTTATTTTATCATTAAAAAAAAGTCGCTTAGCATAGGACCAAAAGCATTGCTAAAATTTTTTATTGGCGGTGTTATCATTGCGGTACATTGGATCTTTTTTTTCTCGTCAATTAAGGTTGCAAATGTATCTGTTGCTTTAATTGCCTTGAGTACAGGTGCCTTATTTACCTCATTTTTAGAACCTTTGTTTTTCAGAAGACGCATTAATTTTCTGGAATTGCTGTTCGGACTTATAGTAATAGCTGGTTTGTATATCATCTTAAATTTTGAAGGCGGCTACACGCGGGGAATTATATACGCCTTAATTGCCTCCTTTTTATCGGTGCTGTTTACAGTTCTTAACGGTTTATATGTAAGAAAATACACAGCAGAGGTAATTTCTTTTTATCAATTGCTTTTTGGTGTGGGCTTTATTACACTTTATGTTTTTGCAACTACGGGATTTACTTTTGAACAATTCTCTTTAAATAGTAACGACTTTATTTATTTATTGATATTAAGCAGTATTTGTACTGCTTATGCTTTTATTGTATCAGTAAAAATAATGAAGCATTTAACACCTTTTACTGTCATTCTCACTTTAAATTTAGAGCCCGTTTACGGTATCATTTTAGCAGTGTTGATATTTGGCGAAAAAGAAAAAATGAGCACGCAATTTTATATTGGGGCAACAGTAATTTTATTGATTGTTGTTGTTAACGGAATTTTAAAAAACAAAAAAAAGACTATAATTTAACTTTCTAAAATTGATTAGTTGTTATCTTTGTAGTTCAACCAAACTTTAAAATATGGAATATTTAGATTTTGAATTGCCAATTAAAGAATTAGAGGAACAGTATGACAAATGTGTTTTAATTGGTAAAGAAAGTGATGTTGATATGACCGAAAGTTGTAAAAACATTGAAAAAAAATTGCTAAAGACCAAAACTGAAATATATAAAAACCTGACTTCTTGGCAAAGAGTGCAACTTTCCCGCCATCCTAGCAGACCATATTCCTTAGATCATATCACAGCGTTTGCAGGTGAAACATTTATGGAATTACACGGCGACCGAACATTTAGAGATGATAAAGCTATGATTGGTGGATTGGGAAAAATAGGAAATCAATCATTCATGTTTATTGGTCAGCAAAAAGGATATAACACTAAAACACGCCAATATAGAAATTTTGGAATGTCCAATCCTGAAGGCTATAGAAAAGCATTACGATTGATGAAAATGGCTGAAAAATTTAGCATTCCTGTAGTTACTTTCTTAGACACACCTGGTGCTTATCCTGGATTGGAAGCTGAGGAACGCGGACAAGGTGAAGCCATTGCACGCAATATTTTTGAAATGACACGTTTAAAAACCCCAATTATTACCATAGTAATTGGTGAAGGCGCTTCGGGTGGTGCGTTGGGAATTGGTGTTGGCGACCAAGTTTATATGATGGAAAATACGTGGTATAGCGTTATTTCTCCTGAGTCTTGTTCTTCTATCTTATGGCGAAGCTGGGAACATAAAGAAGAGGCTGCAGAAGCTTTAAAATTGACTGCGGAAGACATGAAAAAGCAAAAATTGATTGATGGAATCATTAAAGAACCTCTAGGTGGCGCCCATTTTGACAGAGAAACTGCCTTTAAAGAAGTTGAAAAAACCATTTTGAAAGCATATGATAAATTAAAAAAGCTGACGCCTAATGAACTCGTAAAAAAACGTATGGAAAAATACGCCAATATGGGTGTTTTTAAAGGTTAAATTGTGAATTGTGGTTTAGTTATGTGTGTTAAGTTACGAGTTGTTAGTTGTTAGTTTTTAATTCTCGTATCTTGTAACATTTAAACTTTCGGCTTGTTGGCTTTAAACTTTGAAACTTTAAACTTTAAACTTTAAACTGCAATGTACATTCTCTCGCCACAACAAACAGCAAAAACCGATAAAGCAACCATTAAAAATAAAGGCATTACTGCTGTCGATTTAATGGAAGCTGCCGCCACAAGTTGCTTTCAATGGTTGCACAACAAGTTTCAGGGGGAAAGTATTAACTTTCATGTATTTTGTGGAATCGGAAATAATGGTGGTGACGGCTTGGTGATTGCGCGGCATTTACATAAACATAACTATCGCGTAAATTGCTATATCGTTAATTTCAGCGATAAGCGAACTGAAGAATTTATAGTTAATCATAACAGGTTGGTTGAAATTGGCTTAACCCCAATCGAACTAAACAAGGAGCAAGATTTTCCAGAAATTGATGCTAATGATGTAGTTGTTGATGCTATTTTCGGAAATGGGCTTAGCAGAAATCCAGAAGGATTCACCAAAAAATTAATCCAATATCTTAACAGTAAAAAAGTTTTCGTCTTAACCATAGACTTCCCTTCAGGATTGTTTGGAGACAAATCGGTTACCGACGCAGCTTCTGTTTTAAAATCTAGCCATATTCTCACATTTCAAACTCCAAAAACAGCTTTTTTATTACCAGAAAATAAAGGCTATGTTAATACTTGGGAGGTTATTGATATAGGTTTAGACCAAAATTATATTGAAAGTTTAAAACCTAAAACTCAATATACAACACTGGCAGACATTATTCCAATATACAAAACCCGCAATAAATGGGGTCACAAAGGCACTTATGGGCATTCGCTGATTATTGGTGGAAGTTATGGTAAAATGGGCGCGGTTACTTTGGCTTCAAAAGCAGCCTCTAAAATTGGAAGCGGATTGGTCTCTGCTTATATTCCAAAGTGTGGTTATCCTATCTTACAAGTATCTGTACCGGAAGCGATGGTTGAGGTTGATACTGATGACGAATTAGCTTATTTCAATTTTAAAACAAATCCGACCGTTATTGGCATCGGACCGGGAATGGGAACCACAGATAAAACTGCACAAGGTTTTGAAAATTTTATAAAAGACAATAAATTGCCTTTGGTAATTGATGCCGATGGTATTAATTTGCTTTCAAAAAATCAAATATTGCTGAATTATTTACCCAAAAACACTGTTTTAACTCCGCATCCAAAAGAATTGGAGCGATTGATTGGTGCTTGGAAAAACGATTACGAAAAACTTGAAAAGGTATCGGAATTTTCAAAAAAGTATTCGGCGATATTCGTTATAAAAGGAGCGCATACTGTTGTTATCCAAAATGATCAGCTTTATTTCAATTCAACCGGGAATCCGGCTCTTGCAACTGGAGGAAGCGGTGATGTGTTGACAGGATTGATTACTGGACTTATTGCCCAAGGTTACGAGCCAGTAAATGCGGCAATATTGGGTGTTTATTTTCACGGAAAAACGGCGGATATCGCTTTCCCAACAACTGGTTATGAAACTTTTACCGCAAGCAGTATTTTTGATTATTTGGCAGCAGCCATTTTAGAAGTTTCCAGTAAAAAAGAGGCCTAAAAAAGCCCGATAAACGGGCTAATTTCAATAATATTTTAACAGTTTTAATATTTATACGCTATCGCGTTTATATTCATCCCCGCCCCCACTGAAGCCATCAATATCACATCGCCTTTATTCAGACTGTGAGGTTTTAGGTTTCCGTGTTTGATTAGATCAAACAGGGTAATTACCGTGGCTACAGAACTATTTCCCAATGTATGAATGCTCATTGGCATCACGGCGTTTGGAATATCTGTTTTGTATAATCTGTAAAATCGTTTAATAATGGCCTCGTCCATTTTTTCATTGGCCTGATGAATTAATATTTTCTTTACATCCAAAATATCAATACCACTTTTATCCAATGCCTCTTTCATAGCCATTGGAACGAAGTTCAATCCAAACTCATATATTTTTCTACCGTACATTTTTATATAACGCACTTTCTCATCCTCAGTTTTATCATATGATTTCCCAAAAAACAAATAATAGCATTCTTCAAAAGTATAGGTTTGCGCAGCGAAACTTAAAATACCAGTATTAATATTGCTTTCAACAGCCTCAACCACACACGCACCTGCACCATCAGAGTAAATCATTGAATCCCTGTCGTGGTCATCTAAAACTCTTGAAAGTGTTTCAGTACCAATCACCAAACATTTTTTTGCCATTCCAGATTTTATATAAGCTTCAGCCTGAATCATCCCTTGAATCCATCCTGGACACCCAAAAAGAATGTCATAAGCAACACAATTCGGGTTTTTTATGCCCAATCTGTGTTTTACCCTTGAAGCCAAACTTGGTAATATATCGCTTTGGTTGGCAACACTATTTACGTCTCCAAAATTATGTGCTAAAATTATATAATTTAAATCTTCCTGATTAATTTTAGCATCGGCAATTGCTTTTTCTGCAGCAAAAAATGCCAAATCGGATGAGTTAAGTTCGGGACTTGCATAGCGTCGTTCCTCGATACCGGTAATCGACTTGAATTTTTCAATCACAACATCATTTTCATAGCCAAAAGGCGTGCCATCATCATTTAGAAATTGATTGGTTAAAAAATCTGAATTTTTTTTAACCACTGTAGGGATATAGCTTCCTGTTCCTGTTATTACTGAATTTATTGTCATTGTATTTATTTAAAATGCAAATATACCAAGTTTTTTTATTGCTTGTCCAGTTCCGCTATTTTAATTTGCATTACTGTTGCAATAGAAAGTGCGCGTGATTTGGCTGCATGCGCAATTTCGCCTATAAAATGTTCATCAACGGTGTTATTGAAATGCAAAAGCCATTGATTAAAATGTTCGCTTTTAAAAGGCTTTTTTAGTTGTAAATCTAAGTGAGGTCGCAACGCATTTTTTTGATAGGTACCTGAAAAAAAAAGGATATTATCCCAAAAATCGACTAAAATTTGTAAATGTTTCTCTAACAACTCAGGATCGGAAAATGCTGAAAAAAAATGATGCAATAAATCATCATTCATTAATTTTACGTAAAAATCTTTTACCAGCAAGTAAATATCCTCTCGATTTTCAATAGCTCGCTTCATTCAGTTTTTATAAAAAAGTATTATTGAAAGCTATTGGAAGTAAATCTAAAACCGATTCAGTCTTAATAATTTCACCTTCTTCACCCATAAAATAAACTTCAATATTATCTTTTTGCTTAATTTCATATTCCGATAAGGTCTGCCTGCAAGCCCCGCAAGGTGCAACAGGTTTCGTAAGGATTTGGGATGATGAGCTCGCAGAAATGGCCAGCTTCAGTATTTTTTTATTGGGAAATTCCGAAGATACTTTCCAAACAGCAACGCGCTCTGCACATATTCCAGAAGGATACGCGGCGTTTTCCTGATTGTTTCCTGTTATAATGGTTCCGTCTTCCAAAAGCATGGCAGCGCCAACTTTAAACTTAGAATAAGGTGCGTAGGCATTTTGTTTGGCTTCAATGGCTCTATTCATCAAATCATTTACGATGGTTGGCAATTCTTCAGTGGAGCCAAAAATGGTAATTTGGGTTTTAATTTCAATTTTCTTCATTAACAAATTTTGTTATGGTAATTAGTTGGTTTCTTAATATGAATTTCCAAAATCAATTGATAGGGAGAATCGAAGCGTATTTTCAAGTGGATTTTTAACATCTGAAGCATTTATTAAATAGGAAATATCAAGTTTAGAACTTTTAAACTTAAATCCGGTACCAACCGTAAAATATTTGCGAGCCCCTTTTAAATCACTTTCATTAAAATACCCCGCTCTTAAAGCAAAAGCATTGTCGTACATATATTCTGCACCCAATCCCCAGGTAACTTCTTTAATTTCTTCACTAAATCCATCCGGTGCATCACTAAATGATTTAAAAATACCCTCAAAAAAATTCACATCTTCTTGTTTATAAGGCGCTTTACCATCTTCATAAACGGAAACACTTGGTGTAGGCACCAATAATTTATTAAATTCTAAATTGATGCTTACATTGTTGCTTCTGTCTAAAATAAAATCAAAACCACCCCCAAGTTTTAAATTTGTCGGGATATAGTTTTCTTGTCCATCATTTGTATAAGAAACTTTTGGACCAATATTTGAAACATTAAAACCACCTCTCCAAACACCATTAAAATTGCCATAATTTTTTTCCTCAGATTGATAAAACCCAGAAATATCGACGGCAAAAGTGTTTACTGGATTTGTTGATAAATCCACAGATTTAATCCCCAAATCAGAACGAATATAGCGCAGGGTTACGCCCATTGAGTATGTTTCGCTCAGCTTTAAAGCATAGGAGCCATCTAAAGAAAATTCATTTAATTTTTCAATTGTAGGCACCTCGTCAGCATCTCCTGTTTGTCGAAGTTCAATTTCCCCTAAATCAAAATACTTTAAACTTGCCGCCCAAGCGCTTCTTTCATCTATCTTATTTGCAAATGAGAAACCTCCAACAAAAACGTCATTTGTCAACTCCCGCAACCAGGGTGTATAAACAATGCCCACCATAAATTGCGCATCCATAAATGCAAATTTCGAGGCATTCCAGTGTTGTGAATAAGAGTCGGGCGAAGTTGCAACGCCAACATCTCCCATTCCCCCAGCGCGAGCATCTGGCGCAATCAATAGAAATGGAGCGGCTGTGGTAATTGGATTATAATTTTCTTGCGCATAGGTCTTTACAACTAGTATAATAACCATTAATGCAAATCCTAATCTCTTTTTCATTAATTATATATTTTTAAAGGAACAAATATCTTATTTTTTATTGAAGTATCCTGATTTTTAATTAATTTATATATAAATGCAAGAAATTCAATTTAATATCCATATACACACTTATGGCATAACTTTCAAACATATAAATTTCCATTTACCATTTATAAAAATTACAAATAGCTTCAAAGAAAAAAAACGTTCCTTTAATCATATTATTGTAAGCTTCAAGCACTTTTAGAATAACCCGAATTTATATGCCAATTCATTAAATATACTATTCGATTAGAATATTTGATATTTTAAATCCGTATAATTTTATAAGCGACACATATTCAATTACTTAAATCAACAATCACTGCAATCATTTTCTGTAAAAAAAATTAATAATCCTTCTTAATAGCTTCTTTTGCTAATTATTTTTAATTCTTGTACTTAAAATTTGAGTCATTCCTTAAAATAAAGTAATTTTGAATCCAAGAATTATCATATTAATTTAACTTTAAGAGACGATATAATGAAAAAAATAGCCGTATTATTGAAATATATTACAAAGTCTCACATACTAAAGGTTGAAAACTGCCGTTAGTAAAAGCGTAGCAAATATTTATTAAAATTATTTCTTGCAAAAAAATTAATTTAATGTAAATTGCGGGAAAAATTTAACCCTAACCAATTTAAAATGAACTTGAAAAATCTAAATAACATATATAAGTTAATCATATTAGCTATTACTGTTGTTTTCTTTGTGAGTTGCCATAATAGAAATCCAAGAAATAATGTATCTCTTACCGGTTGGAGTTCAAAAGATAAGAAAGCTGGTGGTTTTGCAGGAGACACAAAATATAAAGGACAGGAAGCGCCTCCGGGAATGGTATTGATAGAAGGTGGCTCTTTTACCATGGGACACGTACAAGATGATGTGTTATTTGACTGGAATACAACTCCGGTTCAACAACAAGTTCGTTCATTTTATATGGATGAAACAGAAGTAACCAACTCCGAGTATATCTTTTATTTAGATTGGATGGAAAAAGTATTTCCTCCAAGCGACCCAAACTACGCACATATTTATGCATCGGCAGTGCCCGACACTCTAGTTTGGCGAGATGTTTTGGGATTAAACGAACTACTGACTGAAAATTATTTGAGACATCCCGGTTATGCAGATTATCCTGTAATTGGTGTTAGCTGGATTCAAGCTACACAATATTGCAATTGGAGAACCGACAGGGTTAATGAAAAAATATTAATGGATAAGGGTATTTTAAAACCGCTTTTTAGATTAGATTCATTAGAGGTAAAAGGGCAAAATAATTTTAACACGGATACTTATTTAACCAATCCTTACGCGCTTTTTGACGGAGATTCTTCCATCTACAGAAAAGGATTGCCAACCAATAAGCAACTTAAAAAAGGAGAAGCCAAACCATCAAGAGGTTCTTTTACGGGCAGACAGGTTAAAGTTTCTGACGGAATTTTAAGTTCAAAATTCAGACTTCCTACCGAAGCCGAATGGGAATATGCGGCAAAAGCAGTTGTTGAAGACCGTGAATACAACAATACAAGAGGAAGAAAAAAATATGCCTGGAAAGGAAAATATACACGTGACAAATCAAAAAGATATAAAGGAGACCAATTGGCCAACTTTAAACAAGGAAAAGGAGATTACAGCGGCGTTCCAGGATGGAGTAACGATGGCGCCGATATTACCATTCAAGTTAAGTCTTATGAACCAAATGCGTTTGGCTTGTACGATATGTCTGGCAATGTTGCAGAATGGGTTGCGGATGTTTACCGACCTATTATTGACAGTGAAGCAAACGACTTTAACTATTTCAGGGGGAATATTTTTACAAAAAAAATGATTGATGCCGAAGGGAACGTTGTAATTGCAAATGACCTTTCTGTTCAATATGACACCCTAGAAAATGGCAGGATAGTTCCTAAGGAATTGCCAGGAAGTGTGAAGTATCAACCTATCACCAAGCGCGATGCTTATATGAGAAATAATTATGAAAAAGCATATAATGTTGACGCAAAAGATGGTGATTTGGCCTCAACAAAAATGTACGCTAAAAATGAAGATGAATTGGAAACCAAACCTCGTATGTATAATTCACCTTTAAAACCTCGGGTAATTGGTGAAAGCGGCTTGTTGATGCAAGAATATGATGTAGAGAAAAGAAGCACTTTAATTAGCGATATCTCTCGTGTTTACAAAGGAGGTTCATGGAAGGATATGGAATACTGGTTAGACCCTTCACAACGCAGGTATTTGCCTGAATATATGGCCACTAACTATATTGGTTTTAGATGTGCTGCGGACAGAATCGGTCCTATGACCTATAAAAAAAGGAAACCAACAACAACAAAAATTAGGTATTAAAACAATTTTTAAAATAAACCCAAGCCTCACTGAATTTTCAGTGAGGTTTTTTTTATATTTAACTTATGAATATTGCACAATTATATCAGTTATATAGCCAAACTTATTTGGTGGATACCGACACGCGAAAAATAAGAAAGGGAACCATTTTTTTTGCCCTAAAAGGCGATAATTTCAATGGCAATGAATTTACAGAAGAAGCGCTAAAAAGTGGCGCAAATTATGTTGTAATTGATGAAGAAAAATACAAAACCAATTCCAAAACAATTTTGGTAAAAAATGTTTTAGAAACACTTCAAAAGTTGGCGAATTTTCACAGAAAGCAACTTGCGATTCCTATTATTTCATTAACAGGAAGCAATGGAAAAACCACCACCAAAGAGCTTATTAATGCTGTTTTATCCAAAAAATATGCAACTGTTGCAACTGCAGGCAATTTAAACAACCATATTGGCGTACCACTTACGCTGTTATCAATGACCCCAAAAACAGAAATAGGCATTGTTGAAATGGGTGCTAATCATCTAAAGGAAATTGAATTTTTATGCAAAATAGCCGAACCAACTTATGGCTTAATCACAAATTTTGGAAAGGCACATTTAGAAGGATTTGGAAGTTTCGAAGGCGTAATTAAAGGAAAATCGGAATTGTATGATTTTATAAGATTAAATAAAGGAACTGTTTTTATAAATACTGATGATGATCTTCAGGAAAAGCAATCGGCCGGCATAAATACTATTGAATTTAATAATGGTATCGTTAAATTTATGGACGCAAATCCGTTTGTAAAAGTTCAATTTAAAAATATCTTAATTGAAAGTAAGCTCATCGGAAAATACAATTATAACAATATCGCGGTTGCAGTTGCGGTTGGCAATTATTTCGATATCTCTAAAACCGACATCAAAATTGCCATTGAAAACTATATTCCTACAAATAACCGTTCACAAATCATCCAAAAAGGCTCCAACAAAATAATTTTGGATGCCTACAATGCAAATCCGACCAGTATGCAGGCTGCACTTGAAAATTTTTCACAACTGAAGGACGAAAACAAAATTGTGTTTTTAGGCGATATGTTTGAACTTGGAAAAGATAGTGAAGCGGAGCATAAAAAAATAGCCAATTTAGTGGCTTCTTATCACTTTTCGAAAGTTTTTTTAATAGGAAAAGCATTTTCCACAACTGGTGCGAAAAATGCTTTTGTTTCTGAAAGCTATGAATCTTTCAAAAATTTAACTAATTATTCAAACATTAACAATGCCACAATTCTTATAAAAGGATCTCGCGGTATGGCTTTAGAAAGATTGTTAGACCTTCTCTAATTTTATTTTTTCTCTATGGTATTCAATTAAACCATCTATAGGCCGCCTAATAACTTTACCAATTTCAATCAAATGATAATTCGCAACTTCATTGATAATATCTTGTGAAAAGAAAGCGATTGACCCAACAAAATGTACTGGAACATGGCTTGATTCTACATAAGGTAACACCCTGTTTTTAAAGAAATCTTTAAGCCCTTTACGCAACACTTTATTAAAGTAAGGTGTGCGGTCATTTCTGAAAATAAATTCGGCGAAATGTGCTAAATAGACATTCGGATTTTCTTCTTTATAAATATTTCTTTTGATGACATCAGCATCCAAATCAAATTGCGTTTCAAATAGTTTGGCAATAGGTTTAGGCATTTTATTGTAGTAATAATCCCGTATTAGTTTTTTACCGAAATAATTACCACTGGCTTCATCCATCAAAATATAGCCCAATGATGGAACCCTAACATCCACATTTTTTCCGTCAAAATAACAGCTATTTGACCCTGTTCCCAAAATACAAACAATTCCAGGATTTGTGGTTACGGCATAAACTGCTGCAAAAGTATCTTCCTTTACAACAATTTTAGCATTTTTAAAAAATGATTCGAATATAGACTTCAAAAGCGATGTCAATCTCTCTGTTCCGCATCCGGCACCATAAAAATAGACCTCAGTCACTTTATCTTTGTAACTGGTGATTTCTTCATTGGTCTGAATTCTGGCTTTCAATATATCAGCAGACAAGATCTCCGGATTTAATCCTTTGGATCTAGTTTTTAATACCTGATTTCCATCTTTACCCAGTAAAATCCAGTCGACCTTTGTTGAACCTCCATCTGCTATTAGAATCATTTTTTTATTTTTTTAAACTTGTTATTTCTTATTTTACTGAATAAATGTATTCAGCCAAATCAACTAGTTTTGTTGAGTAGCCAAATTCATTGTCATACCAAGCTACTAATTTAAAGAAATTATCATTTAATGCAATACTTGCTTCAGCATCAAAAACACTTGTTCTTGGTTCAGATACAAAATCTTGTGAAACTACGGCTTCATCAGTATACCCTAAAACACCTTTTAATTCGTTTTCAGATGCAGCTTTTAAGGCAGCTTTCACCTCTTCCATTGTTGCTGATTTTTTAGTTCTCACAGTTAAATCAACAACCGATACATCTGCGGTAGGAACTCTAAAAGACATACCAGTAAGTTTTCCGTTTAATTCAGGAATCACTTTTCCAACAGCTTTTGCAGCTCCTGTTGATGAAGGAATGATATTGATTAAGGCACTTCTGCCTCCTCTCCAGTCTTTCTTAGAAGGACCGTCAACAGTTAATTGCGTTGCAGTTGTTGCGTGGATTGTTGTCATTAATCCTTCAACAATGCCAAAATTATCATTAATAACTTTAGCCAAAGGCGCTAAACAATTGGTGGTACAAGATGCGTTTGAAACAATGGTATTTGCCGCGGTAATTTTTTTATGGTTTACACCCATTACAAACATTGGTGCATCAGCTGACGGTGCTGAAATAGCCACTTTTTTAGCGCCTGCCGTAATGTGTTTTTGAGCGCCTTCCAAACTTGTAAATATTCCTGTACAGTCTAAAACAATATCTGCACCTACTTCACCCCATTTTAAATCTTCCGGATTTCTTTCGGCAGTAATTCTAATGGTTTTTCCGTTTACAACCAAATTTCCGTTTTTCACTTCTACGTCACCATCAAATCTACCGTGAACCGAATCAAATTTTAATAAATAAGCCAAATGTTCTACATCCAACAGATCATTAATTCCCACTACTTCTATATTTGGCCTGGTCATCGCTACTCTAAAAGCTATTCTTCCTATTCTTCCAAAACCGTTAATTCCTATTTTAATTGATGACATAATATGTTATTTTTTTTATTTATTATACTCTTTATTTTTATATTGAAGTTATCTCTGCAACTTTAAGTAACTCTTTGTTAATCTCGTTATTCATTTTTATGGCTTTATGGAGATCAACTTTAGAGACTTGATTGTTTGTGATACCCACCATAATCCCTGTTGATCTGTCCAACAAAGCTTCAACAGCCGCAACACCCAATCTGCTTGCCAAAACTCTGTCGTAACAACTTGGAGAACCTCCGCGCTGCATATGTCCCAAAACCGACACTCTGATATCGTAATACGGAAAGTTTTCATTGATATAATCAGCCAATTCAAATACACTTTTGCCAATTTTATCTCCTTCGGAAACCACTACAATACTGCTTGTTTTACCTTTATCTTTACTTTTTTGAAGAGACTCCACCAACCTGTCCAATCCTAAATCCTTTTCAGGAATCAGGATTTCCTCAGCACCAGCACCTATTCCTGAGTTTAATGCAATAAAACCTGCATCGCGCCCCATAACCTCAATAAAAAATAATCTATTGTGGGAACTTGCGGTATCGCGAATTTTATCAATCGCTTCCACAACTGTGTTTAGGGCAGTATCATAACCGATAGTATTGTCCGTTCCAAAAATATCATTGTCAATGGTACCGGGAATTCCAACAATTGGAAAATTAAACTCTTCAATAAGTTTTATGCCTCCAGTAAAACTACCATCACCCCCAATAACAATCAAAGCACCAACACCAGCTTCTTTTAAACTGTTATAAGCTTTTACCCTTCCCTCAACCGTTTTAAATTCATTAGAACGCGCAGATTTCAAAATTGTGCCACCTTTATTGATAATATTGCTGACGTGGCGTGCGGAAAGTAATTCAAAATCGCCTTCAATCAAGCCTTGGTAGCCCCTGTAAACGCCAACACACTCAATCCTATAATAAGTGCAAGCTCTTACAACGGCTCTAATCGCGGCATTCATCCCGGGTGCATCGCCTCCAGATGTTAAAACTGCTATTTTTTTTATTGGTTCATTCATCTGTTAATATTATTTGTTTTTAATCGGTCATCTGGAATTCGCATATTTTTAACGGTGATTGTTTCATGTTTCTGCTATGCTCATTTCATGGATTGAAAAATATAATACAAAGTTACTTTTAAAAGCATTTTCCGCCTACAAAACTGCCTAATATTCACTAAAACGATTTCGTTACACAAAGCAAGATAAGGCGTTTAAATTAAACCCCTTATCTTGCCTAAATTGATATTTATTATGTGTTAAAAGTGCTTTGTTAAATGTTTTATATTAGAAGTTATTGATTTTTAAAAAATCAATAACTTAATCAATCAATATTTTATATTCCCAAGCTTTAAAAGTTATGGGCTTTTCTTTTGAAAGCACAAATTTTTCATTGCTAAAAAAATCGATTGACTCCCCTGATATTCCAGTGGTGAAAGTAACTTCTTTTTTGGATAGATTTGCCATGAAAGTTATTTTGTCACCGTCCTTTTCTCTTGAAAAAATCAAAATATTTTTATCATCAGAAGAAGGAATTTTTGTGTACGAGGCTGCATCTTTACCACCGTTTAATGCTTTATTATTGTTTTTTAGTTCCCCTAATTTCACCAATAATGGCCATACTTTACCTATTATTTTTGGGATGGTGTCTTTTTCGAAAAATCGCAAACGTTTGTTCATATCGTATTCCTGTCCGCTATAAATCAATGGCATACCGGGTGCACAGTATGATAAGGCCAACATCACTTCAGAAGCATCTCCCATGCGTTCTTTTACAGTCCCACTCCAGGAATTTTCATCGTGGTTGGTCACAAAATTCATCAAAATATCATCTTTTTTATAAAGCGTATCAATTTGAGTCATTCGCTCATCCCAGTTTTTAACGGTTTCCTTACCTTGTGCAATGGCGTTCATTCTATGATGTGTATCCCAGCTATATCCCATTTCAAAAGCATTATCAAACAAATTAGGTTCCCAACCTTCAGCAAGCATAAAAATTGGTTTTATCTTTTTTAATTCAGCAATAGAATGTTGCCAAAAATCAAGTGGCACCATGCCTGCAACATCACATCTAAATCCGTCCACATTAACTTCTTTCAGCCAATATTTCATATCCTCCAACATTTCAGCACGCATTTCCAAATTGTCATAATTTAAATCTGCCACATCTGTCCAGTCTGTTCCTACGGTATGTGTAATTACTCCTTTTTCATCTTTGGTATAATATTCAGGATGGTCTTTTAACCATACGTGGTCCCAGCCTGTATGATTTGCAACCCAATCCAAAATCACATACATACCATTTTCATGTGCAGTATTCACCAAATTTTTTACGTCATCTAAATTTCCAAATTCGGGATTCACTTTTGTATAGTCGGAAATGGCGTAATAACTGCCCAGACTTCCTTTACTTTTTGTTGTTGAAATTGGATAAATAGGCATAACCCAAATAATTTTTACGCCCAATGCCTTTAACTTAGGAATATCTTCTGTAAATTTTGCAAAAGTTCCTTCAGGAGAATATTGACGGATATTAGCTTCATAAATGATGGCGTTTTCCAATGATTCATCTGAAATCGGTGCTATGGAATCTAGTTTGTTTTCATTTGATTTAACTTCTTTGGTTTCTGTTTTACAAGAAGCCAAAACAATTAGCGCTATTATAAAAAGTACTTTTTTCATTGTTGTTTTATTTAATTAAGGGTTTTAAACTGATGGCAAATCCACCACCAGGTGCTAATTTTAATTTCAAAATTGTTTGATTGGTGATTTCCATTTTTCTGATGTTGATGGCGGTCGGATTCTCATTCCAATGTGCGTTTTCACCATCTTCATAAATAATGGCTTCATAGGTTACATTCTGACTTAAAAAATCAAATTTGATGTCCATTTCTCTTGCATTTTCATCTGTAATTCCACCCACAAACCAATTTTCAGAATTTCGTTCTTTTCTGGCAATGGTCACAAAATCGCCTATTTCTCCATTCAATACTTTTGTAGTTTGCCAATCGACACCAACATCTTTTATAAACTGAAAGGCAGGATTTCCTTCATAATTTTCCATTAAATCGGCTGCCATTTGAATCGGACTGTAAATTACCACATACAAAGCCAGTTGTTGGGCGATGGTTGTATTGACTTGATTGCCCTTTTTCCACTTGTCAAATTTAATGTCAAAAATACCGGGTGTAAAATCAATTGGACCTGCCAACATTCTTGTAAAAGCCACAATAGGTAAATGTTCCGGGGGATTTCCGCCATCAGAAGCCCAAGCGTTAAATTCTTGTCCGCGTAAACCTTCGCGGGAAATGGTATTCGGATAGGTTCTGCGCAAACCGGTATCTTTAATAGGTTCATGGGCATTGATGGCCACTTGATATGTTGCCGCTTTAATCACCGCATTGTTGTATTGGTTCACCATATATTGTCCGTGATGGTATTCCCCTTTTGGCAATATTTTACCGACATAACCAGTTTTTACCGCATGAATTCCCAAACTTTGCATTAAGGCATAAGCGGTATCTTGTTGTTTTTCATAGGTTTCGGTAGCTGCAGAAGTTTCATGATGCATAATAATTTCAACGCCTTTTTCTTTACCATAGCGAACCACTTCCTTTAAATCATAATCTGGATATGGCGTCACAAAATCAAACACACCTTCACGGTCTTCAAAGCCAATCCAATGCTCCCAGCCAGTGTTCCAGCCTTCAACCAACACAGCACCTATATTATTTTTTGCCGAAAAATCTATAAAAGCTTTTGTGTTTTCAGTGGTTGCTCCGTGCTTTCCATGAGGTCTTGCCTGTGTGGTATGTGAACTCATATCTTGTTGTGCACTCATATCCCAAGTTGATTTTCCCAAATGCATTTCCCACCAAATTCCTGTATATTTTGTGGGTTTAAACCAAGAAACATCACCAATTTTATTTGGTTCGTTCAGATTTACAATCAATTTAGATTCAATTAAATCACCAGCTTTTTCTGCAATTTGAAGGGTTCTCCAAGGTGTATGAAAAGGAATAGTTCTTTTTACTTTATAGCCTGTGCGTTCAGACCCCACCAATTCACTGGTCATAGATAAATTTTCTTTGTCTATTTTTAAAGTCATATCCGAATAATCAACCAAACTTGCTTCGTGAAAACTCAAATACAAACCTTCATTCGTTTTCATGGTAACTGGTGTATTTACCGCATTTTCAGGAATATATGTTTGTGCTAAATCTGGGTGGTTTGCTTTTGAAAGTGCATCAATTTCGGTAAATTTTGAAGTATTGTACAAATGCTCATAAATATCCCAATCGCCTGGAGCCCACCAAACCATATGGTTGCCCGTTAAATTAAATTGGGTGTTTTCATCGGTGATAATCACTTCGGAAAGATTTTCTTGTTCAGGAAACTCATACCTGAATCCCAATCCATCATTATAAACCCTAAAAACAATCGTTAATTTTCGTTTTAAATCCACTTTTTCCTGAAGCTCAATTTTAAGCTCGTTGTAATTATTTTCAACTTTGGTTTGTTCTCCCCACGGCATTTCCCATACTTCATTAAAATTGCTTGAAGTAGCATTTATAATTTCAAAGTTTTCTTTTAAGGATGCCATATCTTTTAAATCGAAGCCTCCCAAGCTTGATGTTTTTATGACCTCCTTATTTTTGAAGGTCACCAAATAGG